>DATJNL010000518.1:0-13907 GCA_035508175.1 Myxococcales bacterium
GAGATCGGATGCAGCAGCGGGGGGGGCGGGGGCGGCAGCCCCCGGTGGCACCCTTCTGCTGGAGGCACCCTCTGGAGTACAATTGATACGAGGCCGGGGATTGGAGGCCGTACCAGCCGATGACCAAGGGTCATGTGCTCCTCGTCGACGACGAGAATTTCTCTCGTCGTCTGTACGGCGACTACCTCACGCGCGCCGGCTACGAGGTCGTGACGGTCGCGAGCGGCGAAGCGGCCCTCGACGCCTGCGCCGTGCACCGCTTCGACGTGGTGGTCACGGATCTGGTGATGCCGGGCATGGACGGCCTGGGCATCCTGGCCGAGCTGCGGCGCCGCCGCCAGGACGTCGGGGTGATCGTCATCACCGCGCTCGACGAGGTGGCGCCCGCCGTCCGGGCCATCCAGAGCGGGGCCCAGGACTACCTGATCAAGCCGGTGGCGATGGAGGCGCTGCAGCTGGCCGTGTCCCGATGCCTCGCGACGCGCCGCCTGCTGCGCGAGAACGCGTCGCTGCGCCGGCACGTCGGGATCTTCGAGACCTGCCAGCGCATCACCGCCACCCTCGACCGCGACCGCCTCCTGCCCCTCTCCCTGTACGCCCTGGCCGCCGAGGCGGAAGCCGGCGTCGGCGCGCTCTTCACGCTCGGACCCGCCGGCGAGGCCGCCCTGGTGGCGCAGCTCGACCTCGCTCCGGACGCGCAGGGGCTCTACCTGCGCTCGCTCGCGCCCGCGCTCGCAAACCTCGGCCCGGCGTCTCGCCTCCTCGAGCCCGAGACGCTGCCCGCCGACCTGCGCGGCGCCCCGCTGGCGCTCGTGCCCTGTGCGCACGGCGGCCGCACCGTCGCCGCCGCCGCCCTCGCCTTCCCGCACGGCGTCCCGGATTCCGAGCGGCTGCGCGCCTGCGAGTACCTGGGCCGGCACGTGGGGCTCGCCCTGGAGAATTCCTCGCGCTACGCGGAGGTGAAGGACCTCGCCTTCGTCGACGACCTGACCCACCTGCACAACCACCGCTACCTCCACCTGACGCTCGATCGGCTGACGCTGTCGGCCAGCGAAGGCCGCGCGCCGGCGCCCTTCTCGCTCCTCTTCCTCGACGTCGACTACTTCAAGCGCATCAACGACGAGCACGGACATCCCCGGGGCTCGGCCCTGCTCGTCGAGGTGGGCCGCGTGCTGCGGGGCTGCGTCCGCGACGGCGACGTCGTGGCCCGCTACGGCGGAGACGAATACACCGTGGTGCTTCCGGGGACGGGCCCGGAGGGAGCGCGCGTGGTTGCCGAGCGCATCCGGCGCACGATCGAGGAGCACCGCTTCCTGGCCCGCGAGGGACTGAACCTCCACGTCACGGTGTGCGTCGGCGTCGCCACCTGCCCCGACGACGCCCTCGACAAGGAGGCGCTCCTCAAGCTCGCCGACGAGGCCATGTACCTGGGCAAGCGCGGCGGCCGCAACGTCGTTCACCGCGCGCGCGAGGAGAGCGCGATCAGCGCCTGACGAGCTCAGTGGGCCGCGGCGGCGACGCGCGCCTCGAGATCGCCGAGCGCCATGGGCGGTAGAGCGCCTTCACCGTGCGCGCCGATCCGTGGGCCGTCGGGCGACGCGCGCACGAGCGCCAGCTCACGGAGATCCTGCGTGGCCGTGCCGCCCTCGACGCGGAACGCACCCTGGGACATTCCGACCACGCGGTAGAAATCGCCGCGCTTGACCAGGAACAGCACCACCAGCTCCCCCACGGCGAAGCGCGCCTCGCCCAGCACGACCTGCCCGAGACCGTCGAGCTCGCCGCCGGGTCGCAACACCGTGATCGTCGCACCCGCGCTCCCCTTCCAGAGCTCCTCGACCCGGACGGTGACGCGGGTGACGATGCGCCGGTGATCGGGGGTCCACCGAGGCGCCTGCGCCGTGACTCGCCCGAGAACGACGACCTCCGCGCGCGCGGCCAGGTCGTCGAGCGAAAGGGCCCGGGCGATGGAGGCGGCGGCTGGTGCGGCCGCCACGAGGGCGGCGAGGGCGAGACCGGCGCGCTTCATGCTTCCTTCGTACTACGGAGTCGCGGCTCGCCGCGAGCGGGCGTCAGCGCCGGATGACGTCGACCGCCCCGTTGCCGGTGTCGGCCACGTACACGTCACCCCGGGCGTCGAGCGCGACGTCCTCGGGCTCGCGGAAGGTACCCGCGAGGGTCGTGGTGGTTCCATCCGGCGCCACCTCGCGCACCACGCCGTTCTCGAGATCCGCGACGAAGACGTTGCCCGCGCCGTCGATGGCCAGGCCCTGCGGCTGCGACAGCTCGACCACCGCGCCGCTCCCGTCGATCCAGCCGGCGTCGCCGTTGCCTGCGAGGGTCGTGGTCGTCCCGTCGGGCCCGATCTCGCGAATGCGGTTGTTGCGGGAGTCGCCGACGTAGACGTTGCCGGCCGCGTCGACCGCGATGCCCGACGGCAGCTGGAATTCCGCGACGTCGCCCGGTCCGTCCGCCCAGCCCGCGACGCCGTTGCCCGCGAGCGTCGTGGTCGAGCCGTCGGGGGCGATCTTGCGGATCCGGTTGTTCTGAGCGTCCGCCACGTAGAGATTGCCGGAAGCGTCGACGGCCACGGCGCGCGGCGCCGAGAATCGGGCGGTGCCGTCGGGACCGCCCGTGCCGTCCGCCCAACCTGCGTCGCCGTTGCCCGCCACGGTGGTGGTGTCCCCGCCTGGCGCGATGCGGCGGATGCGGCTGCCGTCCCGGTCGGCCACGTAGAGGTTCCCGGCATCGTCGAGCGCCAGCGCGCAGGGACCGTCGAACTCCGCGGTGGCCGCCGGCCCGTCCAGCCACCCTTGGACCCCGCTTCCCGCAAAGGGGGAAATGGCGCCGCCCGGAGCGATCGAGACGATGTCCTCCTCGTCGGCATTGGCGACGAGCACGTTCCCCACCGGGTCGACCGCGAGGCCCTCCGGCGTCAGCACGCCGCCGACCGAGTCGACGCACGGAGGCTGGCTGCAAGTCGCCCCTCCGGCGTCGCGGCCCGCGTCATCGGCCGAGCCGGCGTCGCCCCCTCCCCCGTCGCCCCCGTCCGCGGCGCCCCCGTCTGGAGCCGCAGCACCCCCGTCGCCGCCCGAAGACCCGCCGCTGCTTCCGCACTGTCCGCCCGCGCAGTCGCCGCAGCGCGGGCCACTGCACGAGGTCCCCCGGGCACCCGCGTCCCGGACGGGGACTCCCGAATCCGGCCCGAGGCTCGACGAGCACGCCGCCAGCAGAACTGCCGCGAGGCAGACCCTCACGATGGTAGAGTACCGCCCGGGAGGCCACCCTTGAAAGCCATCGTCATCCCCCGTCACGGCGATTCGAGCGTGCTCGCGGTCCGCGAGCTGCCGGATCCCACGCCTCGCGCCGGCGAGGTCCGCATCGCGGTCCGGGCCGCCGGCCTCAACTTCGCGGAGGTGAGCGCGCGGCAGGGCCTCTACCCGGACGCGCCCAAGCCGCCCTGCGTCGTGGGCTACGAAGTCGCGGGCACGGTCGACGCGCTCGGCGAAGGCGTCGCTGGCTTCGCGCCGGGGGACCGCGTCTGGGCGCTCTGTCACTTCGGCGGCCACGCGTCGCTCGTCTGCACCGGCGCCGCGTTCGTGCGCCGCATGGCCGAGAAGCTGTCGTTCGAGGAGGCCGCCGCGGTGCCGGTCGTCTACGCCACCGCCGTCCTCCTGGTCTCGGATTACGGGCGCCTGCGTGAGGGCGAGCGCGTGCTGATCCACATGGCCGCGGGGGGCGTGGGCCTCGCGGCCATCCAGCTCGCGCGGCGCGTCTCCGGCATCACGATCTTCGGCACGGCCTCGGCGGGCAAGCACGCTTTCCTGCGCGAGCAGGGCGTGCACCACCCGATCGACTACCGCACGCAGGACTTCGAGGCGGAGGTGTCCCGGCTCACCGACGGCAAGGGCGTGCACTTGATCCTCGACCCCATGGGCGGCCGCAACTGGCGCAAGAACTACCGGCTGCTCGCCCCGCTCGGGCGGCTCATGATCTACGGGGTCGCCAACGTGGCCAAGCCGGGAAAGCGCAGCCTGCTGCTCGCCGCCTCGCAGGTGCTGCAGCAGCCGGCCTTCCGCCCCATGACGCTCATGGGCGACAACCACGCGGTGATGGGGTTGAACCTCGGCCACCTGTTCGGCGAGGGCGAGGTGATTCGCAGCGGCCTCGACACGCTGGTGCGGCTGCTCGACGAGGGCGCGATCCGCCCGCACGTCGATCAGGTCTTTCCCTTCTCCCGCGTGGCCGAGGCGCACGGGCGCATCGAGAGCCGCGCCAACGTGGGCAAGGTTGTGCTCGTGCCGGACCCGGCATGAGCCTCGTGGCGCGCCTGACCCGCTTCGTCGTTCGCCACGTCCTGCGCCGCTGGTTCTTCGGGGCGGACGTGGCCAGGATGCGCCGCCGCGAGCGGACCCCGCGCCTGCCCGCTTCGGCCACGGTGAAGGAGGTGCAGGCAGGCGGGGTACCCGCCCTCTCCATCGAGCCGCCGGGCGCGAGCGACCGCGTGCTGCTCTACCTGCACGGCGGCGGCTTCGCCATCTGCTCGCCAGAGACGCACGGCCGGCTGGCGCACGGGATCGCCCGCGCGGCCGGGGCGCGGACCCTGTTGCCGCGGTATCGACTCGCGCCGGAGCACCCCTTCCCCGCCGCGCTCGACGATTGCGTCGCCAGCTACCGCTGGTTGCTGGGCGAGGGCTTCTCACCCGGGCGGATCGCGATCGCCGGCGATTCCGCCGGCGGCAACCTGGCGCTGGCGACGCTCCTCACCCTGCGCGAGGCGGGCGACCCCCTGCCGGCGGCGGTGCTCACCATCGCCCCCGTGACCGACTTCACGTTCCCGATCGAGCCGGCGGCGCTGCGGCGGGAGGCCTTCCTCGACCCGCGCTTCCTCTTCGAGGTGCCCGCCTGGTACCTGGGCACGGCCGACCCGAGCTTGCCCCGCGTCTCGCCGGCCCTGGGCGACCTGCGAGGCCTGCCGCCGCTCTTGCTGCACGTGGGCAGCGAGGAGCTGCTCCTCGACGACAACCGGCGGTTCGTCGAGCGTGCGCGCGCCGCCGGCGTCGACGCGACCATGAAGGTGTGGGACGGACTCTGGCACGTCTTTCACCTGTTCGATTTCGTCCCCGAGGCGCGGCGGGCGATCGCCGAGCTGGGCGCCTTCGTTCGCGAGCGTTCCCCGGACGCACCGGCAGGCGCGGCGCCGCCGCCCGCACGACCGGCGGCCTGAGAGTGGCGCCCGCCACCTCCCCGGTCGTCGACCCGCTCTGCGGCGGCTTCACTCCGGAGACGGTGTTCCGGTTCGGCGTGGCGCCCGAATCAAGGGCGTCCCGCGCGGAGCGCTCGACGCCGCCGCCCGAGGAGCCCCGCGAGCGAGAGCGCGGCGAGCAGGGTCCCGTCGAGGCCGCCGGAGCCGCCGCAGCTGCAGCCCCCGCTGGGCGCCGCGGTCGCGCTGCCGCTTCCGGTGGAGGCCCCGCCGCCGGACGTCGACGTGCCCGTACCCCCGCCCGAGCCTCCGCGGCCGGTCGAGCTTCCGGCTCCCCCGGTCGTGGAGACGGCACCGGTGCTCCCGCCACCGTTGCTGCCGCCGCCGGTGCCGCCCGCGACACCACAAACCTCGCCGCCCAGGACGAGCCGCCCGAACTGCTGCGGATCGCGGTAGGCGCCGCCGTCGCCGCTCCACATGAGCTGGCTCTCGCGCCAGGGGCCGCCGCCGTCGTTGCCGTTGACGGCCACGTCGAAGCCCACCGTGCCGGCGTCGTTCCCCACGAGCAGCGCCCACGGCACGCCGTACTCCACCGCGTAGCCCCCGCCGGTGCGGACCGCCGCGTAGCTGAAGCCGGCGCTGCCCAGGCTCGGACCGTCCTGGTAGGCGGCCGCCTCACCGAAGGCCGTCACCGTGAGCTGGTAGTCCCCTGCATCGTAGGCCGCGAGCCGCGAATCGGTGCCGTCGACGTACAGCTCGACGCTGTCGTTCTCGTAGGGGTAGCTCGCGTCGGGAAAGTCGACGACCGTCGGGTCGGTCACCTGCACGAGCACGTACAGGGCCGTCGCGTCCCAGGCGGTCTGGACGGTCGCGCTGAGCTGCGCGTCGCTCGCGGGCGCGACGGGCGACGTGGGCGCGACGACGGCGTCCGTGTGTGGGAGCAGGAAGCTCGGAACCCCGGACCAGGCGGAGAGGTCGCCGCCGATCGCGAAGGCCTTCGGTGCCCGGCAAGCCGTCCAGACGTTGCCGCCGCTGGAGGTGCCGCCCGACGTCGTGCCGCCGGAGCTGGCGCCACCCGTGGATCCGCCGCCCGTCGAGCCCACGGTGCCGCCGGCCGCCGAGCCCGTGGTCCCGCCGCCGCAGTCCTGCGGACAGTTGACGCTCGTCTCGGCGCCGTCGCACGAGCCGTCGCCGCAGTGCGGGAAGTGCGTCTCGTCGAAGGTCCCCTCCTGCAACAGGCTGACGCCGTCGTCCCAGTTGACCCCCGCATCGGCGAAGCCGCCGCCGGCGGCGTAGGCGTACCACCACGAGGACGTCCCCGTGCCCCCCTCGGATCCATACCAGCCGAGGTTCACGGCTTGAACGTTCGTGGAAGCGTCGACGGACAGGCCGACGCCGGTGTTCTCCGGGGCCCAGTCGCCACCGAGGCCGTAGAGGCCGACGTTGCTCGAGCCCTCCACCGCGAGCCAGGTGGTGCGGCACTCGGTCTTGGTCTCCATCACCCGCACGTTGGCGGCATTCCGGACCTCGACGAAATCGTCGCCGTTGGCGTGCTCGAAGTTCGGGCCGTAGAGCGTCAGCGGCGCGCTCGTGCCGTCCACGAGCAAGAACCGATACGCCGGGTTTTCGGTGCGGGTGGCCGTGAAGTCGGCCGTGAGCTGCAGGCCGTACCAGCGACCGCCGCCGTTCTGCTCCACGTGGACGAGGTCCGTGGCGGCCGAGCTCAGATCCGGATTGGTGCCCCAGTCCGGCGTCAGGTTGACGACCGCGTGCCAGAGGATCGAGCTCGCGCCGGCCTGCCAGTCGATCGCGCCCAGGTAGCTCTGCGCGAGGCCGAGCCCGTCCGCGTCGTCGTTCGGCGTGGCGATCTGCACGTCGCCGACGAAGGTCCTGCCGGCCGCCGTGTTGGCGGTCTGCACGAAGGGCACGAATTGCCCCTGGGGGTTCCAGGTGCTCGCCCAGAGCGTGGTCTTCGGGCCCGGGATGCCGAAGAGGCGCGTGTTGGGGTTCAGCGTGAGCGTCCCCGAAACGAGGTAGGTGCCGCGGGGGAGGAAGACTTCGTCGCCCTGGCCGAGGCTGGCCTGGATCGCCTGCTGGATCGCCGCGGTCGAATCGACGTAGCCCGTGGGATCGGCCCCGAACGAGGTGACGTCCAGCGCCGCGGGGTCCGTCGGCCACGGCAAGGGGCCCGGCAGGTGACGGAGCAGCAGATCGCCCGGCGGCGGACCGGCCCCGAGCTGCACGCTGGAGACCCCCTGCTGCCCGATGACGCCGTTGACGAGATCGTAGCTCGTGTTGGGCGCATAGTCCGCGCCCGTCAGTGCCGTGTCGGTATACGCATACTCGGCGACCAGGTCGGTCGCGCCGCTGCCCGCCACCGTCGCCGACCCGCTCTGCACGAGCGTGCCCGGGGTCTGCACGTAGACGTTCTGGACGAACAGGTTCACCGCCGAGGCGTTCGCGATGGCGGGGCCGCTGCCGCTCTGCTGCGTGATCGTCCCGTCGACGAGCGCGAAGGCGTTGATCTGCGGCACGCCGTTGCACGGAGAGATGACCACCGGCGCAGCCGCCGCTTCCGTGATCTGGAAGCCGACCAGCGTGGTGGCGCCGAGCCCCGAGTAGGAGAGGCCCGAGACGGACTGGTTCGACAGCGAGATCCCGACGAGGCTGCTCGTGCCCGCGTTGTCGAGCAGGAGGCCGTACTGACCGCCGTTGACGGAGAGGTTCACCCAGTCGGAGGTGGCCGGCGCGCCTTCGATGCCGGCATAGGCGTTCGTCGCATCCACGGAGACGTCCGACATGTAGGAGTACTGGGCCGAGTAGAACTGCACGCCGATGGCGCCCGGGTTGTTGCCGAGCTCGAAGTCCACGTCCCGGATCACCGAGTACATGAGGCAGTCGTAGGCGCCCACGGTGGCGTTCACGTACTGGCTCGCCGGCCCCAGGTCGACGAAGTGGATGGCCGGCTTCGGATTCGTGGGATCGCCGAAGCCAGAGCTCGCGTCGGCCAGCTTCAGCACGGCACGCGGGCCGGTCGGCGGGCCGACGAGCGTGGGCGCCTGCGCGGTCCCCCAGTCGGTCGTGGCGGTGCCCGGGTTCGATTGCGTGTTGTAGCACCAGCCATAGCCGCCCGTGGCGCTGTTCTCGGTCCCGAGCAGCGTGTCGGAGATCAGGTAGGTGCCCGCCGGCAGGTAGGTCGTGAGCAGGTAGTCGCGGCCGTCGTCGATGGCCGCCTGGATGGCCGCGGTCGAGTCGGTCTGGCCGGTCGGGTCGGCACCGTACAGCGTCGCGTCGAGAAGGCCGTCGTGGATCAAGGCGTCGTTCTGGTGGCCGCCGTCCGCGACGAAGGGGGGAACGATGAGCGCCGCCCAGGCCCGGGCGGCAGAGAGGCTCGACGAGAGGGCAACGGCCAAGGCGAGCTTGCGCATGAGCAACCTCCTGCCAGCCTATCAGAGCACCTCGCGTGCCGCGCGCGAGCCTCCGCGCACGTCCGTGATCCCGGTGGCTTGCGCCGGGAGCCCGTGGCCAGCCGTCCGCGCTCCGTGGACGGGAGTCCTCACCGCCGACGGGCCGCTCGAACGCACCCCTCGACGCCCGCCCTACCCTGCGTCCGCGCCGCAGAGCCCGTGATCGAGGCGCAGCTGCCCGAACTGCTGGGGATCGAAGAACGCGCCGCCGTCGCCGCTCCACATGAGCTGGCTCTCGCGCCAGGGCCCTCCGCCGTCGTTGCCGTTCACGGCGACGTCGAAGCCGATCGCGCCGCCGTCGTTGCCCAGGATCAGCGCCCAGGGGACGCCGTACTCCACGTCGTAGCCCGCGTCGGTCAGCGCGGCCGCGAAGGCCCAGAGACCGGCGTCTATCGTCTTCGGGTTGCCCTGGAAGCCGGCTCCCTGGCCGAACGCATTCACGGTGAGCTGGTAGTCGCCCGCGTCGTAGGCGGGGAGCCGGGAATCGGTGCCGTCGACGTACAGCTCGGTGCTGTCGTTCTCGTAGAGGTACTGGGCGCTCGCGAAGTCCACGACCGTGGGGTCGGTCACCTCCACGAAGACGTACAGGCGGGTCGAGTCCCAGGCCGTCTTGACCGTGGCGCTGAGCTGCGCGTCGCTCGTGGGCGCGACCGGGTACGACGGACCGATGAGGGCATCCGTGTACGGCATGAAGAAGCCCGGCACCGCCGACCAGGGCGCGGGGTTCCCGTCGATCGCGAGCGGCTGGCCGGCGCGACAGGCGGTCCAGGTGGGCAGGCCGCCGGACGAGCCCGTGCCGCCCGACGTTCCGCCGCTCGAGCTGCCGGAGCCGGAGGAGCCGCCGGCCGTGCCCGTGGTACCCGTGGTGCCTGCGGGACCGCTCGAGCCGGTGGTGCCGCCCGAGCCGGTGGTACCGATCGCGGCACCCGTCGTGCCCGGGCCGCCCGTCGTCGAGCTGGCGCTCGAGACGCCGGAGCTCGAGCCGCCGCCGGTGGAGCCCGTGCTCGTCTCGCCGCCGATCGTTCCCGTGCTCGTGCGGCCCCCGGAAGCCGACGTGCCGGCCACCGAGCCGCCCGTCGTGGCGACACCCGCGTCGTAGTTGGCGCTCACGTCGGGGATGTTGCCGCACAGGCAGCCGCCCGCGAGGCCGCAGCAGAGCGCCGCTGCCAGCGCCGCGCGGCGCATCAGAAGCGCCCGGAGAGCGCCAGGGAACGACCGTCGGTCGACAGAGCAACGGCAGCAGGCCGGATCGGGATCACGTACCACACGAGCGCGGCGGCAAGAGACGCAATTCCCACGCCAAGGCCCACGTCCGCGACGACGTACTTAGTCTGGACGCCGTCGGTGGTTCCCGGCGCGCAGCTCTTCGATTGGCCGCACGGGGAGCTGGTGATGCCGTTCAGCTCGTTCTGCCCCCAGGCGCCCACGCCCGCGAAGACCCCCAGGCCGGCGACGCCGATCGCGCCGAGCACCAGCGGCCCTCCGACGGCGTGGGACGATGCCTGCGGGCGCGGAGCGGCGGCTTTCACCTCGGGAGGCGCGGCGGCCTGGAGCCGCGCGGGCGCGGGGGCGGGGGCGGCGCCCTTCCACTGGATCACGAGCAGCCTGTTCCGCTCGCCAGCCGCGACCACGATGGCCTCGTGCTGCGCCACCCCGTCCTTGACCGCCTCCAGCTGGTGGTTCCCCGGGTCGATCTCGAACGGATGGCCGTCGGCCCGCACGGGGACGCCGTCCACGGTCACGCTCACGCCCGGCACGTCGAGCTCTCCGCGCCGCACGGCCACCACGAGCGTCGGGATGGCCTGCTCCACGCTGGCCAGCCAGCGTGTGCAGTCGCTGCGAATGGCGCGCGGGCAGGCGTCGGCCGCGCAGGCGCGAAACTGGGCCCGCGCGCCGATGAGGTCGCCTCGATCGCGCAGCACCTGCCCCTGGCTGGACGAGTCGATGCATGCGTGGACCACGGCCCGCTCCCCGGGGCCGGCGACGAACGACGCAGCGGCGACGAGCGCGAAGAAGGTCATCGCCGCCATTATTCCCCAGGCTGGGGCCGCGAGAAAGTATCCTCTCCCCGGCCGGTCGCTCTCGCCGGATCAGAAGCACTCGGCCTTGAACTGCTTGTGGCCGTTCTGGTCGATCCGGTAGGGCGGATCGCAATCCGGTCGCGCGCTGGACCGTCGGTCGCGCCGATGACTCTTGGAGACGGCGCGGTGCCCGGGGGCGGCAGCGGGAACGACGTCGACCGGCGGCACCGTGACGCGGGGGACGGCAGCGGCTGGCGCCGGAGGTTCGGGAGCTGCCGGCGGTGCGGCCGTCGACGGCGCCGGCGCGGCGGCGGGCGCGGCGACATGCGCGGGAGGCGTCGCGCGCCGCCACAGCACGCCCGCGGCCGCCAGGCCAGCCAACGCGAAGAGCGCGGCCCCGGCGCCGAGCGTGGTCCGGAGCGGCCGGCCAGCCGGCCTCGCCGGCACCAGCGCCGCTGCTTCCGGCTCGACGTCCTTCGAGGACTCGACCCGGCGCACCACCTGCTGCCGCGCCTCCAGCGTCGACCCCGCGAGGCCGGCCACCCACCGGGCCACGGCCTCCGGCGGCGCACAGCCGCAGGCCCGCAGCGCCACGGCCATCTCGCGCGCGCTCGCGAAGCGCTGCGCCGGCTCGCGGGAGAGCGCCCGGTCGACGATCTGGACGAGCGGCACCGGGAGGTCGGGCCGAAGCTCGCGCAGCGGCTGGATCTTGCCCAGCATGATCGCCGCCATCGCCTCCCCCTCCGACGGCTGATCCTCGAAGGCGCGCTTGCCGATCAGCGCCTCGTAGAGCACGAGCCCCGTGGAGTAGATGTCGGAGGCGCGCGAGGCCTTGCCGTGGATCTGCTCGGGCGCCATGTAGAGGATCTTGCCCTTGAGCAGCCCGGGCGAGGTGTGCTGCATCTTCACGCGCGCCTTGGCGATCCCGAAGTCGAGGACGCGCGACACGCCGTCCGCGCCCACCAGGATGTTCTGCGGCGACATGTCGCGGTGGACGATTTCGAGCGGCTTGCCCTCGGCGTCGGTGGCCTCGTGGGCCGCCTGCAGGCCCTCGAGCGCGTCGGCGATGATCGCGCACGCCACGGCGGGCAGCGGCGGCTCGCGGCGCGCCCGCGCCTCCTTGAGCAGCGCCGAGAGCGACAGCCCGTGCACGTACTCCATGACGAGCAGGAGGTTGCCGGCGGACTCCACCACGTCGAACACCTGCACCACGTTGCGGTGGATGATACGCGAGCTGATGAGCGCCTCGTCCTGCAGCGAGAGGCGCGTCTCCGGGCCCTCGGCGGCCTCCTTGTTCAGCCGCTTGATGGCGACGATGCGGCGGAAGCCGACGGGGCCGTCCAGCCGCCCCAGGTGGACCGTCGCCATGCCTCCGCGCGCGAACTCGTCGAACAGGAGGTAGCGGCCGATGCGCTCGGACATGGCTCAGATGCCGTGCTTCTTGAGGAGCCGGTGCACGTAGCTGCGGTCGAGGCCCGCCGCCTCGGCCACGCGGGTCACGTTGCGGTCGTGCTTGCGCATGAGCCCCGCGATGTACTCCCGCTCGAGGTGGTCGAGCCAGCGCTCGCGCTCCTGCTTGAACGAGGTGGCGAGCGACACCTGCGGCAGACCGGCCTCGCCGCTCCGGCCGGAGCGCAGCATCTCGAGGGCCTGCCGCCAGCCCATCAGCTCCGCCCGCTGCGCCAGGGTCCGCAGCTCGCGCACGTTGCCCGGCCAGCGGTGGGCCTCGAGGGCGGCGAGCGTCGTCGCGTCGATCGCCTTGCCGTTCAGGAAGGAGGCGAGCAGCGGCTCGAGGTCCTCGGGCCGGGCGCGCAGCGGCGGCACCTCGAGCGGCAGCACGGCGAGCCGGTAGAAGAGGTCCTCCCGGAAGGTCCCCTGCGCCACCATCGCGCCGAGGTCGCGGTGGGTCGCCGCCACCACGCGCACGTCCACCGTCCGGTACTGGCTGTCCCCCAGCCGGCGGACCGTGCCGGCCTCGATGAGGCGGAGCAGCTTGGGCTGCATCTCCAGCGGCAGCTCGCCCACCTCGTCGAGGAAGAGCGTGCCCCCGGCGGCGGCCGCCGCGGCCCCCTCGCGCGCCTCGTGGGCGCCGGTGAACGCGCCGCGCGCGTGGCCGAACAGCTCCGCCTGCAAGAGCGTCTCCGGCAGCGAGCCGCAGTCGACGACCGCGAACGGCCCGCCGCGGCGGGGCGAGTGCTCGTGGAGGGCGCGGGCCACGAGCTCCTTGCCGGTCCCGGTCTCTCCGGTCACGAGCACGGGCGCCGGCGAGCTCGCGAAGCCCACCAGGCGCATGAACAGCTCGCGCATCGGCGCGGAGCGGCCGATGAGGTCGCCCAGTCGATCGGCCGGCCAGAGCTCCACCGTCTTGGTCTCGGTCTGCCGCAGGGCGAGGCTCACGGCACCCAGCCGCACGGCGCCGCCCTCGGGCACGCGCGCGCGCTCGACCCGCACGCGTTCCACGAAGGTCCCGTTCAAGCTGCCCAGGTCGCGCACCCAGAGGCCGTCGTCCCGCGGCTCGAGCTCGGCGTGGGTCCGCGAGACCTGCTTGTCGAAGATCCGCAGCTGGCTCTGCTCCGAGGAGCCGGCCAGCGTCCGCCCCGCGACGACGTGCCGGTGCGCCCCCTTGGCGTCGCTCCACTCGAGCACGGGCGCGGCGCGCGAGCTGACGAGCGGGAGGTGGGTGACGTCGGTGCGAAGGTCCGTCCGATCGGGATCGGGCCGCATGGTGTGGCCGATTATCCACCCGGTGTGGACGGGAGTCCATGCGCGCCGGCCTCGCCTGTCCCGGGAGAAGGAGCCAGAGACCTCGCCTCCTCCGCCGCGGGCGCCGCCTTCGCGGAGCCCAGGGGCGACTGAACGACGTGAACCACACCTTGCGGGCTACCTGGGGAATCCCGCCAGATTCCAAGGGCTTCCCTTCGGGTGGTCGCGATCGCCCGGTTTCCAAGAGCGATCACCCTTTGGGTGGTCGCGATCGCCCAAGTTCCAAGAGCGATTTCCCTTCGGGTGATCGCGATCGCCCGGTTTCCAAGAGCGATTTCCCTTCGGGTAATCGCGATCGCCCGGTTTCCAAGAGCGACTTCCCTTCGGGTGATCGCGATCGCCCGGTTTCCAAGAGCGACTTCCCTCCGGGTGGTCGCGATCACCCGACTTCCAAGAGCGATTTCCCTTCGGGTGGTCGCGATCACCCGACTTCCAAGAGCGATTTCCCTTCGG
>DATJNL010000519.1:0-7674 GCA_035508175.1 Myxococcales bacterium
GACCTCCTCCAGAATGTCCAGCGCCATCCAGCTCAGTCTCGAACGCTACTTCTGGGCCGTGAACCTGCTCTTCCTGCTGGGCGGGAGCTACTTCTCGGCCCGAACCATCAACCTTTTCGTCGCCGAGAAGATCGCGCCGCCGCCGTCCGGCGCGGTGTCCACCGCGGAGATGGGGGCTCGCTCGGCCGCGGTGCCGCCGCTGTCGCCCGAGGCCTTCGCCCGCCTGATGGGGATGACGCTGCCCGAGACGCCGGTGGGACCGGACGGTCTCCCGCTCGACGGCTCCGGCGACGCCAAGCCGGACGATCTGTCGTCCGAGCCGGTGCGGAGCTCGCTGCGCGCCCAGCTGCTCGCGACCGTGATCGCCAACCACCCCGAGTGGTCGCTGGCCACGCTGCGCGACCTCACCGCCAACGACACTTCCATCTACATGGTCGGGGAGAGCTTCATGGGCGCGACGATCCTCGACATCCAGGATCTCAAGGTCATCATCCTCAACAACGGCCACCGCGAGTTCATCGACCTCGAGGCCCCCGGCACGGGCGCGCCGCTGGTCGCCGCGGCAAAGCCCTCGGCGGCCGAGGGCATCCGGAAGCTCGACGACCGGCACTTTCAGATCGAGCGATCCACCGTCAACAACGCGCTCGCGAACCTGAACGAGCTCGCGATGCAGGCGCGCATCGTGCCGTCGTTCAAGAACGGGCAGGCCAACGGCTTCAAGCTCTTCAGCATCCGCCCCGACAGTCTGTACTCGAAGATCGGCATCGAGAACGGGGACGTGATCCAGCGCATCAACGGCTACGACATGAACAGCCCCGACAAGGCGCTGGAAGCGTACACCAAGCTGCGCAACGCCGGCGCGCTCGACCTCACGATCGAGCGCAACGGCCAGCCGATGAGCTTCCACTATGCCATCCAGTAGGGCGCTGGCCCTCCTGCTGGGGGGCTCGCTCGCCGCTCCGCTGCCGGCGCTGGCCCAGGCCATGGGCGGGCCGCCCATGGGGCAGGCGACGCCGATGTCGCGGCCGCCGCGGACCCGGTTCTATCCGCCGCCGCGCCTGCCGACGGCCATCGGCGTGGATCAGAAGCGCGGGCTCGTGGGCACGCCTCCGGATCAGTTCATCGCGCCGAGCAACCGGAGCGAGGACAAGCCCGGCAAGACCCTGGACCACGAGATCCTCGAGAAGAACGGCCGCTTCAAGCTGGACTTCGACAAGGTGGAGATCGCCGATCTGGTCCAGAGCATCAGCGACATCACGGGCAAGCTCTTCATCCTGCCGGAGAACATCCACGGCAAGATCACCATCATCGGTCCGAAGCACGGCACCGAGTGGGTGACGGCCGCCGAGGCCTATGCGGCCTTCCTGGCGGCGCTCGACAGCAACAACCTCGCCATCTACCCGGTCGGCAAGTTCAACAAGATCGTCGAGAAGCGCGACGCACGGCGCAAGCCGGTGCCTACCCTGGTGGATCAGAACGCGCCTTATCCGGAGACGGAGCAGTACGTGACGCGGCTGTTCCGCTTGAAGCACGTCGATCCGGACACGGTGAACGGCCTGCTGTCGGAGCTCATCGGACCCGACGGGATGACCCGGCCCTTCCAGCCCGATCTCCTCATCGTGGCCGACCAGGCGCTGAACATGCACCGGCTCGAGGCGATCATCGACCAGATCGACGTCCCGGCCGGCGGCGACGAGGTCCGCATCATCCAGGTCTCTTACGGATCCGCGCAGGACCTGGCCGAGAAGCTGCAGAACATCTTCCAGGACAAGAACAAGCGGCCGGGGGCGGCGCGCGGCCTCTCGATCTCGCTGCCGGGCAACGAGAACGCCAAGGGGCAGAACGAAGAGTCCGCGGTGAACCTCACGCGGGTCATCGCCGACGAGCGCACCAACAAGCTGGTCGTGATCGCCAGCCCGTCGTCGTTCGACAAGATCGAGGCGCTGGTGCGGCAGCTCGACGTGCCGGTCCCGGGCGAGGGGCAGATCCACGTCTACTACCTGGAAAACGCCGAGGCGGAGAAGGTGTCCACGACGTTGACCAACCTGATCTCCGGCATCTCGCAGGGCCGCCGCGGCAATGGCCAGAACGGCCAGCCCGGCACCAACCAGTCGGTCTTCGAGGGGCAGGTCAAGATCAGCCCGGACAAGGCGACGAACGCGCTCGTGATCGTCGCCTCGGGCGCCGACTACGCGAACCTCTCGAAGGTCATCGAGCGGCTCGATCGCCCGCAGCGGCAGGTGTTCGTCGAGGCCGCGATCATGGAGGTCAACATCCAGAGCGAGCTCGACATGGGCGGCGGCGCGCACTACATCGCGCAACCGACCATCCCGGGCGTCAACGGCGGCCAGCCCATCCCCATTCCCATCGGCGCGGAACCCTTCGCGCTGGGCAAGGGCATGAACTCGCTGCTCGGCGTGAGCGGCCTGGCGTCGCTGGGCGGCTTCCTGACCGGTCTGCAAGGGCCCGCCAACGCCGCCATCGGACAGGCGCTGGGCATCTCGCTGCCCTCGTTCTCGATCCTCTTCCAGGCGCTGGAGACGAGCAGCGACACCAACGTGATCTCGACGCCGCACATCCTCACGACCAACAACGAGGAGGCCGAGATCACGGTGGGGCAGAACGTCCCGTTCCAGTCCGGCTTCAGCTTCGCGCTCGGCGGGCTGGGCGCGCTGGGCGGCGCCGCGGGCCTGGGCACCTCGGGCCTGTCGGGCGCGACCGCGGGCCTCGGCGCGGCGGGCGGCCTGGGCGCGCTCGGCGGCCTCGGCGGGCTCCCCATCGGGCAGATCCAGCGGCAGAACGTCGAGCTGAAGCTCAAGCTCAAGCCGCAGATCAACTCGGGCGACTACGTCCGGCTCACGGTCGACGAGTCGACGGAAGAGATCGCGAGCACCGACCCGGTCCTCGGTCCCACGACCTCGAAGCGCTCGGCCAAGACGGTGATCGTGGCCAAGGATCAGGAGACGGTGGTCATCGGCGGCCTCATGCAGGACCGCGTCCTCAAGTCGTCGAACAAGACGCCGATTCTCGGCGACATTCCGATCCTGGGCTGGCTCTTTCGCTACGACACGACCAAGAAGCAGAAGGTGAACCTGCTCCTGTTCCTCACGCCCTACATCATCCGCGACTCGTCGGACTTCCGGATGATCTTCGAGCGCAAGATGAAGGAGCGGCAGGAGTTCGTCGAGCGCTTCTACGGGGAATCGTACGAGTACCACGTGCCGATCGACTACATGCGCAAGAGCGGTCCGCTCGGGTCGATGACCGTGACCCTGCGCCACGAGCAGAACAAGCTCGAGAACGGCGGTACGGGCAGCGACAGCAACGAGCGGGCGATCACGCCGAGGGGGCAGTCCCGCCGCGGAGCCGCCGCGGCGCAGCCGGGGTCGTACGATCCGGGCGCAGCCCCGCCGGCGCCCGGCGAAGGGGCTGCGGCGCGGCCCGGGGACCATTAAGGGATCGGGGCGCGGCCCGGTGGCCGCGGAGATCGAGCGAACGGATGGCCGGTATGTTGGAGACCGAGAGCGCGCCCCAGACGGTCGACGGGCCCGCGGCCCCTGTGGAGCCGGTCGTGCGCCCGGAATCGACGGTCCAGGTGTCGCACGGGCCGGCGTTCCTGTGCGGTCGGCCGCTCGGCCAGATCCTCAAGGAGACCGCCGGGCTCTCGGAGGAGAAGCTGGCCGAGGCCCTCGCGCAGCAGGCCGAGAAGGGTGGGCGGCTCGGCGAGATCCTGGTCGGGCTCAAGGTGCTCGGGGAGGAGGAGGTGCTCCGCGCGCTGGCGATCCAGCTCGATCTCCCGTTCTCCGCGAAGCTCTCCATCGACGAGATCACGCCAGACTTGATCGAGAAGCTGCCCATCAACTTCGCCAAGCAGGCGAAGCTCCTCCCGCTGCGGCAGGAGGGCGGGGCGATCGTGCTGGCCACCGGCGACCCCCTGGACACGGCGCTCCTCGACGAGGCGCGCCTGCTGCTCGAGATCTCGGTGGTGCCGCACGTGGCGCCGCCGCAGGCCATCCTCGACGCCATCAACAAGGTCTACGACCGCGCGGCCAATGAGGCCCAGCGGCTCATGGACGACCTCGCCACCGAGGACCTCGACAGCCTCGCGCACGAGCTCGAGGAGCCGCAGGACCTCCTGGACGCAGGCGACGACGAGGCGCCGATCATCAAGCTGGTGAACTCGCTCCTCTTCCAGGCTGCCAAGGAGCGGGCGTCGGACATCCACATCGAGCCCTTCGAGCGGGATCTCTCCGTGCGCTTCCGCGTGGACGGCGTGCTGCGCGAGAAGATCCGGCCGCCCAAGCGCTTCCAGAAGGCCATCGCCTCGCGCGTGAAGATCATGGGCAGCCTGAACATCGCGGAGACGCGCCTCCCCCAGGACGGTCGCATCCGCATCAAGCTCGCCGGCCGCGACATCGACATCCGCCTCTCGACGGTGCCCACCACGCACGGCGAGCGGATCGTGATGCGTCTGCTCGACAAGTCGGCGGTGCTTCTCGACCTGGCGTCGCTCGGCTTCAACCCGAGCCAGCTCGAGGCGATGGATTCGATGATCCACCGCAGCCACGGCATCTTCCTGGTCACCGGGCCCACCGGCTCGGGCAAGAGCACCACGCTGTACGCCGCGCTCTCCAAGATCAACACGCCCGAGCTCAACATCCTGACGGTGGAGGACCCGGTCGAGATCCAGCTCAAGGGCATCGGCCAGGTGCAGGTGAACCCCAAGATCGATCTCACGTTCGCCTCAGGGCTGCGCAGCTTCCTGCGCCAGGACCCCGACGTGATCATGGTCGGCGAGATCCGCGACCTCGAGACGGCCGAGATCGCCATCCAGGCGTCGCTCACCGGCCACCTGGTCTTCTCCACGGTGCACACCAACGACGCCCCGGGCGCGGTGACGCGCCTCATCGACATGGGCGTGGAGCCGTTCCTGGTGGCCTCGTCGCTGATGGGCTGCCTGGCGCAGCGGCTCGTGCGGGTGGTCTGCAAGGAGTGCCGCGAGCCCTACCTTCCGAGCGCCGAGGAGCTCGCGGAGATCGGCCTCCCGCCGACCGCGCTGCAGGACTCGGGCGTGGCGCACGTCTACCGCGAGAGGGGCTGTTCGACCTGCAACGACACCGGCTACAAGGGACGCATCGGCATCTACGAGATGATGCTGGTCACCGACGACATCCGGCAGCAGATTCTCAAGAAGGTCGACTCGGGCACCATCAAGAAGACCGCCATCTCGCAGGGCCTGCGCACGCTGCTCCAGGACGGTGCGCTGAAGGTGCTCAAAGGCGCGACCACCATCCCCGAGCTGCTCTCGGTCACGCAGGAGGACATCGTCTAGCCCATGCCGGTCTTCGCCTACAAGGGAGTCGACGAGGCCGGCAAGGCGGTCGACGGGATGCGCGAGGCCGACAGCCCCAAGGGGCTGCGCGCGCTGCTGCGCAAGGAGGGCGTGTTCCTCTCCGAGGTCACCGCCGAGCAGGAGAAGGAGGCAGGCGCCAAGGCCGGCGACGTGGACGTGAAGCAGCTGATCAGCGGCCGGATCTCCACCGACGACATCGCCATCATGACCCGCCAGCTGGCGACCCTCGTGGGCGCCGGCATTCCGCTCGTCGAAGCCCTCTCGGCGCTCGTGGACCAGGTCGACCACGAGCGGCTGAAGCGCGTGGTGTCGGCCGTGAAGCAGCGCGTGAACGAGGGCTCGACGCTCGCGGACGCGATGGGCGCGCACCCGAAGGTCTTCAGTACCCTCTTCACCAACATGATCCGCGCGGGCGAGCACTCCGGCGCGCTCCACGTCGTGCTCATCCGTCTCGCCGACTTCACGGAGGCGCAGGCCCGGTTGCGTTCGAAGGTCTTCGGGACGATGGCCTACCCGATCATCATGGTGGTCATCGGCTCGGCCATCATGGGCATCCTCATGACGGTGGTGGTGCCCAAGGTCACGCGCATGTTCACCGACATGAAGATGTCGCTGCCCCTGCCCACGCGCATCCTCATCTTCGTCTCCGACAACGCGCGAGACTACTGGTACCTGCTCCTCGGGGGCACGATCGTCTCGATCTGGGGTTTCTTCGCCTACATCCGGTCGCCGAAGGGCCGCGCCTGGTGGGACCGGACGACTCTCAAGATGCCGGTGTTCGGGAAGATCATCCGCATGCTGGCCATCGCACGCTTCTCGCGCACGATGTCGACTCTCCTCAAGAGCGGCGTGCCGCTCCTGACCTCGATGGACATCGTCCAGGCAATCGTGACCAACACCGTGCTCTCGGGCGTGATCGAGCAGTCGCGGGAGGCGATCAAGGAGGGCGAGAGCATCGCCGCCCCGCTGCGGCGTTCCGGCGAGTTTCCGCCGATGGTGTATCACATGGTCGCGATCGGCGAGCGCTCCGGACAGCTCGAGGAGATGCTCCTCAACGTGGCGAACGCGTACGACGCGCAGGTCGAGACGCGCATGACGGCGCTCACCTCGCTGCTCGAGCCGGTGATGATCGTGGTGATGGGCGGCGTGGTGGCGTTCATCGTCATGTCGATCCTGTTGCCGATCCTCCAGATGAACACCATGGCGGCGCATTGAGCGAACGGGGTGCAAAGATGAGCGAGCGCATGATCGAGGGTCACCTGGATCGACGGTTGAGGGCCGCGGCGGCGTTGAGCTTGTTCGCGCTCTCGGTCGGCCTGCTCGGCCTGGGGCTTTGGCTGGAGTTTCCGTGGCACTAGTCGAAAGGAGAACGGCGGTGATGGATAGGAAGAAGCAGCTTCGGCGAGGGTTGGCGCAGCGCGGCATGACCCTCATCGAGATCATGGTGGTCGTGGCGATCCTCGGGATGATCGCCAGCGTGGTGGGCGTCGCGGTGATGGGGCGCTTCCAGGAGGCGAAAATCCAGACGGCGCAGCTCGACATCAAGGGCTTCGGGAACGGCCTGAACCTCTACAAGCTCAAGCACAGCCGCTACCCCACCACGGCGGAGGGGCTCGCCGCCCTGTACAGCGAGGGCTTCCTGGAAGGGGCTCAGAAGAAGGATCCCTGGGGCAACGACTACGTCTACATCTGCCCCGGCACCAAGAACCCCAACACGTACGACATCATGTCCTACGGCGCCGACGACAAGCCGGGCGGCGACGGCGAGGACGCGGACATCACGAACTAGCGATGCGGCGCGCCGGCTTCACCCTCCTCGAGATCGCCATCAGCCTCGTGCTGCTGGTGATGGCCATGTCCGTGGCCCTGCCGAGCCTCGAGTCGTTGACCGGCGAGCGCATGCGAGCGGCGGCGGGTCAGCTCGCCGGTGCCCTGCGCGCCCTCTACGACGAGTCCGCGCTGACCGACAAGACGTGCCGCATGGCCTTCGACCTCGACGCGCGCACCTACTGGCCCGAGTGCGCCCCGAACGGAGCGCGCCTGTCCTCGGTCCCGGAGGAGAGCCGAGACGGCAAGCGGTACATCGACCCTCTCAAGCAGCGCGAAGAGCAGGAGAAGATGGAGGAGCTGCAACACGACAACCCCATCGAGGCCCAGATCGAGGCCAAGACGCCCTTCGCCCGCTACGAGGACGAGACGGCGCACCGCTTCCAGCTTCCGGACGGGGTGTCCTTCGGCTGGGTGTGGACGCCGCACCAGACCCAGAAGTACACGGCCGGCGACGCCTACCTGTACTTCTTTCCGCAAGGGAACGCGGAGCG
>DATJNL010000520.1:0-5773 GCA_035508175.1 Myxococcales bacterium
ATCCGTGGGTTGAAGGGGGTTCGTAGAGAGGAGAGGCGGGGCGGGCGAGGGGGCGGCTGGGACCGAGCGTCGAGGCCGATGCCACTCAGGAACGAGCGCCTATACGCGGCGGGATCGAGACAGGCGAGGCCGAGCCGCGAGTGGACCGGCCGTCCCCGAACCCGACCCGCCGCCCCGCGCTTCATCCCTCGTGAACCCCGGCCCCTGATCTCGAGATCGGATGCAGCAGCCGGGGGCGGGGGCGCAGCCCCCGGCGAGGACTCTTTTTTGACAGGGGGATGTGATTTAAGAGGTCGCCAATGTCAGACCCCTCGCCCCAGCCCGGCGCCCAGGAGTCCCAGCGGGATGCGGAGGCGCTCCTCCGGGCGGCGCTCGAACGGCTGGTGCTCCTCGAGTGCCACCAGGCGGTGGCCGGTCCGGCGGCGCCTTCCACGTCGGAGGCCGCGCGCCTCGACCACGAGCTGCGCCGGCTGCGCGAGCGCGCCGAGGCCGCCGAGGCGCAGCGGGACCGGCTGTTCGCGCACGTGATCGACGCCGAGCGCGTGCGCGAGAGCCTCGGGGGCGCGGAGGCCGAGGACCCGCTCGATCTCGCCTCCTTCATCGCCGAGCTGCGCTCCGAGCTCGCCGAGGTGCAGCGCGCGCGCGACCTGGCCGACCGGCGCAACGCCGAGCTGTCCGCCGAGCTGCGCGAGGCGCGCGCCCCGCTGGGCATCCGCCGCGCGCTCGACTGGGCGCGGGGGCTCGAGGCGCAGGGGCTGCTCTTTCGCGGCGAGGCGAAGCTCGGCGAGATGTGGCCGGAGCTGTGCGTGGGCACGCCCACCGAGCGGCTGGTGCTCGCCGCGGTGGTGCGCGACCTCGATTCGGGCGATGCCTCCTTGCGCGAGGCCGCGCTGGGGCGCCTCGGCGCGCTGCCGCCGACCCTCGCCGCGCCGATCGTGGCGGCGGCCCTGGGCCGCGAGCGCGATCCCGGCCTGCTGGAAAAGCTGCTCCGCCTCGGCGGCCGGCTCGGCGTGCGCTCGCTGCTGCCGCTCGTGGAGGGCGAGCTGGCGAACGCCGACGAGCACGTCCGCGCCGCGGCCCTCGTGGCCACGGTGCGCCTCGGCGCCGGCGGCGACGACCTGGCGCGCTGGAGCGACGACCCTTCGCCGCGCGTCCGCCGCAGCGCCGCGCTCGCCTCGGCCCTCTGCCGCCCCGACGCGGCCCTGCCGGTGCTCGAGAAGCTCGCCGCGGACACCGAGCCCGCGGTGCGCAAGCTCGCGGCGGCCTCCTGCGCGGCGCTGCCGGCCCTGCCCGAGCCGCTGCTGCGGCGCTTCGGCAACGACGAGGACGCGGGCGTGCGCAAGACCGCCCTGAAGACCCTGCGCGCCGCCCCCGAGCTCGAGAAGCTCCCCGCCGCCCAGCGCCGCCAGCGGCTCAAGGCCGAACCGCCGCCCGCGGTCCGCGCCGTGAAGGTCCCGGCGCCGGCGGCCGCGCCCGATCCCGGCTTCGACCCGCTGCCGGCGGTGGAGCGCGAGCTGCGCAGCAGCCTGCGCGGCCGCACCGACGAGGAGCTGGCGCAAGCCCTGTCGCTCCCGCTCGCCTCGCTCACCCCGGCCCTCGCGCGCGGGATCTCCGAGGGCCGGCTGGTGCGCCGCGGCCAGAAGATCTACGCGAGCTAGCGCATGAACGACCTCCGCTACCCCGCGAAGCGCTTCGCCGAGCTCCTCGCCCTCACGCCGACGCAGCTCGAGCGCAACGCCAAGCTGCGGGAGCTCTTCCCCGAGGGCAAGAAGGAAGGCTACCCCGCGGCCGGCCTGCACCGCGCGCAGGCGGCGATCGATCGCAAGCCGCCGCAGGTGGCCGCGCGGCGCCAGCTCTTCCTGAACTTCAAGGGCGGCACCGGCAAGACCAGCCTCTCCACGGCCTACGCCTACCGGCTCTGGGAGCTCGGCTACCGCGTGCTCGTCATCGACCTCGACTCGCAAGGGCACGCCACCAAGTGCCTGGGGCTCGAGGGCAGCGAGTTCCCGAAGACCCTCTACGACGTGCTGATCCGCCGCACGCCCCTGCACGAGGTGATCGTCGACACCGGCCTCCCCGGGCTGAGCCTCGTCCCGAGCAACCTCGGCATGAGCACCATCGAGCTGGCGCTGATGCCGCTCGCCGGCCGCGAGTTCAGGCTGCGCACCGCCCTGAAGGAGGTCGAGGGCGAGCACGACTTCGTGGTGCTCGACGCGCCGCCGTCGTTCGGCCTGTTGAACCTGAACGCGCTCATGGCCTCGAACGACCTGGTGGTGCCGGTGCTCGCCGACTTCCTGTCGTTCCACGGCCTCAAGCTCCTCTTCGAGACGGTGCAGTCGCTCGAGGAAGACCTGGGCCACGTGCTCGACCGCATCTTCATCGTGATCAACGCGTTCAACCAGTCGTTCAAGCTCGCCAAGGAGGCGCGCGAGGCGCTGGAGGAGCACTACAAGGAGTTCCTCCTGGGCCACGTGGTGCGCCAGTGCACCAAGTTCGCGCAGGCGAGCAGCGAGGGCCGGCCGATCTGCGCCGTCGATCCGGCCAGCAAGGGAGCGCAGGACGTGGCCACGCTCACGGACGACCTGGTGGCCGCCGCGCGGGCGCGCCCGCCCAGCGCGTTCACGGGGCCGGGCGAGCCGCCCCGCCCGAGCGCATTGACCGCAGGTTAGCGAGAGGGGTCTTTCATGAAGAAGGCGTTCGACGACAACCTGCCCCGCTTCAAGCCGCGCGTGCGGCAGCCCGAGCCGGAAGGCTCCGCGCCGACCGCGGACGCGGCCGTGGAGCCCTCGGTGGACGTGAAGGCCGCGCTCGAGGCCGCGCTGCGGACGCACGCGGAGCCGGCGCCCGAGGCCGCGAAGCCCCCCGAGGTCGCCCGCTTCTCGCCGCCCGCCCCCCGCCCGGAGGCGGTTGCCGCTCCGCCCGCCGCTCGCAAGGTGGCCCCCGAAGCCGTTCCGGCCGCGAGGCCGAGGGGAGGGGCGCCGCCGTCCTCCCCCACGGAGGAAGCTCAGGCCGAGCTGCGCCGCCGCAAGCTCCGCAGCCGCCTCGCCGCCCTCACCTCCGTGGCCCCCGCGCTCGACCCCGATTCGCCCCGCGCCGCCGAGGAGGTGCTCGACGCCGCCGAATCGCTGTCGCGCGATCTCTCCTCCTCCCGCGAGCGCGGCGACCGCCTCGAGGCCGAGCTGGCCCGCGCCCGCGGCGAGCTCGACCAGGCCGTCGCCGAGGTGGAGCGCCGCCGCCGCGAGGAGGACGAGCTCACCTCCCGCATCGGCCAGGCCCGCACGCTCCTCGGCACCCTCGAGGCCGAGCTCGCCGCCCTCGAGGGCGAGCGCGACGAGGCCCTCTACGAGGTGGGCGCCTACCGCGCCGCCGAGGCCGAGCGCGCCGCCGCCGCCGAGAAGCTCACGCTCGAGCTCGAGGGCGCCCAGCGCCAGCTCGCCGAGACTCGCGCCGAGCGCGCCGAGCTGTTGCGCGAGCTCGACGCCGAGGAGGCCGAGAGCGCCGCCCTGCGCCGCGAGGTCTCCCGCCTCGGCGCCGAGCGCGCCCGCCTCACCGAGCAGCTCGCCGAGGCCTCGCAGGCCAAGAGCGCCCTCGCGGATTCGCGCCGCGCGCTCGAGGACGTGCACCGCGTGCTGGCGGTGGCCCGGACCCCGGCGCGGCGGTAGGCGAGCCGGTCCTGCGGCACGTGTCATCCTTTGCGTCGTGACCCCGTCCGCAGCAAAGCGCGCCCTCGCGGAGCGCTTCGCCGCCCTCCTCGCCGAACGGCTCGGCGATCGGCTCGTCTCCGTGGCCCTCTACGGGTCGGTCGCGCGGGGTGAAGCCAGGCCCAGCTCCGACATCGACCTCTTCGTGGTGGCGACCGGCCTGCCCCGGGGCCGCTTCGCGCGGCAGGACGTCTGGGACGACCTCGATCTCGCCCTCGGGGAACCCGGCCTCTCGGTCGTGTTGCACACGCCCGAGGAAGCGGCGCGCACGCGGCCTCTCTATCTCGACATGACCGAGGACGCCATTCTCCTCGTCGACCGGGAGGGCTTCTTCGCCGCCGTGCTCGATCGCCTGCGCCGGCGCATGCGCGAGCTCGGCTCGGTGCGGCACCGCCAGGGGCGCCTGCGCTACTGGGAGCTCGCGCCCGGGCACCGGCCCGGCGAGGACATCGAGCTTTGACCAGCGGGGGAATGGCCAGGACGCTGCTGTCGCCGGCCCGCGTCGCGGCGCGCGACGCCGAGCGAGAGGCCGCCGAGGGCGCGCACGGCATGGCGGTGCGGCGCTGCCAGGAGGCCGTGGAGCTGGCCTTGAAGGCCCTGCTCCGCTCGGGAGGCGTCGAGGTGCCGCGCACCCACGACGTGGGCCCGACACTGCGGAAGCACGCGCCGCTCTTCGCCGCGCTCACGCGGGAAGAGCTGGCGAAGCTCGTCCGGCTCTCGCGCCAGCTCTCCCGCGAGCGGGCCATCGCCTTCTACGGCGACGAGGAGCAGGGTCTCGGGCCGGACGAGATCTACGGCGAAGACGATTCGCGCGCGGCCATCGCCGACGCGGCCCACGTTCTGACCGTCTGCGACCGGCTCGTTTCGCGCGGGTGAGTCGAGCGAGCGCCTTCGTCAGGCTGGAGGCTTGCCTTCCGTCGCGTCCGCCGGAGGCCTCTTCAGCTGCGCGGCGAGGCCGGCCACGCTCACGCCCATCTCGCTCGCTCGCGCGAAGGCGGCGGCCACGCCGGGGCGCACGGTCTCGGGGGGCAGGTTGAGCGCCCGGGCCGCCGCGAGCAGCACGGAGTCGGCGTGTTCCTGGCGGGCTTCGGGCACGGCGGGAAGCGGCGCTGGCGCGGCCACGGTGGGTTCGGGGGCGGCGCGCGGCGCCGGCGGGACGGGCACCGGGGCAGGCGGGAGCCCGAGCTCTTGGAGATCGCGACCGGCCGCAGCCGCGAGGCGGGCGGCGAGCTGCGGGTCCTTGGCGTGCGTGGCCACGATGAGCTTGTCCGTCTGCCCGACGTGGCTGATCCCGCCGCTCGTGGGGTAGCGCTCCACCGTGCGCAAGGACACGCCGGTGAGCTCGGCGAAGTCCCGGTTCGAGAAGGCGACGAGACGCCGCGCTTCGAGGATGAGCGCGAAGAGATTGTCGGCCACAGTGGCGGTCCTCTCGAAGAGAATGGCGGTGGAGACGCCTCGACATCGTGGCATGGCGCCTCCACCACCGCCACTTGTTTCGACATCGGCCCTTACGTGCCCGTCACCTCCGCCGCGCTGACTTCCATTTGGCGGTGAGTCAGTTCCATCCCCGCCGCGCTGTCTTCCCTCTGGCGGTGAGTCACTTCCATCCCCGCCGCGCTGTCTTCCCTCCGGCGGTGAGTCGATTCCATCACCGCCATTGGCTCTTCCCTCCCGCGGTGAGTCACTACCATTCCCGCCATTGGTTCTCCCCTCCGGCGGTGAGTCAGTTCCATCACCGCCATTGGTTCTTCCCGCTCGCGGTGAGTCAGTTCCATCACCGCCATTGGCTCTTCCCTCTGGCGGTGAGTCAATTCCATCACCGCCATCGGTTCTTCCCTCCGGCGGTGAGTCGATTCCATCACCGCCATTGATTCTTCCCTCCGGCGGTGAGTCAATTCCATCACCGCCATTGGTTCTTCCCGCTCGCGGTGAGTCAATTCCATCGCCGCCATTGGTTCTTCCCGCCCGCGGTGAGTCGATTCCATCACCGCCATTGGTTCTTCCCTCCCGCGGTGAGTCAGTTCCATCGCCGCCATTGGTTCTTCCCGCCCGCGGTGAGTCGGTTCCATCGC
>DATJNL010000521.1:0-20471 GCA_035508175.1 Myxococcales bacterium
GGCTGCAGCCACGGGGGCCAGCCCTGCGCTTGGCGGCCACCGCGGCCGGCGTGTCGGCCGGGGTCATGGCGGTCGCCGCCGTGGCCATCGTGATCGCCGTGACCAGCCTGGACCTGTGGGCCCGGCAGTTCGCCGGCTATCGCGACGGCACCCTGTCGGGCATCTACCTGGCGCTGGTCGTCGCCACCGCGGCCGTCACCACGGTCGCCGGCGTGCCCGGCCAGCAGGGCAGCGCCGACGGCACCAGCGCCGCCACCTTCAACGCCCCCCACGGCGTGACCAGCGACGGCGCCGGGAACCTGTACGTGGCCGACACGGGGAACTGCACCATCCGCCAGGTCGCCGTGGCCAGCGGGGCGGTCTCGACGCTCGCGGGCTCGCCCGGCCAGGAAGGGCACGCGGATGGGGCGTCCGCCGGCTTCTTCCTGCCCTGGGCCGTCGCGTGGGGCGGCGGGAGCACGCTGTACGTGGCCGACACCTTCAACAACACCATCCGCGCGGTCGACGTCTCGACCAAGGCGGTGAGCACGCTGGCCGGCACGCCCGGCACGGGGAGCGAGGTCGACGGCAGCGGGCCCGACGCGGGGTTCTCCAGCCCGGCGGGGCTGGCCTACGACGGCGCCGGCAACCTCTACGTGGCCGATTCGCTGGGCGAGACCATCCGCCAGGTCGCGGTGGCCACGGCCACGGTCACGACGATCGCGGGCGAGGCGGGGGTGGTGGGCAGCACCGACGGCACCGGCCCGGCCGCGCTCTTCAGCGGCCCGGTCGGCCTGGCGCTGGACGGCGCGGGGCACCTATTCGTCTCGGACGTCGGCAACTCCACGGTTCGCGAGATCGACCTCGCGAGCGGCGCGGTGACCACCGTGCTCGGGGTGCCGCGCGAGGCGGCGGTCGTGCCCGGCCCGGCCCCGGCGGAGATCAACTGGCCGGTGGGGCTCGCGTTCGTGGCCGCGAACGGCCCGGCGCTCTTCATCGCCGATTCGAACGAGAACGCGCTCCTGGTCGCGCGCTGACCTCGATCACTGCGCCGCGAGCGGGAGCGGGCGGTAGATCTCGGCGCTGCTGAGCGTCTTCACGGTCTGCGTGGTGCCGTTCAGGGCGCAGTGGCTCGTGTTCGTCGCGCCGCACGCGTCGGTGGTGATCCCGCCGGTGACCAGGATGGAGCCGTCGGGCAGGAGCGTGCAGGCCATGCCGGCGCGCGAGGTGACCAGGCTTTGGGCCGCCTCGTGCATCGTGATCTTGGGCAGGTCGCTCGGCGGCGTGCCGGTCGGGTCGTCCGAGGCGACCTCGATGCTGGCCGTCGTGCCGAAGCTGCTCGCGGTGGCGCCGCTCAGCCCGCCGATGATGACGACGCGGCCATCGGGCAAGGGCACCATGCAGTGATCGATGCGCTCGACCGACATGAGCGCCGCCTCGGTGCCCTGAACGACCTGGTACTGCCCGGGCTCTCCCGGCTTGGGCGGGAAGGCGATGAGCTCCGTCGTCTTGCCGACGTCGAGCGGCGAGCCCTCGGGGCCCGCGTCGTTCCAGAAGTAGCTGTCCGGCGGATTGCCGAGCGGGCCCGCGTCGGCGCCCTCGGCGAAGACGGGCGCGCAGTCGATGGAGGAGGTGGCCGCGGGGGTGCAGGTGAAGCCGCCGGTGACCAGCAAGGCATCCATCTTCTCGGTGGTCGTGCCGCCGTCGGCGCTGGTCGGCTGCGTGACGATCATGGGCGCGGCCTTGGCCCGCACGCGCGGCTCGGCGAGCTGGGCCCCCAGCAGCTGGCCGCTCGCGAGAAACGGAGCGAAGACCCCGGTGCTGCTGGTGAACTGCTCGAGATAGTAGGTCTGCGAGATCCAGCCATTGCCGGAGGGGTCGATCCAGCCGCCGCCGACCTCGGCGACCACCGACTGGAAGAGGCTCTTCACGCCGTCGAAGCCGCTGCACGCCTGCTCCGCGACCGCGCCGGCCGGACCGGCGACGTCGGGGAGCGCCCCCGCGAGCTTGGGCAGCGGGGGCCACGCGGTGGGATCGAAGGACTCCGCGATCGCCGTCGTGCCGACCGTGATGCCTGCGGCGGTGTTGGCCGGCGTTCCGGTGTAGCCGCCCGCGAGCAGCGCCTGCCCCGCCGAGTCGGCCGCCAGGCAGCCCTCGGCGTGCGCCGAGTGCGTGGGCGTGCTGGTCCACGCGGGCGTGGCCGACTCGGAGAAGATTCCCTCGTTCCAGGCGGGGATGAGCAGCTGCCCCTCGGTCTGGGCCGTGTTCGAGAGCGTCGCGGGGTCGACCTCGCCCCCGACGGCGACCGCGTCGCCGTTCGTGAAGGCAATGAGCTGCGCGAAGGCGCGCTCCGTCGGCGTGTCGTCGCCGGTCACCGGCTTCCAGTTCCCGGTGGCCGTGAAGTCGCCCGTCTGCGGGTCGTAGATCTCGGCGTTCTGGAGGTACTCCTCGCTGCCGGAGGCGACGCTGGCCGGGATGCCGAGGAAATCGCTCCAGTTGATCGTGGTTCCCGTGGTGGGCGTCGTCGGGCCGTACACCACGCCGCCGTAGAGGAGCACCTGGCCGTTCGCGAGGAGCACCTGGCTGTGGTACGCGCGCGGGGACTTCATGGTGCTGCACTGGTTGGGGTTCGTCTTGTCGTTGGTGGGGACGCTGCGGTCCACCGCGCGCAGGAACACCGTGACCGTCTGCTGGCTCACGCTGCCGTCGCTCGGCACCGTGAAGGGACCGGAGCTGCCCTGGGCGAGGATGGGCGAGGTGGGGCTGTTCTCCGAGAGCGCGTCGACCTCCACGTTCAGCGTGCCGAGCGGCGTCTGGGGGAGCTGCAGCGTCTGGCTCGCGACGGCGACGGTCTCGGGCGTGCCCAGCACGCCGGCGTCGCTGCTCACGGTGAAGCGGAGGAACTGCACGCCGCCGTCGGGCGCGAGGATGTCGGTGCCGGCGCAGGAAACGGAGATGAGGTTCACCGCGATGGCGACGCTCTTGCTGCAGCCCGCCGCGGCCGCGGCGAGCGCGAGGACGAAGGCGGCTCGCTTCACGGGTAGGTCCAGTTCGCCGTCCACTGGCCGCTCGACGGCTTGGCGGTGAGGGCCGCCACGGTGAAGTAGGTCCCGACGCCCACGGCGACCACGGCGAGGGCCGTGATGCCGACGATGCCCCAGGTGCCGAGGCCGCCGCCCTTCTTGCCGGTGTCCTCCTTGGGCGGCGCTTCGAGCACCGACGCGTCCACGTCGGAGGCCTCGACGGTGTGGGGCTTGGTCCCGGCGCGCGCCTCGCCGGTGCCCTTGGGCTTGGGCTCGCCGGTCTGGATCGGGATGGTGTCGTCGTCGTCGTCGCCGGACGAGGAGGCGCCCTGGCTCGGCGGCGGCTTCGTCTCCACCTGCGCCACCGGCGTCCCGCCGGCCTGGTGCGGCCGCGTCGGGTTGTAGTCGCCGGCCACCGGCGCGGGCAGCGTGAGCGCGTCGGGGAAGCCGCGCGGGTTGGCCTTCGCGGCGAGCGCCTGCACGGCCTTGTACATCTGGATCTGCGCGCCGAGCAGCTCGCTGTCCAGGGTGATGCGCGGCAGGGGCGAGAGCTGGTCGGGGCCCGCGGCGTACAGGAAGAGGTCGAGGCCCAGGTTGCCGGCGTCGCCGAGCGTGTGCAGGCCGCCCACCACCAGGAACTGGGCGCCCGCGGCGCGCGCGAGCCGGCGCATGGCCTCGTCGCCGGGGCCGTCGATCAGGTTGGCGCGGATCTCGTCGCGCACGGTCTTGAGGTCGCCGCTGGAGGCGGCGGGCGCCGAGGACGGCGCGCGGCTCGGCGCGGAGGCGATGACGTGGCGGCTCGGGCCCCCGCCGCCCCCCACGTGCACCTCGCCGCCCTCGGGCACGTCCACGCGGTAGGCCACCTGCCCGGCGTTGCTGCGGACGACGACGAAGTGGCGCCCGGCGACGACCTTGAGCGTGGCAGGCGTGGGGCCGGCGTCGCGCCCGTCGAGCGAGACGGACTGCCCCGGCACGGTGGAGGCCACCACGAGCGTGCCCTGGCGGCCGATCACGCGGTCGTGGGCCTCGCGGTGCATGCGCACGAAGACGGCTGGAAAGTGGCCGCGGCTCAGCGACAGGTCGGGCGAGAGGCGCACCACGGCCTCGAGCGCCGCCTCGCCCTCGTCGCGCGAACCGAGGCGGAGCTTGGCGATCGCGAGCGCCAGGTAGGCGTCGACGAGCACCTGGAAGTTCTCGAGCGAATCGAACGACGACTCGACCGCGGAGATGCCGGAGGCGAGATCCTGCGAGGCCGCGTCGAAGCGCAGCCGGCGCATCTCGCGCTCGGCGCGCGCGATGAGCCCCTTCCCCTGCGCCAGCACGCGCTCGCCGGCGCCCTGGAAGGGAGCGATGCCGCCGCTGCTGCCGGCTCCGGTGTCCCCGCTGCCGCTGTCGGCATCGACCTCGGTCACGCCGTCCGAGGGCGGGGCCACCGACGTCGACCCGCCGCCGAGCGGGACGAGCCGCAGCGTGTCGCTCTTGCCGAGCTCGGTCGTGAGCATCGCGCTGATCTGGCCCGAGACCTTCTCGGACGCGCCGCCGAGCACGGGCGCGATCGGCACCAGCGCCACGCTTCCGCCCGTGGCCGCCCGCGCGCTCGGCGCCATGGAAAGGCACGACCAGAAGAAGGCGAAAGCGGTCAGAGACCCGACGCCCGCGCGCAACTTCTTCGGCAGCCCCAGCGCTTTCTCCAAGTGCCCGTCCTTCCTGACGGAAAGAGGGAGACAGCATAGGGGGCCGGCCGGCGGGGGGTCAAGCGGGGCGGCCGGAACGTTGCGCCCGCCCTCCGGCGGGTGTTACGGAGGGATCGATTGCGCCTGTCCGTCGCCACCAAGATCTTCCTGGGTTTCGCCGTGGTGCTGTGCGCCTTCGGCTCGGTCTCCATCACCTCGATCTGGAGCCTGCACCGCCTGGGATCCGACCTGGCGATCGTCTCGGAGTGCTACCTGCCGCTCTCGTCGGCCATCGCCAACATCGAGCTGTTGCAGAAGAACAAGGAGCGCGACACGGATCGGCTGCTCTCGGAGAAGGACCGGGCGGCGGAGCGCGCGTTCATGGGCTACTCGCGCCTCTACTTCCCCAAGATGATGCGCGACCGCGTGCAGGCGGCCCGCGCGGTGCTGACGCGCTCCCGCAAGCTGGCCCACGGCAGCGACCTCGAGTTCCTGGCCGAGATGGACCGCGAGCTGGCGGCGCTCTACGACCGCTACGGCGACTACAACGACCGGGCGGCGGCGCTCTACGACGCGCTGCTCAAGGACCCGGCGGCGCGGCGCGGGCCGCGCTTCGACTGGGAGATGCCGCTCGTGGCGGCGGGCCCCGAGAAGCCGGCCAAGGGCCAGGCCGTCCCCGACCTCGCCGCGCTGGTGGACCAGAAGGCGCACTCGCTGAAGGAGGTCGAGAGCCTGATCGGCCGCGAGGTGCAGATCGTCTCGACCCGGCTCGACTCGCGCATCGCGAACCGCGTGGGCGACGTGCACCGCGCCGAGTCCAAGGCGGCCTGGGCGATCATCGCGCTCACGCTGGCCGCCATCTTCGTGGGGCTCCTCGCCACCGCGCTGTCGCAGCGGACGCTCCTGCCGATCCGCTCCTTGACCGAAGGCGTGAAGGGCATCAGCCGCGGCGACTTCGCGCTCGAGGTGCGCACCGGCTCCCGCGACGAGCTCGGGATCCTGGCGCGGGAGTTCAACGCGATGGCGGCGTCGCTGCGCGAGCGCGAGAAGCAGCTCCTCGAGCAGCGCGAGCGGCTCTTGCGCTCGGAGCGGCTGGCCGCGGTGGGCCGGGTGAGCGCGCAGGTCACGCACGAGATCCGCAACCCGCTGTCGTCGATCGGCCTCAACGCCGAGCTGCTCGCGGACGAGATCGGCGAGGCCACCTTCAAGGACCCGGCGAAGCGCCGCGAGGCGCTGGAGCTGCTCGCGGCCATGGCCAAGGAGATCGACCGGCTCACCGAGATCAGCGAACAGTACCTCGCCTTCGCGCGGCCGCCGCGGCAGGACGCGCGGCGCGGGCGGGTCGATCTCGGGGAGGTTGCCGAGGATCTGATGTCGTTCCTGTCGCCGGAGCTCGAGCGCGCGGGCGTGACCGTGAAGCTCGAGCTGGCCAGCGGGCTGCCGGCGGTGTCGGGCGACGAGGGGCAGCTCCGCCAGGCGCTGCGCAACCTGGTCCGCAACGCCCGCGAAGCGATGGCGCCGCGGGGCGGGCAGATCACCCTGCGCACGCGCGCCGGCGACGGGGGCCGCCAGATCGTCGTGGAGGTCGCCGACCAGGGGCCCGGGCTGACCGGCGAGGCGCTCGCGCGGCTCTTCGACCCCTTCTACACGACCAAGGAGCAGGGCACGGGCCTCGGCCTCGCGCTGACGCAGCAGATCGCCGCCGATCACGGCGGCACCCTCACCTGCCAGAGCGAGGCCGGCCACGGCGCGACCTTCGCGCTGGCCCTGCCGGCCGAGAGCGAGCCCTTGCTCCGACCCGCCGAGAGCCCGGCCGCGACCGCCTGAGACGACCCCTTGGCCTTCGCCTACCGCACCGAGAGCGACACGCTCGGCAACGGCCTCCGCGTGATCACCGTGGAGCTGCCGCACCTGCACCAGGGCTTGCTCTCGGTGTACGTGCGGGCGGGCTCGCGGCACGAGACGCCCGCGAAGAGCGGCGTGAGCCACTTCCTCGAGCACCTCTTCTTCCGGGGCAGCGAGCGCTTTCCCGACAGCGCCGCGATGCACGCGGCCGTCGAGGACGCCGGCGGCAACCTGAACGGCTACACGAGCCGCGACCACGGCGTGTACTTCACGCCGCTCTACCCCTCCGGGCTGCCGGTGGTGTGCGAGGTGCTCGGGGACGTGCTCGCGGCGCCCCTGCTGGAGCGCCCCGCCGAGGTCGAGCTGGAGCGGCAGGTCATCCTCGAGGAGATGCTCGACGAGGTGGACGACCGCGGCCGCGACATCGACCTCGAGAACCTCACGAAGCGCACGCTCTGGCGCGGCCACCCGCTGGCCCTGAAGATCGCCGGGACGCCGCAGACGGTTCGCCGGCTGCGCATCCCCGACCTCGTGGCGCACCACCGGCGCTGGTACGGCGCCCGCAATCTGGTGCTGTGCGCCGCCGGGCCGCTGGAGCACGGGCGGGTCCTCGAGCTGGCCGATCGGCACTTCGGGCGGCTGCACCGCGGGCGCCGCGCGACCGAGCGGCCGCCGCCGCGGGCCCCCGCCGGTCCCGTCCTCCACGTGTTCGACCACGACGAGAGCCAGACCGAATTCAGGCTCAGCTTCGTGGCGCCGCCCGAGAGCCACCCGGACTTCCTCGCGCTGGTCCTCGTGCGCCGCATCCTCGACGACGGCCTGTCGTCGCGGCTGCCGTTCGAGATCGTCGAGCGGCGCGGCCTCTGCTACTCGGTCCACTGCGGCATCGACGGCTACGACGACGTCTCGGTGTTCGAGGTGGAGGGGGCGGCGAGCCACGGCAAGGTGGCGCGCGCCATCCGCGAGATCTGCCGCATCCTCGGCCGCCTGGCGCGGGAGGGGCCGACGCGGGAGGAGCTCGAGCGGGCCAAGCTGCGCCACCGCATGGCGCTCGAGTTCACGCTCGACTCGGCGTGGGACCTGGCGGCCTGGTTCGGCGGCACCGCGCTCTTCCGGGAGCCGCCGACGCTGGAAGGGCGCGCCGAGGCGGTCGACGCGGTGGGCGCCGCGGAGCTCGTGGAGGTCAGCCGCCGGATCCTGCGCCGGAGCAACCTCACCGTCACCGCGGTCGGGAGCCCCACGCAGCGGCAGCGGGCGGCCATGAAGGCCGCCGTGCTCGAAGCCGACGAGCTGGACTGACGGGAGCGGGCAGGGTGAGGGGCTTCGTGAACCGCGTCTCGGCGGCGGCCGCTACCGCGGCACCTTCTTGGTGAGCTCGAGCAGCTCCGGGTGCGTGTAGGGGCTCCCGGCCAGGATCTCGCCCGCGTCGAGCCGCGCCGGCGCGCCGACCATGTCCGTGACCACTCCGCCGGCCTCGAGGACCAGCAGCGTGCCCGCGGCCACGTCCCAGGAGCGCAGGTTCAGCTCGAAGAAGCCGTCGAAGCGGCCCGAGGCCACGTAGGCCAGATCGAGCGCCGCGGCGCCGAAGCGGCGCACCCCGCGGGCGTGCGTGACGACCTCGCGGAAGAGGGCCAGCGGCCGGTCCGGCTTCGTCCAGATGTCGTAGGGGAAGCCCGTGGCGATCAGGCACTGGCCGAGCGGCTTGCGCTGCGACACCTGGATCTTCCGCCCGTCGAGGAACGCGCCCTTGCCCCGGCCCGCGACGAACAGCTCGCCGAGCAGCGGGTTGAACACCGCGCCCGCGGCGAGGCCCCGGCCGTCCTCGATCCCCACGGAGACGCAGAAGTGCGGGATGCCGTGCGCGTAGTTGGTGGTGCCGTCGAGGGGATCGACGTGCCAGCGGCAGCTCCCGCCGCGCACCTGCGCGCTGCTCTCCTCGGCGACCACGTCGTGGGTGGGCCACTTCTCGCGGAGCATCTCGAGGATGGCCTTCTCCGCGGCCCGGTCGGCGTCGGTCACGAGGTCGATGCCGCCCTTGAAGTCCACCGTGCGGGGGCCCCTCCAGCGCTCCTTCAGCACCTCGCCGCCGCGCTTGGCCACGGCTTCCGCTGCAACCATGAGGTCGTCGACGCTCTCGGCCATCGCGCTCTTTCCGGCGGCTCAGCCGCCCATGAACTTCGTCATGCGGCCCTGCGCGACGAGGGTGCCGTCGCTCCCGAGCACGTCCACCTGCACGTACCCGAGCCGCTTGCCCACCTTCAGCGCCTTCGCCACCGCCCGCACGTGCGGCGGCTTGCCCGGCGTGAGGCAGGTCAGGTTCAGATCGGTCGTGACGCCGGGGCGGCCGTCGCGGTCGCGGCTCGCGAGCGCCACGGTGCCCGCTTCGTCCACGAGCAGCGCGAGGATGCCGCCGTGCAGGTCGCCGTTGACGTTCTGGGTCTCGGGGGTCACCGGGCACTCCATGACCGCCTGGCCATCCCCGTGCGACAGGAGCCGGAAGCCGGCGAAGCGGTAGAGCTTCGTGCCCCGGTGCTGCTCGAGGAACCTGGCGAGGTCGGCCAAGGAAGACGCCTAGAAGGGGGCGGGGCGGCCGAAGAGGAAGCCCTGCAAGAGGCCGATGCCGAGCCGATCGAGCTCCTGGGCGTCCTCGGGCTGCTCGACGCCCTCGGCGATGAGCTGCGCGGGCATGGCGGAGGCCGCCGCCACGAGCGCGGCGACGAGCTGCCGCTTCACGCCGTGCGTGGACACGCCGTCGATGAGCTGCCGGTCGAGCTTCACGAAGGCGGGCCGGATCTCGAGCAGCGCGTGCAGGTTCGAGTTGCCGGTGCCGACGTCGTCGAGCGCGATGGCCATGCCCTGCTCCACCACGCGGGAGAGCGATTCCTGGAAGACGGCGAGGCTCTCGATGGCGTGCTGCTCGGTCACCTCGAGCACCACGCGCCCGGGCGGGATGCCGGCGGTGGACAGCGCGGCGGGGAGCTCGCTCCCCACGAAGGCCTGGTCGTAGAGCGTCGAGGGCAGCACGTTGATGAAGAGCCGCTCCGTCGGCGACAGCTTGCCGGAGGCGCCGCGGATGGCGGCGAGGCAGCAGCTCCGGTCGAGCTCGTCGAGCAGGCCCACCTCGGAGGCGCGGCCGAAGAGCTGATCGGGCCGCGGCCAGGGGAAATCCGCCGGGCCGCGCACCAGCGCCTCCACGCCGTACCGCTCGCCGGTCTTGGTGACGATCGGCTGGTAGTGGAAGACCAGCTGCTCCTCCACGAGGAGCTGGCGCAGGAGGGTTCGATCCCGGCTCTGCTGCATCGCGAGCCGGCGCGCCGACGATTCGGCGGCCTCGGCGGTGATGTCCGCCACGATGCGCTCCACCGGCATGCGGCTCGTGTAGACACCCTCGCCCCAGCCCACCACGACGCGGCCCGGTCCGGGGATGAGCCGCTGCAGCTTGAGCAGGTGGTGGTGCAGCGCCGCCTCGAGCCGATCCGCGAGCGCCTCGATGTCCGCGCCCGCCGTCGAGCGCGCGGCGCGCCGGCCGGGCAGGAACACGAGGAGGCTCAGCTTGGACTCGTCCTCGCAGGTGCCCACGATCGGCGTCTCGCCGAACACCCCCACCGCCTGGAGCACGGATTCCTCCAGCTGGGAGAGCAGCGTGCGGCACATGTGCGCGCCGTACTCCGCCTCCACCTTGGTCAGCTGCGTCAGCGTGATCGAGAGCGCGGCCAAGGCGCCGTCGTTGCAGAGCCGGCCGCCCAGCACGGGGAGGAGCCGCCGGTAGGATCCCACCTCGCGCGCCGCGCCGCCGCCGGCCGTGGCCAGGCTGCCTGCCACCGCCACCTGGTTGCGGCCGGAGTGCTTGGCCGCGTAGAGGGCCTCGTCCGCGCGCGACACCAGCTCGTCGGCGGTGGCCGCGTCGGTCGGGAAGCTCGACACGCCGAAGCTGATGGTGAGCCGGCCGGCCGGCTGCGTCTCGCCGCCGTGAAAGGCGTGCTTCTCGATGGCGGACCGGAGTCGCTCGGCCTTGATGCGCGCGCCGCTGCGATCGGTCTCGGGCAGGAGCAGCACGAACTCCTCGCCGCCGTAGCGCGCCACGATGTCGGAGGCGCGCCCGTGCACCCCCGCCTCGCCGGCCTCGCCCGCGAGGATGCGCGAGACGGCCACGAGCGCCTCGTCGCCCTTCGGGTGGCCGAAGCGGTCGTTGTAGATCTTGAAGTGATCGAGGTCGCCGAACACGAGCGAGAGCGGCGTGCCGCAGCGCTTGGCGCGCGCGATCTCCTCCGCGAGCCGCTCCATCAGAGTCCGGTGGTTGTACAGGTTGGTGAGGCCGTCGCGCCGCGCCAGGCTGGCGAGGTGCGCGTTGAGCCGCTCGAGCTCCCGGTTGGTCGAGAGCAGCGACTTGCCGCGCTCGTCGAGGTCGCGCTCGAGCAGTTCCTCGCGCTTGCGCAGGGACTCGTTGGCGTCGGCCAGCTCGGTCAGCAGGCGCCGGTTCTCCATCTGCAGGCGCCGCAGCTCGAGGATGTCGCCCACGCTCCGCTTGAGCGAGTTGCCGGCGAACGGCTTGGGGATGAGCCGGTCGACCTGCCCGTCGTTCACGGCGTTCACGAGCAGCTGCATGTCCGCGTAGCCGGTCATGAGGATGCGGCGCGCGTCCGGCCGCTTGCGCATCGTCTCCTTGAGGAGCTCGAGGCCGCTCATCAGCGGCATGCGCTGGTCGGTGATGACCACCGCCACGTCGTGCTCCTCGAGGATCGTGAGGGCCTCGCGGCCGTTCTGCGCCGTGAGCACGTGGTAGTCGTCGCGCAGCGAGCGGACGAGTAGGTTCAGGATCTCGTTCTCGTCGTCGACGACGAGGAGCCAGGGCCGTTCGTTCTCTTGCAGCTGGACCGCCATCCGGAGGCGAATCTACTCCACGTGGGCGGGGCTGGCTAGCGAGCCCTCGCCCCGCATCTAGAGGGTGAGGGCGACGTCGAAGAAGGCGGTCCAGTCGTTGGTGGCGAGCTGGTAGGGGTCGAGGAACCAGGGCACGAGCGACCGGTTGTCGTTGGTCTTCGGGAGCGAGGTGTCCCACAGCCCCACGCTGATCTGCCACTTGTCGGTGAGGTTGTAGCCGAGGCTCGCGATCATCCAGAACGAGTCGGCGCGCCCCTGGCTCTGCGCCACCTGGTTGCCGTTGCTGTCGACGACCTGGGAGCTGAGCGAGTCCACGGGGATCGGGTAGGCGAACTGGTCGAAGTAGTAGACCGTGGCGCCGAGCGACCAACGATCGGTCATGTTCCACTGGACGTCGAAATACGGCACCAGGTCCCAGCTCACGTTGTCCACGAGCGCGGTGGGCGTCACCGTGCTCGTCGAGGCGGCGCCGTTGCCCGGGCTGCAGATGCCGTTCGTGAAGGCGTTCAGGAAGCCGCCCGAGGGCGCCTCCCCGGGCGTGACCGCCACCGGCTCCACCGAGGAGTCCGAGCAGGGGAACTGCGCGGTGGTGTAGCGGTGGAACTCCTTGGCCGCGAGCACGCCGGCCTTGAGATCCACGCCGTAAAAGGACCGGCTGACGATGACCCCCGCCCAGATCGCCGTGATCATCGAGTCGAAGCGAGAGGCGTAGGAGAGCGGCACCACCCCGCGGATCATCCCGCCGATCTTGATGTGGGTGTGCGGCTCCTCGTAGATGGAGTCGTCCGAGAGCGTGAGGCGCAGGTCGGACCAGTCGATCTGCCGCTGGTCGAAGGCGTTCTTGTCGAGGATGTCCGCGTAGTAGATGTTCTCCCACCCCGAGACCTTGAGCGTCTGGTTCCACGCCCTGAAGGCGTAGCCAGGCTTCAGGTACAGGTTCGTGCTCCAGGCCGGGTTGTTCACGTAGGGGTTGGCGACGAGGGCGCCGCCGCCCAGCGAGTTGTCGAAGTCGAACCAGCCACCGAAGCCCGGCTTCTGTGCGGGGGGAAGCTCGGCGTCCGCGGCGGCGTCCGGCAGGACCGGCGCGTCCGCGGGAGAGACGGACGCCTTGTCGGGCGGCGTGGTCGTCGCGCCGGCGGGAGCTTCCGCCGGCCCCGAGAGGCTGAGAGAGAGCAGAACCGCCATTGCGCCGACCGCCATGCAGCCTCCGAAGCGAGCCGGGAGTCGTAGCGCAAAGACGGCCCGGGAAGCAAGGGGACGGCCGGGGCTCCTTCCGTCCTTGACAGGGGCCCCCTCACTCGCTATGAGCCCTGACCATCTTCCCGGAGGGAAAGCCATGAAGAGATTCACGTGGATGCTCCTGCTCGCGTCGGCTTGCGGCCCCACCGTCAAGACCGTCTCGGTCGAGCCCGGTCAGGCCATGATGTCCACCAAGGGCGCGTCGCTCGTGCTGCACGCCGTGGCCAAGGACGACAAGGGCCAGCCGGTCGCCGACACCCAGTTCACCTGGTCCAGCGCCAATTCGGCCGCTGCGTCCGTCGACGCCAACGGCAAGGTCACCGCCCTCAAGAGCGGCGCCGCCGACATCACCGCTACCGCCGGTGACGTGAAGGGCATCTCGCACATCCGCGTCGAGATCCCGGCCCAGCTCTCGATCCTCCCCGCGCAGGCGAGCCTGACCGGCATGGGCCAGTCCGCCCAGCTCCATGCCGTGGTGAAGGACGACGCCGGCAACGTGGTGCAGTCGATGCCGGTGATCTGGACCTCGTCCAACGCGAACGTGGCCTCGGTCGACACGCGCGGCATGGTGCACGCCATGGGGGGCGGCACGGCCGTCATCTCGGCCCGCACGGGCGCGCTCTCTTCCACCGCGTCGGTCACCGTGGCCGAGCCCAAGTTCGACAAGCTCGCCGTGAGCCCCAAGGGCCCCGTCAAGCTCAAGATGGGCAAGACCGAGGACCTCAAGGCCGAGGCCATGGAAGGCAGCAAGAAAGTCGAGGGCGTGACGGTGACCTGGTCGAGCGACGACATGAAGGTCGCCACCGTGACCCCGACCGGCATGGTGACTGCCATGAAGAAGGGCAAGGCCACCATCTGGGCGAAGGCCGGCGACAAGAAGGCCGAAGTCAAGGTGATGGTCAAGTAAGGCCCGCCTCTCTCTGGTTCCGCCTCTTCCGCGCGGCGCTGCTGCGCGTTCCTTCCGTCGAGCGAGATGCCTGGGTCGATTCGACCTTCGGGCTCGGCGAGCTTCACGGTGACGGGCCGGATCTTCCCTCCGGCTGCGTGCCGTCCCTGCCGGCCTCGGTCGGCACGCTGCCCCGCGTCGTCGAGCTGGCACCGGCCCATGGCGCGCGGGCCCGGCCGCGGTTACCATGCCGCCGTGTCCACCGCTCCCTCGTTCGTCTCCGCGGCCGTCGTGGTCGCGCTCGCCGCCGTGGCGCTCGGCGACTCGGCGCCGGCTCGGTGCCCCGCGATCCCCGCCGCGCTGCCCGCGAAGCTCGCGGCCCCGCGCGGCCTGCGCTTGGCGCTCCAGCTGTCGGCGTCCGGCACCCAGACCTACGCCTGCCAGCGTGGCTCCGGGGGCGCCGCGGGTTGGAGCGCTGCCGTGCCCAGCGCCGAGCTTCGTCGCTGCGAACCCACCGGCGCGGTCGTGGGCAAGCACTCGGCCGGCCCGACCTGGACGTGGACCGATGGCAGCCGCTTCGTCGGCGACAAGGCGGCGGTCCGATCCGCGCCTTCGCCGGAGGGGCCGCAGAACGTCGCCTGGCTGGCCGTGCCGCGCAAGGAGGGCTCGAGGAGCGGCGCGCTCGCGCCGATGGTCTTCGTCCAGCGCGTCGACACCGCGGGGGGCGCGCCCCCGAGCACCGCCTGCACGCCCGGCCAGAGCGTCTCGGTCCCGTACCGCGCGGTCTATCTGTTCTACGAGCGACCGTGAGCGTGGCGCTTGGACCGGGGGAAGTCGCCGGCCTCAGCGCACCGCGTACAGGTTGCCGTCCGCCGAGGTGAAGAGCAGCGTGCCGTCTCCGGTGATCGAAGCGGGCGAGGTGATGGGTCCGCCGGTCGTCACCACGAAGCGCAGCGTACCGGCGGGCGTGACCGCGTAGAGCTTGCCATCTGCGGCGCCGAAGAAGATCGTCCCGTCGCCGCCGATCGTGGGCGGCGTGGTGACGGCGGGGCTCGGGAAGGTCCACCGGGGCTGACCCGTCGCGGCGGCGAGCGCGTGCAGGCCGTCGACGAAGCCGGCGTACACGGTGCCCGACGGGCCCACGGCGATCGACCCGTACGGCGGCAGCGGCGTGGCTCCGCCGTCCGCGGGCTCGAGCAGGAGGGTCTCGGACCATGCCCCCGCGCCGCTCTGCGCGTCGAAGGCGTACACGATGCTCTGCGCGCCCCCGGCGAGCCAGGCCACCTGCATGAAGAGGAGCCCGGTGTTGTCCACGTCGAGCGCGAGGCCGCTGGTCTCGGCCGTCGCGCCCGTTCCCAGCGTCACCGCCGCCCAGCCCGGCTTCGGCGCGAACGGCGGCGGCGTCAGCGCTTCGAGCGTCCCGCCTCCCGCCCAGTAACTCGTTCCGTCGTTGCCCACCGCCACGCTCACCGGTCCCAACGGAATCTGGAGCGGGAAGGTGCCGCCGTCAGGCGTGAAGGCCACCACGCCGCCATCGATCTCGGCAGCGGCGCGCAGGGCGGTGAAGCCCGCATTGGCGTTCGAGAGGAAAATCATCCCCGCGGCTTGGGTCGAGAGGCGCGCTCCCTGCGACGAGATCGACAGGGCGCCGCCGGGCGAGGCGCCCAGAAGCTCGGCCAGCGTGCTGTCGGCGAGCGCCGCCGGCGAGGTCGGTAGAGCGCCCAGGGACAGAACCCAGAGCGGCTCACCGGTGTAATCGAACGCATGGACGGTCCCGGAGGGGTCGTTTGCGTAGATCATGGATTCGCAGCCATCCTCCACGGGCGCGCTCTGGTAGCCGCTGCCGGCGTCGGGCGGGCCGAGGACGGCGCTCCAGACGATGGTGCCGGTGAGTCCGCTGGTGTCTGAGTAGGACACGCCGTCGATCGATGAATCGCCCTGCCACTGCGTCCAGGCCCCGCCGTAAAAGCACTCCGGTTCCAAGTATGCCGACATGGGGATCGCGAGGAGCGGATTCGTCGGATCGTCGCTCGCGACATCGAGCGTTCCCTGTCGCAACTGTGGTGGCGTCCAGCTCGGCACGTCGAAGGTCACGCCGACGTTCGCGCTCTGCCCCGGCCCCACCACGGCCTGCACGAACGGCGACTGGAGGCTGAACGCCGGGTCGGTGGTCGCCGCGAACGAGATCCCCGTGACGTGGCAGTCGCCGCCCCCCACGTCGGTCAACGCGACGGTCCGCGTGGTCGGCCCGACGGTCACGTTCCCGAAGCTCAAGGGATTCGGAACGGCCACGAGCGTGCAAGTCGACAGGCCCCCGCTGCTCCCGCCGGCGCTGGTGCCGCCACCGGTGGTCGAAGCCGCCCCGGTGCTGCTCGCGCCCCCCGCGCTGCTGCCGGGCGACGTGGAGCCCGCCCCGGCCCCCGCGCCGCTCGAGGTCGATGCTCCCGCCGTGCCGCCGCTCCCAGCTCGGCCGCCGGTCCCGGTCGTGCCGTTCGCCCCCGTGCCCGCGGAGCTCGCGCCTTCGCCCGAAGCCGTGAGGCAGCAGGCGGCGATCGGCAACGCCAGCAGGCAAGCGGCAGGGCGCACGCCGGCAGGCTACCGCGGCTCAGCCCCGCTTGAAAGGCGGCGCTAGCGCTTCGCCAGGGCGGCGCGCATCCGGACGGTGGGGGGCGGCAACTCGCCTTCCGCCCGCGCGGTCTTCAGCGCCTTCCCCAGCCAGGCCAGGTCGTCGAGCATCACGCCGAGCCCCACGCCGAGCGTCGCGTTGACGGGCTTTCCCGCCGCATCGAAGGCCGCCGTCACGAAGGGAATCAGCGTCTGGGTGCGCACCGGCACCGCCTCGGTCTCGAGCATCACCTGGTTGAGCTGCTCCACCGCCCGCACGCCCGCCCCGACGCCGCCGCTGTAGCCCACGAACGCGACCGGTTTGTGGCGGAAGCCGAACGAGACGAAGACGCTGTCGATGGCGTTCTTGAGGACTCCCGACGGCCCGTGGTTGTACTCCGGCGTCACGAGGAGGAAGGCGTCGCCCGCCCGGATCTTCTCGTTCCAGCGCTTGACGAGCGGGTCGGAGTAGGTGGGGTTGGCCGGGTCGCCGAGGGTGGCGAACGTTTCCTTGAAGAACGGCAGCGGCCAGTCGCGCAGGTCGAGGACCTCCGCATGGAACGCCGGGTGCGCCTGCACCGCGGGGACGAGCCACCGGAGAACCGGGTCCGCTTGCCTGCCGTCGCGGGTGCTGCCGATGATGACTTGAAGCTCGAGCACGTGGTCCTCCGCAGAGTCGCGGTGTGCTTATAGCCGAAGCCCATCGAGGCGATCGAGGAAAGAGGAAACGGGAGGCATCCCCACCGCCGCTTCCGTGCTCGCCGCGGCATCCCGATCCATGGCGAGAGCGTGCCCGGGTCACCCAGCCGCCGCGTCGGGTTCGTCCGCACGGAGCGCCTGCAGCGCGCCCCGATCGATCTTTCCCACCGCGTTGCGCGGGATGGCGGCCACCGCGTGGACCCGCCGCGGTAGCTTGAAACGCTCGAGGCGGCCGGCGAGCCACGCGCGGACCGCCTCCTCGTCGAAAGAGGTGCCCGCCTTCGGCACCACCCAGCCGACCATTCTCCGGCCGAAGTCGGGGTCGGGCACCACGGTCACGGCGGCGTCCTCGAGTCCCGGATGCGCTGCCAGCACGGCCTCGGTCTCCTCGGGGTACACGTTCTCCCCACCCGAGGTGAACATGTGGTCCGAGCGGCCGCACACGAAGAGCCGGCCCGCGGCGTCGAAGCGGCCGACGTCGCCGGTGTCGTACCAGCCGTCCGGACCGGCGTGCAGGACGAAGGGGCCTCGGACCAGGATGCGGCCGAGCTCGCCCGCGAGGGCGGCGCGCCCGTCGCTGCCGGCCACCTTCACGTCCGCGCCCGGCGCGGGGCGCCCCACGGTGCCAGGAGCTTCGGCCAGCGCGGCCGGCGTCGCGAGCGCCATCAGGCCGGCTTCGGTGGAGCCGTAGAAGTTGAAGAGGACCGGACCGCAGCGCTCCACCACCTGCGCGCAGAGGGGCGGCGGGAGCGGTTCGCTCCCGCACACGATCGCGGCGAGGCGAGGGCGCGGGGGCGACTGCCGCAGCCAGCGGTTCAGCAGGGTGGGCACGGTGACGAGCACGCCCTCCTCGCCCCGCAACCGCTCGAGGACGCGGCCCACGTCCGGCCGGCGTACGATCTGCAGCGGCGAGCCGGCGGCAAGCGTCATCGCGAGGGCGCCCAGGCCATAACCGTGAAAGAGCGGGATGGCGAGCAGCACGGGCATGTGCAGCCGCACCGGCAGGGCCTCGAGGAGGGCCGCCGCGCTGGGGAGCGTGGCGAGCAGCGTCGGCTTGCGCCGGACGTTCTTGGGAGCGCCCGTCGAGCCCGAGGTCAGAAGGACCAGGTGCCCGGGCCGGCGGACGCGCGGCAGGGGTCCGCGGCGAGGGCACTCGGGGAGCTCCAGCGGCGCCCGCGCGGTCCCGAGACCCTCGACGGCCGCCGCCAGGTCGGCGTCGTGCAGCAGCAGATCGACGGGGCGGCGCGCGAGGAGCTGCGCAAGCGCGGCGGCGGGGCTCTCGGGGTTCAGGATCGACAGGTCGACGCCCAGCCGGCTGAGGGCCAGTAGCCCCACCACGAACGCCCGGCCGTTGCGCGAGAGGAGCGCCGCCTGCTGCCCGGCGCGCAGGGCTTGCTCTTCCCGCAGCCGCTCGGCCAGCGCCTCCGCCGAGGCGAAGAGCTCCGCGAAGGTGAGCGTGCCCTCCTCGTCCTCCAGGGCGACGCGGTCGCCGAAGCGAGCCGCCGCGAGCGCCGCCAGCGCGGCGTACGAGACGCCGCAGCGCCACGCGCACAGCCCTAGCGCGACCCACTGCCGCGGCGAGAGACGCAGCAGCCCCGAACGCCAGAGCACCCGTAGGATGCGGAGGAACAACCGCAGGCTCTTCACGGCCGCTCCCCCCGCGCGGCCGGCGTGTCCGCGCCCCAGGGGTAGAGTCGCTCCTGCGCCCAGGCCACCGGGCGCGAGAGGGGCATGGCGAGCCAGCTCACCGGCGCGAGCCACCAGGGGGCGATGGAGCGCGGCCGCCGGACGATCGCGCGGCACACCACGGCCGCGGCCTCGTCGGGGCTCTGCCCGGGGCTCCGCCGGTTCACGGGCGTGGGCGCGCTCATGCGGGTGTGCACCAGGCCGAGGTAGATCGACGTGCAAGCGATGCCCTGGTGGTGCAGCTCCGGCGCGGCCGAGCGGACCCAGAGGTCGAAGGCCACCTTGGAGGCGTGGTAGGCGGCCCAGCGCGGCGCGGGAGGCAGTCGCGCCCCCACCGTGGAGACGTTCACGAGGTGGCCGCCGCGCCGGGCGATCATCGCCGGCAGCAGCGCCAGTTGCAGCTGCACCGGACCCAGATAGTTCACCGCCATGGTCCGCTGGAAGTCGCGGAAACGGTCGAGGGAGAGGGCCAGCGAGCGGCGGATCGACTTGCCCGCGTTGTGCACGACCACGTCGGCGCCGCCGTGCCGCTCGAGGAGGTCGGCGGCCGCGCGCGCCACGCTGCCCGGATCGGTGAGGTCGAGCGGCAGTACGTCGGCGGTGCCGCCCGCCGCAGCGATGCGTCCCGCCAGCTCGTCCAGGCGCGCCTCGGTGCGCGCGGCCAGCACCACCTTCGCCCCGGCGGCCCCGAGCCGCAACGCCAGCGCTTCGCCGATGCCGAACGTCGCGCCGGTCACGAGCACCACCCTGCCTTCCACCGCGCGCCGCAGGGGCGCGGGCCGCTTCATCCCGCGCGGTGCCAGGAGCCACGAGAGCACGGGGTGCGGGTGGCTCACAGGTCCACGTCGAAGGGCATCTTCGTGTGCAGGCGCGCCGTTGCCGCGTGCGCGCGGACGAAGCCGTCGTACCTCCCCCGCGTCGCCTTCACGCGGGCGAGCAGGCTGTCCACCGTGATCGCCGGCACGGCGCGCGCGACCCAGTTCACGATGAAGCCCGGGAGCCGTCCGCCCACGTCCAGCCGCACCAGCACGCGCGCGAAACAGTGCCCCTTGTCGAGGTAGCGGAAGAACATGCTGCCCCGCGTGGAGGGCATGCGCACGATGCCCGGCCTCGGCGGAATGTCGGCCCGGGTCACCTCGTGGTAGGTCACCGTCACCGAGAGCTGCGAGTCGTCCTCGGCGATCTGTGAGTAGGCGATGGCGTCGCGATCGTGGCAGGGCCACGGCAGGTGGTAGTGCTCGTAGATGACGACCGCCTTCTCCACGTCGCCCTCGACGATGCGCGATTCCTTCAGATCGCGGACCCACTCGCTGCGGTGGGCCACGTCGGCGAGGACCGCGAGCACCGAGAAGAGGTTCGCGTCGATCACGCCCTCGATCATGTACGAGGGCTTCGAGTCCGTCCCGTCCTGGTAGACGCTGAGCCCGCGGTGCTGGTAGGCGAGCTTCCAGCTCGGTTCGGCGGCGCGGACCGGCGTCGCGCCCAAGGCGGACACGAGGGCCGACGCGACGGCCAGCAAGCGTCCCATGGATGTCGAGCCTAGCATGCCCGCGGGAGGCTGAATGCAACGAGCGCGCCAGGCGGCTCGGCCGGGATTTGGCGTCGTTCGTCGGTTGCGCGGCGTGAGGGCCGCGACATCGCTGTCGCGCGCAGGGACAGAGGGCGCCCTTGACCCCCGCCTTCCGCCACCCCCAGGATGGCGGAGCGTGCTCATTCTCGTCAGCGACCTTCACCTTCGTCCCGGCGCGGCCACCCACCTCTCGCGCCTCGCGCAGTTCGAGCGCTTCTGGACGCGCATCGAGCAGGCGCGGCTCGACGAGCCGGCCACGCTCTGCTTCGTGGGCGACCTCGTGGACCTCGTGCGCGCGCCCGACTGGCTCGCGGGCGAACACCGGCCGTATCACGAACCGGGTGCCGCGCTCGCGGGCGAGGTGGACGCGCTGGTCGCGCGCACGC
>DATJNL010000522.1:0-3142 GCA_035508175.1 Myxococcales bacterium
CGGGGCCACGTTGTCAGGCCACGTCTGGGCCACGATCGCCGGCCCGGCCAAGCGGCCCGGGATCGTCCTCACCAACGGCTCGGTCCAGGCCGACGAGCAGCTCTACTGGTACGCCGCGCAGACGCTGGCCAAGGACGGCTACGTCGTTCTCACCTTCGACCCGCAGGGCCAGGGTGACAGCGACACGCTGGGCCAGGCCCCGGACGAACAGGAGGGCGTGCCCGCGCAGAGCGACGGGCGCCCCTTCTTCGACGGCACCGAGGACGCGCTGGACTTCTTCTTCTCGACGCCGAAGCAGCCCTACGAGCCGGTGCCCAGCTGCGAAACCGGCACCAGCCACGCCGCCAAGCAGGACGAACGCGTCGCGCAGGGCTTCGACGCCGCCTACAACCCCTACTGGAAGCTGCTGAAGACCTCCGAGGTCGGGCTGGCCGGGCATTCCTACGGCGCCGCCGGCGTCTCCTACATCGCGCAGTGGGACCCGCGCGTGAAGGCAGTCGTCGCCTGGGACAACCTGGGTGGCCCCGGCCCGGAATCGGGCTCGGTGCCCAGCCAGCAGGGCGGCACGCCGCCGATGAGCTCGATCGGCGAGAAGCCCTGCCCCGCCGACCCCGCCGACCGCACCACCGTGCCGATCACCAAGCCCGGGCTCGGCATGTCCGCCGACTACGGGTTGCCGCCGCTGCCCAACACCGGCCTGCCGGACCCGAACGCGAAGTCCACCGAGTCCCACGCCTACAGCGAAGCCGGCGTAGACAGCGGCGAGATCATCATCCGCGGCGGCTCGCACCTGGACTTCAGCTTCATCCCCAACCAGGCCTTCGGCGCTTCGCTGCGCGGCCCCGACATGGTCGACTGGTACACCTCCGCCTGGTTCGACAAGTACCTCAAGCACCAGGCCTCAGCCGACAAGCGGCTGCTCAGCCGGCGCTGGCGCGAAGACTCCGCCGAGGCCGCCGTCGATCCCAACCACGACGGCAACGCCTTCTCCTTCTACTACTCCTCGCGCCTCGACATCCACCTGCGCAAGGGCCAGGCGTGGGACTGCGAGGAACTGCGCGACGGCTGCGCCGGGATGCTCGCCACCAAGCGCGACTCCTACAAAGGCGAATACTCCTACCTGAACATCGACACCAGCCCCGACGCCACGAGCGGCCCCGGGGCCGGGCTGCCCTCGCACTAGCCGGGCCGCCCTCGCCCCGGCGAGCCGGGCCGGCAGGCCGTCGCGTCGCCGGCCGGGCCACGGCCGGCACGGCCCGCGCCAGGCGGACCGCGCCGGACCCGTGAAGCCCGCTACGGCGTGTGACCGAATTCGGTCGTGACTTTCACGCCATGGCCGCCGAGCACCGCCGAGAACTTGCCGCTCGCTTCGTCTTCCTTGCCGCCGAACACGGCGGCGTTTTCACCGCTGGCGACGCTGAGCGAGGAGCCGAACACCGATGAGGCGAGGGCCGATGCTTTGTTGTGGTTGCCGCCGCCGACGAAGCTCCAGATTTCCAGCGCCTGGTTGCCGACGCCGCCCGCGACCGTGGCCTGATTGGTCGTCGCTTCGTTGGAGATGCCGCCCGCGACGAGCGACTCCTGCCCCGAGGCGGTGTTCTGCTCGCCGCCGGTGACCGCCGCGTATTTGCCCGAGGCGATGTTTTTCGCTCCGAACACGACGTTTTCCTGACTGGAGGCCGTGTTGAAGTTGCCGGCCAGCAGCGCGCCGAAGCTCGTGTAGGACTGCCCGCTGCCGACGACAATGTTGTTCGACCCGGTCTGGGTCCCGGCCGGGGAGTTGTAACCCACGACCAGGTTGCCGACGCCGTTGAGGATCCCCTGGTTGCCCGCGCCGCTCAGCACCTGCACGTTCGCTCCCGAGAACTGGATCGTCGGCTTGCCGCCCACGCCCGCGGAGACGAACTTGATGTAGGGCAGAATCGCTTTCAGCGTCGCCTGTTCTTCTTCGGTGAAGGGGACTTTGCCTTCGGGGCCCTGTTTGCCCTGTTTGCCTTCTTTGCCTTCTTTGCCCGGAGGGCCTTCTTTGCCAGGCGCCCCTTCTTTACCGGGCGGTCCTTCTTTGCCTTCTTTGCCTTCGCCCGCGCCTCCGAATTCGGTCATCGTGTAGCCGGTCTTGCAGACGCCGGCTTTCGGCGTGATGATCGGCTTGCCTTCTTTTGACGGGATGCAGACTTTGACGCCCGCCGCCGTCGCGGCGCTCGCGAGCACCGCCATCGTCAGCAGCGCTGCCATCGCCGCGAGCAGCGCGGCAAGCGGTATGCGCCGGGTGTTCGTTCCGTGCATTCGATTCCCCCCAGGTCATCGAGATTCGGGCGCCCGATCCGCCGCCCCGTGGGGGAAGTCAATCAGGTGCGCGGCGCTGCGGCCTTCGACCACTCGGCCTTGTGGGCCTTCTTCGCCGCCTGGTAGTCCGCGAGCGCCTGCATCGAGTCGACGTCGCCGAGCGTCGGGTGCCACGGCACCAGCTCCTTCGCGGCCTTGACGCCGTAGCGCTTGGAGAGCACCGCGCTGAGCGACTTCACCTTCATCTCGCCGAAGCCGGGCAGTGCCTCGATGTTCGCGCGGAGCGCCGCGGCGTCCTTCGCGTCGGTCCACACCCGCGCGGCGTCGCCGTCGTACTCGTCGCGGACGTGCGCCGCCAGCGCGTGAACGCGCTCGGCCATCGAACCGGGGAAGCGGTGGATCGCGGGTTTCTCGCGGAAGACCGGCTCCAGGTCCGCGGTGGCCAGCGTCGCCGCGTCGAGCGTGCCGAGCCGTTCGCGCAACACCAGCGGCCCCACGAAGGCCTTTTCGACTTTCACCTGCTGGTCGAGCGTGAACCCGATCAGCAGCGCCATCGCGTCCTTCGCGATCAGCTCATTCGCCTCGTCGGAGTCGGTGAAGTACAGGCGGTCCGGCACCGCCGTGATCCTACGCCTGCTCGCACCGGCGCGCCCTGAGCGCTTATGCGCCACGCTCGGGGGTAATGACTCAAGAGGCGAGGGAGCAAACGCGACCCAGGGAGCGGAAGGAGGCCAGGATGGCCCGAGACCCGATGGCGCCGACCGGCGTCACGTACTACGCGCGGGCGATCGCCGCCGCGGCGGCGAGCCCACGAGACGCGGCGGACAAGCTGCTGGAGCGCCGCGCGCTCCGGCGC
>DATJNL010000523.1:0-28651 GCA_035508175.1 Myxococcales bacterium
GGTTCTCGAGCATGAGGACCGCGATCGTCTCCACCTGTTCGAGCCGGTCGGCGAGCGTGGCCAATGGAGACTCCCGGTCCGGCCGTTTATCATGTCGGCCGCGGCCGCGCGCGACCATGGACGACAAGCTGCAAGCGAAGCTCGACACCCTGCCCGCCGCGCCGGGCGTGTACCTCATGAAGGACCGCGCCGGCCGCGTCGTGTACGTGGGCAAGGCGGTGAACCTGCGCTCGCGCGTCCGCAGCTACTTCAACCGCACCGGCGACGGCCGGGCCTTCGTGCCGCTCCTCGAAGGGCTCCTCGGCGACATCGAGACCATCCTGACGCGCTCCGAGAAGGAAGCGCTCATCCTCGAGAGCACGCTCATCAAGAAGCACAAGCCGCGCTTCAACGTGATGCTGCGCGACGACAAGAGCTTCATCTCGCTCGAGCTCGACAAGACCAAGCCGTACCCCAAGCTCGAGATCGTGCGGCGGCGCGCGCCGGGCTCGCAGAAGGACGGCGCGATCGTCTACTTCGGCCCCTACAGCTCGGCGCGCTCGATCCGCGAGACCCTGCGCGTGGTGAACCGTCACTTCCAGCTCCGCAGCTGCTCGGACCGCGAGATGCTCGACCGCACGCGCCCCTGCCCGGAGTGGCACCTCGGCCGCGCGCCGAAGCCGTGCTGGCTCGACGTGCCGCCGGAGGAGTACGCGCGCAGCGTGCGGGAGGCGGAGCTGTTCCTCTCCGGCCGGGGCGACGAGCTGGTCGACCGGCTCGAGGGGCGCATGCGCGAGGCCGCGGCGGCCGAGCGCTTCGAGGAGGCCGCGCGGGTGCGGGACCAGCTCCACGCGGTGACGCGCAGCCTGGAGAAGCAGCGCATGGTGCAGGCGGAGCGCGTCGACCAGGACGTGTTCGGCTTCGCGCGGCAGGGCCCGCACCTCTGCGTGAGCGTGCTGCTGGTCCGCCGCGGCCGGCTCCAGGATTCGCAGGCCTTCGACTTCGTGCGGCAGGAGTTCCCGACCGAGGAGCTGCTCGCGAGCTTCGTCGCGCTGTACTACGACGCGGCCACGGCGCTGCCGCGCGAGCTGCTCCTGCCGCTCCCGCTCGAGGACACCGCCGCCATCGCCGACTGGCTCTCGGAGAAGGCCGGCCGCCTGGTGCACGTGCTCGTGCCGCAGCGGGGCGAGAAGCGGCGGCTCGTCGAGATGGCCTGCGCCAACGCCGAGCAGGCGCTGCGCGAGCGCGAATCCAAGGGGCGCGACCTCGAGGAGATGCTCGCCCGGCTCCAGCAGGCGCTCTCCCTGCGCAAGCCCCCGCGGACGCTCGAGTGCTACGACATCTCGAACTTCCAGGGCACCGAGGTCGTGGGATCGAAGGTGGCCTTCAAGGACGGCCAGCCGTTCAAGGACGGCTACCGGCGCTTCCGCGTGAAGGGCTTCGCGGGGCAGGACGACTTCGCCTCGCTCTACGAGGTGCTGCGCCGCCGGCTGGCCCAGGGGCTGCGCGACGGCGACCTGCCGGACCTGCTCGTCATCGACGGCGGCAAGGGGCAGCTCGCCGCGGCCGAGGCGGCGATGAAGGACGCGGGCGTGGGCGACGTCGACCTCGTGTCGCTCGCCAAGAGCCGGGTGGTCGATGGGCCGGGGGAGGGCGACGGCGGCGCCGTGCACTCGCCCGAGCGGGTCTTCCTGCCCGGCATCAAGGACCCGGTGGTGCTGCGCCAGAACACGTCCGAGCTGTTCCTCCTGCAGCGCATCCGCGACGAGGCCCACCGCTTCGCCATCGGCTACCACCGCAAGCTCCGCGACCGTCGCACGCTGCGGTCGGCGCTGGATGCCGTCCCCGGCGTGGGCCCCGCCCGCCGCCGCGCGCTGCTCCGCGAGTTCGGCAGCGTGAAGGGCGTCCGCGAGGCGGACGTGACGGCTCTCACCGCGGTGCCGGGCGTGACGCCCGAGCTGGCGGAGCGCATCCTCGCGACGCTGAAGGCTTGAAGGCCGCGAGGTCGATGCGCCCGCTGGCGTCAAGGTCGCGAGCAGGTGGGGAGGAAGCCTCTCGGCGCTCGCACACGGACACTGCCAGCGCTGGCAGGGAAGCGAAGCCTGGTGGCTCTTCATCTCTCCTCGGTGAAGCGCCGTCCCCGCGGCCCGGGCCTCGTTCATCGGCAGCGGGAGGACTGTCGACGCACGCTGGAAGAGCTCCACCGCGCGGTGGAAAGGAACGCCGACCGCCAGGATGTTCGTGTGTGGCGGTCGCAAGGGTTCCGCCGCGCGATGGATCGCGATGCCAGCTGCCCGGAGGCCCGTGACGACTGGCAGGAAACGTCTTCCCGTGCGGAGGAACCGAAAGCCGGCCGCCTGGATGTCCGTGCCTGGCGGTCGCCACGGTCTTCCCACGCGAAGGAATCGAATGCCGGCCGCCAGGATGTCCGTGTCTGGCGGTCGCCACGGCCCTCCCGCGCGACGGCATCGCATGCCGACCGCCAGCGTGTCCGTGTCTGGCGGTCGCCACGGTCATCCCACGCGGGGGAATCGAATGCCGGGTGCCAGGCATCGAAAGCCGACCGCCAGCATGTCCGTGCGTGGCGGTCACCACGGTCTTCCCGCGCGACGGCATCGAAAGCCGACCGCCAGCATGTCCGTGCGTGGCGGTTGCCACGGTTTTCCCACGCGAGGGCATCGAATGCCGACCGCCAGCATGTCCGTGGCTGGCGGTCGAGACGGTCCTGCCGCGCGACGGCATCGAATGCCGGCCGCCAGCCTGTCCGTGCCTGGCGGTCGGCAGGGGCCAACGGCTCGGAGTCATTGAATGCGGGCCCTGCGAATGGGGAAGCTGGGCCGCGGGGACGGTTCGTAACCGGGCCGGCGGTTCGTGCGCGCGCCCGAGGCAGATCTCTCCGCCCGCGGCGGCCTGCTCGTGCCGGCGGGCAACACGCTCGTCGTGTACTGAGCAACACCGGCCCTGGGGCTGCGCGAGGGCGCCGCCGGCCCGACGGTCAGCGCCGGCTGGGCTTCTTGGGGTTCAGCAGGGGATCGAGGGTCTCGAGCGTGAGGCCCTGGTCCAGCGCCATCGCGACGGCCGCACCGACCCCCGCGCGGGCCTGCTCGAGCGAGAGCCCGGTGGCGGCCGCGGCGGCGTGGAGGACCCGCAAGACCTCGTGGGTCGTGGCAATGCCGGAACCGCGCGCCGCGGCGCGCTCGGCGGCGGTGGCCGGGACGAGGCCGAGGGCGGTGAGGTTCGTGCCGGCGGCCCGGGCCAGCAGGGCGCCGAGATCCGGCCGCTTGGCGTGCACCGCGCGCACGAAGGGATGGGCGTAGTGGGGCATGAGGAGAATCTGACAGCCGTGCCGCTCGATCGTCCGCAGCGAGCAGCGGGCGAGCTTGGCGACGCCGGAGTTGTCCAGGTGAAGCTCGCGCATCACGCGGAGATAGACTTCCGGTCCCGTGTCGCCCATGGAGTGACGGTATCCCAACGCCCCGGTCGTTGCATCTCCCGCCATCGAACCGGCGCGCTGCGTGAAAACGAGCGCCGGCACGTTTTTTGTTGCGGGGTGCGGGAGGGCTGTTCTATAGCCTTGGCCCCATGAAGCTCTACCCCAAGCTCATCCCGGGCATCGCGCGCGAGATCGTCGACCGCCTGACGAAGGACGGCGACGTCGAAGTGGAGCCGCTGCGCGTCGGCGACGCCGAGATGGACATGGCCTCCATCATGAAGGAATACCTGGCCGCGGAGGAGCGCGTGAACCAGGCGACGCGGGAGGCCCTCGAGCGGCGCGGCTACGACCACTCGAAGTTCGCACAGGTGAAGCGCGAGATGGCCGACGTGCGGGGCTTCAAGATGGGCGACGACGGCGTCGACTACATCATCGGCCAGATGATCGAATTCCTCCTGGTGTCGCGCAACGTCGAGGAGGTCTACGCGGACGACAACGTCCTGCGGAAGAAGATCTTCTCCATCATGAAGCGTCACCTCGAGGTCGACGAGGAAGTCGACCGCGAGGCGCGCGGGCGTCTCAAGCACCTGCAAGAGGGCACCGCGGCCTGGGACGTGGAATACCAGAAGGCCGTCGATCAGATCCGCCGCAACAAGGGTCTGATCTAGGCCCTCGGCACCGCCGAAAAATTGACGCCCTGCGCCCGCGCCGTACCATCGAGCGCGTGGCGGACGATTCCTTCTCCCTCGATTCGGAACGCGAAGCCGTCGACGCGGTGGGCGCGATGCGCCGCCGCCTCTACCGCCGCAGCAGCGATCGCGTGCTCTGCGACTTCCTCGAGGACGACCTCGCCCAGGCCCGGCTGGCGCTCGACGACCTCTCGGCCTACCTCGATGGCGCCGTCGAGGCCCTCGGAGCGGCGGCCGTGAGGCCGGAGGGCCTCTTCGACCGCGCCGACGATCCCGCCCCCTTGCGGGCGCTCGACGAGCTCGGCGCTACTCTTTCCAGCCTGCGGCGGCGGCTGGCGCTGGTGGCGGGTCGCGCGCGGCTCGCGGGGCCGAGCCGATCCCGCTGAGCAGGGCCCGCAGGGGGCCGATGTCGAGGTCGCCGATGGCCGCCACCGGCAGCCGCTGTGCGTCGTCGGACACCCAGAGGTACACGTCGCGGCGCACCTTCGGCATGGCCACGCGGGCCGCGACGCCGGCGAGGCGCAGCGCCTGGAAGTTGCCGGCCGGCGTGGCCACCATCTCGCGCGCGTCGACCTTGCCCCAGATCCGCCAGATCGTCCGCGAGCTGTAGGCGTCGAAGCAGAGATGCTGCCCGACGTGCAGATCGAGCGATCGCAGCACGTAGAACGCGCTCACCACGTCGAGCGCGTCGGCCGCGAACGGGTAGATCTTCTCGCCGCTGGAAGAGGGGTTGCCGTAGCGCGTGCGCATGAGGCGTGGCCCGCTGGACGGGAAGAAGACGTCGGTCCAGTACTTGCGGCCCGCCTCGACGAAGTCCTCGTGGTAGCGCAGCGGGTGCAGGTCGCGAGGGCGCAGGTACGACACGGCGCTGCTGTCGAACTTGCCGAACTTCGAGAAGAACTCGTTCGACTCGGCGTGGACGGCGATCGGCAGCGTGACGCCCCCTTCCTGGTGCTCGGGCGGCTTCACCTCCAGCGTGACCGTCCCGGCCTTCACCCCGCCGAGGAAGTCGATGTCGTAGTCGAGGCGCTCGCCGACGCGCAGCGGCAGCCGGTGCGCCGGTAGCGCGGGCAGCGCCCGGCACTGGGCATCGGTCGGGACTGGCTCGAGCGGGCCTGGCGCGGGCGCCGCGGCCACCGCGGTCAGCGACAGAAGGGCGGCCCGGAGGGCGGGAGCCATGCTCCCAATGTAACACCGGGAGTCGGCGTCCTCATTTCGGCGCGTCGGCTACTCGCCGGTGAGCTCGACCACGGTGGTGCCCTCGCCCCCGCGGTGCGTCTCGGCGGGGTGAAAGGCGCGCACGTAGCTCGAACCGGAGAGGAACGTGCGCAAGGTCGCCCGCAGCGCGCCGGAGCCGAGGCCGTGCACCAGCAGGACCTCCTCCGCGCCCTCGCCGTAGGCGCGGTCGAGAAAGCGCTCGGCCTCCCGCACGGCGTCCTCGGCGCGCAGGCCGCGCAGGTCGCAGCGCACCTCCGTGTGCTCGATGGCGCCTCCCGCGGCGCGGCTGGCGCGCCGGGCCACCTCCTGCCGTCCCGCCGGCGGGCGCTTGCGATCGACCGGGACGAGATCGCCGAGGGGCTGGCGGAGCTTGATCGCGCCGAAGGCCACGAGGCCGCTCTCGCCCTCGACCGCGAGCAGCTCGCCCTCCTTGGCGAGGGATCGGCTGCGCACCCGCTGACCGGCGACGGCGCGGACCCCCGATGAGGGAGCGTCTCGTGCCGGGGCGTCCGCCGCGCTCTGCTGCGCCTCGATGGCCCGCCCCAGCTCCGCGGTCGCCTGGCTCGCGGCTGCCGCCTCCGGCCGGCGCTGCAGGGCGGCGACGATCTCGCGCACCCGGTCCCGCTCGCGTTCCAGCTCCGCCACGAGCTCTCGCCTCGCCCCCGCCGCCAGCTCGGCCTCGCGCCGGTCGAGCGCCTCGGCGCGGGCCGCCGCCGCCTCCCGTTCTCGTGCCGCGGCCGCGCGTTCCACCTCGAGGTCGGCGCGTACCTGGGCGAGCCGCCGGCGTTCGTCCTCCAGGGCGGCGAGCGCCGCCCCCAGCGGGCCCGCCTGTCCGGAGAGGTGCGCGTGCGCCCGGTCGAGGACGACCTGGGGCACCCCCGAGCGCCGCGCCACCTCGAGCGCCGACGACTGCCCCGGCAGGCCGAGGGTGAGGCGGTACGTCGGCGCGAGGGCCAGCGGGTCGAAGCCGACGGCCGCGTTGGCGAAGCGGGGGTCGCCGAGGGCGAGCGCCTTGAGCGGTTCGAGGTGCGTCGTGGCGACCACCAGCGCGCCGCGCTCGATCAGCTCCTCGAGCACCGCCACCGCCAGGGCAGCGCCCTCGCGTGGATCGGTGTCGGCCGCCATCTCGTCGATCAGCGCGAGCGAGCCCGGCCCGGCGCCATCGAGGATGCGCCGCAGCGCGGCGAGGTGCGCGGTGAAGGTGGAGAGACCGCGCGAGAGATCCTGCGCGTCGCCGATCGCGGTCGACAGCCGGTTCACCAGCGGCACGCGCGAGAGCGGCCCGGCCGGGATGGGCAGCCCGGCGCGGACCATGACCACGCAGAGCCCCACGCCGCTGAGCGTGATGGTCTTGCCTCCCGCGTTGGGGCCCGACACGACGAGGGCGCGCGCGCGGCCGGTGAGCAGGACGTCGGAGGCGACGACGTCCGCGGCCTGGCCCGCCGCCTGCTTCTGGAGCACGAGCAGCGGGTGGCGCAACGCCTCGAAGGCGAAGGGCTCGCGCGCTTCGACCACCTCCGGCCGGTTGGCCGACAGCGCCTCCGCGAGGGCGGCGCCCGCGAAGAGCTCGTCGATCTTCGCGACGGCCGCCATCGACTGTCGCAGGTCGCGCGAGGCCCGCCCGATCTCGGCGGTCAGCTCGAGCAGGATGCGCTGCTCCTCCTCGGCGGCCATCGACTGGGCGATCGCCAGCTCGTTGCCGAGGCCGATCAGCGGCTGGGGCTCGACGAAGAGCGTCTGCCCGGACTCGGACGCGTTGTGCACGATGCCCGGGATGTCGGCGCGGAACTGGGCCTGCACCGGGACGCAGTAGCGCTCGTTGCGGATGGTGACGTAGCCCTCGCGCAGGCCGTGGCGGAAGCGGTCGTCGGCGAGGAGCTGTTCCAGCCGCTCCTTGAGCTCGCGGTGCAGCTGCCGCACGCGCTCGCGGAGCTGGCCGAGCGCGGCGCTGGCACGGTCGGCGACCCGGCCGCCCGGCTCGAGGGCGGCCTCGATGCGCGACACCAGCGCCGGCAGGTCCGCCAGCGCCTCGGCTTCCGCGGCGAGAAGGGGCAGCTGGGTGGCCCGGTCCTCGAGGTAGCCGCGCAAGCGCGACGACGCCCGCGCGAACGACGCCACCTCGAGCAAGGCCTGCCCTTCGAGCAGCCCGTGCTTCTCGGCCCGCTGGAGCTGGGCCCCCACGTCGCCGAAGTCCCCGAGCGGCGGCGAATCCGCGGAGCGCAGGCGCGCGCGTCCTTCCTCGACCTGGGCGAGGTGCAGCTCGACCTCGGGGCGATCGCGCAGCAGCGGCAGCGCGGCGCAGCGGGCCCTCCCTTCGGGTGTCCTCGCCCGCTCGGCGAGCGCGGCCAGCAGGAGGTCGAAACCCAGGTCCGAGAGAGCCTGTGCGTCGAGCACGAGGGCATCCAGGCACGGCCAGGCAGCCGGCGTCAAGCGGCGGAGATTGCAGGGCGCCTTTCGACGAACCGCTCGCGTCGGCGCGAGCTTTACCTACGTTTACAGGCGGGCAACCCCGCGCTTACGCCGCCTTCTTAGCTTGAACCCTGCGGGCCGCGGAATCCCCCGGCCCAGCGAAAGGAGCAGCAATCATGGGTATCGGAACGGTCGTTCTCGTCTCGGTGTTGACGTTCTTCGTGCTCGGCGGCCTGCGCCGCCTGGCCTGGATGCGCTACGGGCGCCGCGGCGGCTGGCGCCACGGTCACGGGCGGCGCCGCATGGGCGGGTGGTTCCTGGAGCGTTTCCTCGACGAGGTGGGCGCGAGCGAGGAGCAGAAGGGCAAGGTCCGCGGCATCCGGCAGCGGCTCTTCGAAGGCATGGGGTCGCTCCGCAGCGCGCGCCGCGAGCTGGTCGATCGCGCGCTCGACGGCCTGGCGCAGGAGCAGCTCGCCACGGCGGAGCTGGATTCGGCCGTGGATGCGGTGATCGGCAAGGCGCGCGCCGAGGTGCGGCAGGCGTTCGTCGATCTGCACGCGGCCCTGACGCCGGACCAGCGGCGCCGCGCGGTGGAGCTTGCGCGCCGGCGGCTGGCGCACTTCCAGGCTTGACGGCCAGGTCCGGGGCCCCGCAAGGGGCCCCGGCGCGGCGCTGGGGGCTTGCTACAATTGGTAGGGGAGAGGCCGGCTGAGGAGGCCGCTGCATCCGGTGAAGAAGCGCCCGCCGCTGCTGCCGCTGGAAAGCGAGGACGAGCCCGCGCTCGAGGCGTGCGAGATGCCCCCCGAGGTGGCGTTCGGCGGCGATCCGCGCCGGCACGAAGGGCGGCTGCGTCCGGAGCTGGCCCGCGTGGCGGGGAAGCCGATCGAGGCGCTCGTCGCGGCCGTGCTGTGCGGCGATGGCCAGCCCGCGCTGGCCAAGGCGTTCGCCGAGCTGGCCGTCACGGGGCACGGCGCTTACCGCGCCTTCGTGCGGGAGGATGCCGGCGATGAACGCGGGGGGTTGCCGCGCCGCGTCGCCGATCTCGCGGCGGTCCGGGGGATCCCGCACCCCGCGGCGCTGGCGGCCGCCATCCGCCACACGCAGACCGCGCGCCGCACGTCGCGGTGGCTGCGCGCGAAGACCGCCTCCGAGCGGGCGGCGGCGCTCGCCGAGCTCCAGGGCAACGTGGCCCAGCCGCGCCGCTGGGTCGCGGTGTGCGGCGAGGTCGACCCACCCGATCGGCCGGTGAACGTCGCGGCCACTTCATTCAACCAGGATGACGTTTGGGTGCCGCACCCGTCCTTCCGCGAGGGGATCCGGCTGCGCGTCGGGTACTCCGATTCGGCGCTCGATGCGAGGTGCCCGGTGCTGCTTTTCCTTCACGGCCTGGGCAGCCGCCTCGAGGAGGCGGACCGGACCGGCGCCGCGCTCGTCGAGCGGGGCTACGGCGTCGTGTCGGTGGATCTGCCCAACCAGGGCTACTCGGCCCGCTTCGGCTTCGACGAGGCCGGGCTCGCCGACCAGGTGAGGTTGTTCACCCGGCGCCAGAACCGCGTGCCCACGCTCGACTTCTACACGAAGGTCGTCCGCGACTTCGTCGCCGCGTTCGACGCGCGCTTCCCCGGCGTGGCGCGCCGCCTCGCCGCCGTCTGCGGCGGCAGCCAGGGTGGGTGCCTCACGCTGCGGCTCGCGCTGGACCCGCCGCAGCTGGCCCCGCGCTTCGTGCCGTGGTCCCCCGCAGGCGTGTGGGAGTCCTTCTGGAACGGCGCCGTCCACCGCTTGATCCTGCGGCAAGGCCCCCTGCGGGAAGCCCTCACCCCGGAGTCTGCCGATCCGGGCCGCCGCGTGCGCTGGCTGCGCGAGATCTTCGACGTGCCCATGGGCGGCCTCGTCGGCCGGGCGCTGCGGTTGCCGACGATGCCGGAGGCATGGTGGGGCCGCTCGTGGTCGGGCCGCCGGAGGGCCCTCCGGGCCGCGCGCCTGTTGCGCTGGGAGCTCTACGGCGAATGGTACCGGCGCTGGTGCTCGGCCATGGCACACGATCAGCTGGCACACAGCTTCCGCGGAAAGGACGATCGCCCGTCGAGTCCATGGCCCATCGACGGGGCGGGCGGGCGGTTGCTGCTGCTCACCGGCGAGGAGGACGACATGATCTTCGCGGGGATCCACTCGGCGGCGGAGAAGCTCGCGGCCCGCGCCGCCGCGCGTGGGGGGCCGGCGGGCGCCAAGGTGAGCTTTCCGGCCACGGGGCACTCGCTCCACGACGAGCGGCCGCGGCAGCTGGCCGCGGAGATCGACGCCTTCCTTCGCGAGCCGGGCTGACGGTCGTGGCCGGAGGGTGGTATCGATCGCAGGCGAATGAAGCGAGCCAGCTCGGTCTACCGCGATCTCGGCACGACGATCTTCGAGGCCACCTCGCGCCGCGCGGCGGAGCTGGGCGCCGTCAACCTGGGGCAAGGCTTCCCCGACGATCGCGGGCCGCAGGAGGTGCTGCAGGCGGCGAGCGAAGCTCTCTTGCAGGGCGGGAACCAGTACCCCTCCATGATGGGGGTCCCCGAGCTGCGGCGCGCCCTCGCGGCACACGAGGCGCGTTTCTACGGCCTCGGCTTCGACTGGCAGACCGAGACGCTGGTCACGTCGGGCGCCACCGAGGCGCTCGCGGCCTGTCTGCTCGGGCTGCTGGAGCCGGGCGACGAGGCCGTCCTGCTCCAGCCCGCCTACGACGCCTACGCGCCGCTGATCCGCCGGGCGGGCGCGACCCCGCGCTTCGTGACGCTGCGACCGCCGGACTTTCGCCTCGAGACGGCCGAGCTCGAGCGTGCCTTCGGCCCGAAGACCAAGCTCGTCGTGCTCAACAACCCGCTCAACCCGCTGGGCCGGGTGTTCTCCGAGAGCGAGCTCGACGCGCTCGCGCGGCTCGTCGAGGCCTTCGACGCCTACGCGGTCTGTGACGAGGTCTACGAGCACCTCGTCTTCGACGGCCGGCGCCACGTGCCGTTCATCTCCCGCCCCGGCATGCGGCCGCGCACGCTCAAGATCGGCTCCGCGGGCAAGACGTTCTCCCTCACGGGCTGGAAGGTGGGCCTGGTGGTGGGACCCGCCGAGCTGGTGCGGCCGGTGAGCCGGGCCCACCAGTTCCTCACCTTCACCACCCCGCCGAACCTCCAGGCGGCCGTGGCCTTCGGCCTTGGCCTGCCGGACGGTTACTTCGAGGGGCTCGCGGCAGAGCAGCAGCGGCGGCGCGATCGACTCGCCGGCGGCCTGCGATCGCTGGGCCTCGAGGCGCTCCCCTGCGAGGGCACCTACTTCCTCAACCTCGACATCCGCTCGGCCGGCTTCGAGGGCGACGACGTGGCTTTCTGCCGGCAGTTGATCGAGCAGGTGGGCGTGGCCGCCATCCCGGTGAGCGCTTTCTACGAGGAGACCCCGGTGCGGCACCTGGCGCGGCTGTGCTTCACGAAGCAGGACGCGGTGATCGATCGCGCCCTGGAGCGCTTCGCGGCGCACTTCCGCAAGTGACGAGGAAGTTGTTCTGCGGGGCTGCCGCCCCGCGCCCCGCTGCTGCAATCGATCTCGAGATCGCGGGGGGTGATCGGGGACCTGCGAATTCAGACCTGGGCCTTCGGCTTTCTCTCCCGGAGCGTCGAGGCGACACCTGATCATCGTGTGCGCCGCGGTGCGCGGGGGAGGTCCCCGCCGCGCTCAGACAGTCCTCGCGCGCGAGATCGCCCTGGCAAGAAAAGGTGGTGGTCGGGCGCGCGCTGCGGAACTCGCGCGGCGGGAACCTCCCCCACGCACCGCTCCCGGCGACGGGATCGGGTGGCGCGGCTCGGCTGTGCGGGCGGCGGGAGGCTCGGCACATCACCGCAACGCGGCGGTACGTGTCGCTGGTATCTCGGCGGTCCTCGCGCTTCACCATTCAGATTTGAGTCTCCCGCTTTCTCCCTCGGAGCGTCGAGGCGACACCTGATCATCGTGTGTGCCGCGATGCGCGGGGGAGATCCCCGCCGCGCTCAGACAGTCCTCGCCGCGAGATCGCTCAGGCGATAGGAGACGGTGGTCGGGCGCGCGCTGCGGAACTCGCGCGGCGGGGACCGCCCCCACGCACCGCTCCCGGCGACGGGATCTGGTAGTGCGGCTCGGCTGTGCGGGCGGTGGGAGGACGGCCCGTCCCCGCGCGAGTTCCGCAGCGCGCGCCGCAACGGGTCTCTTTCTCCCGGACCGCCGTCGCGCGCGAGGACTGTCTGAGCGCGGGGGCGGGCCGTCCTCCCGCCGCCCGAAGGGCCGTCTCAGCACCCAGGAACTCGTGACGGTGGTGGACGTTGGCCCGGTCGAATGAAGGCGGGATCGGCAGTCCCTGACGTCTCGTTCATCCGCCGCCGATCCTGCACCGCGTCTCGAGCAGCGGGGGGGCGGGGGCGGAGCCCCCGGAGAGCATCCCCGGCTGGACTTTCCCTCCGTCCCCGGCGACTCTCACCCGACCGATGCGAAGCGCTCTGGCTGCCCTCCTCACGTTGACGGCTTGCGGGTACTCGCACGCGGTCTCTCGCAGCCCCGCCGCGGGCACGCCCGCGACGGCACCCTCGTCGCTCTCGGGCACGCTCCTGTACCCCGGCACCGATGCGCGCGAGGCCAGCGCCGACCAGGGGGGCAACGTCTGGATCGCGACGGCCAACGGAGTCCAGGTGCTGCCCGCGGATGGCGGCTCGGCCATCGGCTACGACAGCGACGCCGGGCTCCCCGACGACGACGTGCGCTGCGCCACGGGCGGCGTGCCGGGGCAGGCGCTGGTCGGTTTCGGACCGCAGCTCCAGTCGGGCGCGGATCAGATCGATCTGCTCACCCTGAGCGGAGGCTCGGTGAGCGGTGCGCCGAAGATCTTCGACATCACCGGAGAGATCGTCGAAGCGAACCACATCGTCTACGACGCGCCCCGGCACCAGTACTGGATCGGGACCAACGAGGGCGTGTCGATGCTGAGCGCCGCCGGCGATGCCATCGAGCACCGGCACCCGGTCCACCCCCACGGCGCGACGCTGGGACTGGCAGTCACGCCCGGGGGCGACGTCTGGGACGGCGACCAGTTCCAGCTCAGCAAGCTGAACTCGGGCCCGCAAGGCGATTTCGACGCGACGTTCGACCCGGTGCTGCAGCCGTGGGTGCAGTCGGGGCAGGACATCGCCGCGGTGCTCGTCGACGGGTCGGGGGACATCTGGGCCGGCAGCCTCGACCGGGGCCTCGCGCAGCTCGACCCCAACGCCTTCACCGTCCAGGTGTGGACCCTTGCTGCGGGCCTGCCCTCGCTGTCGGTGCAGTCGCTGGCGCTGGACGCCGACGGCACCCTCTGGGTCGCGACGGACACCGGCCTGGGCCGCTTGAACCCGACGAGCGGCAGCTGGACGGTCTTCCGCGCGCCCCCGATCGTGCCGGGCTCGTCGCTCCCCTCCGACGACGTCATCGACGTGACGATCGATTCCTCGCAGAGCCCGCGGCGCGTGATCGTGACGACGTCGCAGGGCGTGGTGGCCTACGATGGCACGTAAGGCGCTCTGCCTGGCGGCGCTGTGCGCCCTCGCGCGGCCCGCGCTGGCACACCGGCAGGCTGGTCTCGAGTGCGAGCCGCCGCCCTTTCCGCCGATCGGCACCACCGGCGTGCCCACCAACGCGCTCATCTTCGATTTCGCGGCCCCCGTGCTCGAGGGTTGCCCGGGCTGCCCGGTGGCCACGCTGCCGGCCCCCGCGCCCTGGGACTTCGATGCGCGCTACCGAGTCCCCGCGACACCGCTCGCTCCCGACACCGCGTACCAGATGATCTACCAGGAGAGCGGGGGTCCGACGATCGGCTCGTTCACCACGGGATCCGGGCCCGATCTCGTCCCGCCCACCGCGCCCATCGCGCTCGGCCACTACGCCGCGCCGGACCCCAACGCCTACACGTTCTGCCTGGCAGACCGTCTCGAGCTCGTCCCCATCGTGCCCGCGACCGACGATCAGACGCCGCAGTCGTTGCTGCGCTACGTGGTCTCGGACGTGCAGCCCGACGGCGGCTCCGTGATCATCTTCAACGACCTGACGCCCGTCGAGCTGGGCGACGGCGGGCAGGCGCTCGCGTTGCCGATGGGGCTCTCCGGGCTGCCGGACGGGTACAGCGTGCAGGCGCGCGACCTGGCCGGCAACCTCTCGCCGCCGTCCGCGGTGCAGGCGATCGACGTGGGTCCGACGTGTGACTTCGCGGAGAGCACCGCCGGGCGCGGGCCTCCCTCGCTGCTCGCTCTGTGGCTGCTGGGGCTGCTTCTGCTGCGGCCGCGAAAGCGGTAGGATCCCCGGCGAAGCGCACGGGCCGGCTCCTGCCTCTTACCGCGCGGAGGCCGACGAAGGAGGCTGGGGCACTTGGCAGAAGAGCGGCGCACCCACCGTCGACACGCCTGCCTCGTCGAGGTCCACGGCATGCACGGGGAGCGCTTCTTCTGCGGCCGCGCTCACAACCTGTCGGCGAGCGGCGCCTTCGTCGAGTGCGACACGCACCCGCCGAAAGGCGAGTCGGTGATCCTCGTGTTCGACGTACCCCCACGCCTCTATCGCCTCTCGGGCACCGTCGTCGCGGGCCGCGCTGGCGCCACGCGCGGCTTCGCGGTGACGTTCCAGACCGCCGAGGACAAGGCGCGCGCGGTGGCCCGGGCACTGGCGGGCGAGGCCCGCGAGGTCATGCGGCGGCCGGTGCTGCGCTCCCACGTGCGGTTGCCCTGCGAGGTGCGCCTCCTCGGGGCCAGCGGCGAGCGCGTGTTCGAGGCCACGGCGCTGGACATCTCGCCCGTGGGCACGTTCCTCGTCACGCAGGAGCAGTTCCCCCCGGGCACGTTCGTCACGGTCCGCTTCCGCAAGGGGAAGGTTGTCCACCACGATGCGCCGGCCGTGGTGCGGTGGCAGCGAGAAGCGCACGGCGACGAGAGGCCGGCCGGGCTTGGCGTCGCCTTCCTGCGGGAGGAGAACGCCCTTCACGACGCGCTCAAGGGCGCTCCCAAGGGGCGCTGACGCGGGTTGCTGGCGGTGCCGTCGAACTCGGCAGCGGCCCGCGTGCCTTCGGCGCGCAGGCATGAGATCGTTGACATGGCCGCGCACCCCACCGAGGATGCGCCGCCAATCACCGAGGAGGTTCTTCTTGCGACGCGCGACCGTGACGGCGGCCCTGGGAATGCTCGCAGCTGCCGGCTGCAGCTCGAGCGGAGGCGGCGGGACGTCGAGCGGCGGCAGCTCCGGCGGGGGCCTCGGCGCAGCGCAGGCGTGCAGCGACTACGCGACCGCGGAGTGCAACGTCCGCAACGGCTGCACCAACGGTTTCGCGATCACCATCGATTTCGGCGACGTCTCCACCTGCCAGTCGCGCCTCGAGGCCAGCTGCGCGAATGCACTGGCGGCGCCCGGGACCGGCTCGACCCCGGCGCACGTCGAGGGCTGTGCCCAGGCGCTGGGGGGGCAGAGCTGCTTCGACTACTTCACGAACGCCACGCCCGCCGCGTGTGCGACTCCGGCGGGAACCCTCGCCGCAGGCGCGGGCTGCGCGTTCAGCGCGCAGTGCCAGAGCGCCTTCTGCGCCATCGAGTCGAGTGAGGTCTGCGGCACTTGTCAGGCAGCGCCACAGGCCGGCAGCGCCTGCGGCGGAGGCGTCGGCTGCGGCGACGGCCTGATCTGCTTCAGCGATTCCGAAAGCTGCGGAGTGGGAGTCGAGGACGGCGGCGCCTGCAGCGATCACGACGCCTGCGGGGCGGGCGAGTCCTGCGTGGGCCTCGTGGACGGAGGACACGGCACCTGCGTGCCGCGTGGCGGCGTCAGCGCCCCGTGCGATCCGAAGGAGGGGACGGAGCCGTCGTGCTTCGGCGCCGGGGGCATTGCGTGCGTCCGCGGCGTCCGCGACGCAGGCACCTGCCTGCCGATCTCCGTCGAGACGAGCGGCGCGACCTGCGGCACGGTGGCCGGCCAGGCCGACGCCGTCTGCGGCACCGGCGGCCTCTGCGTGAAATCATCGCCCGACGGCGGGACCGGCGCCTGCCAGGGATACGTGAGCGACGGCCAGAGCTGCGACAGCGTCCTGGGACCACCCTGCGTGACACCGGCCAAGTGCGTGCCCGCGACCGACGGCGGGACCGCGGGCACCTGCACGCTGCCGAACGGCAGCCTGTGCCATTGATCTCGCCGCTCGGCACGACCGCCCGGCGCCGAGGCTCAGCGCGCGGGGACCGGCGTCGGCGCGTTGGCCAAGCCGCCATTGCCCAGTGAGCCGTCGCCGCCATAGCCCCAGCAGAAGAGCCGGCCGCCGACCAGGGCACACGTGGACTCGTCGCCGGCGGCGAGGGTAGTGGCTCCCGATAGGCCGGACACCGCGACGGGGTTCGCGTTGACGTCGGCGGCCGCGCCATCGCCCATCTCGCCGTAGCTGCCGCGCCCCCAGCATTCGATCCCTCCGCCGTCCAGGAGCGCACAGCTGTGGTGCGTGCCCACGGCAACGGCCTCGACGCCGCTCGTGAGGCCCAGCACCTGAATCGGCGCGGACTGGGCGACCGTGTTGCCGTCGCCAAGCTCGCCGAAGAAGTCGTCGCCCCAGCACTGGACGCCGCCGCCAGCGACGAGCGCGCAACCGTGGGTCGCGCCGATGGAGGCTTGCAGGACGCCGGAACCGAGGTGGGTGACCTGCACCGGCACGGTGGACGGTACGGCATTGCCGTTGCCGATCTGACCGCTGCCGTTGCCGAGGAGGCCCTCGGGGTTCGCGCCCCAGCAGAAGAGATCGCCGCCTGCGGCGACGGCGCAGCTCACGTTCTGCGCGGCGACGACCGACGTGACACCCGAAGCGAGGTCCGGGATCGCGACCGGCGTCGAGGACGGCGTCGTCGAGCCGTTGCCCAGCTCCCCGTAGGGATTCTCGCCCCAGCAGTAGACGGCGCCGCCAGCCACGGCACAGCTGTGGCTGCCGCCGCAGGCCACCGCCGTCGCGGAGGCGGCGAGTGGGACGCTGACGGGAACCGCAGCGCGGGTGGTCGTGCCATTGCCGAGCTGGCCGCTCTCGTTGCTCCCCCAGCAGAGGACCCCGCCCGTCTGTGTCACCGCGCACGCGTGGTCGGCGCTCGCCGCGAGTGAGAGCACCGGGCCGAGGTTCACGGGGATCGGTACTGCGCTCGATTCGCGGCTGGCGTTGCCCAGCTGGCCTTCCAGATCGCCGCCCCAAGCGAGCACACCGCCGTCGGCGTCGATCGCAAACATGGACCCGATTCCGCCGGCGAGGGTGCCGCCACTCGGGTTTCCGCCATCGGGTGTACCCGCGTCCGGGGTGGTCGCGGCAGGGAGGGTCGAGTTCGCGATGCTCCCGTTGCCCAGCTCGCCCTCGCCCCCGTAGCCCCAGCAGAGGACGGCGCCGCCATCCAGCTCGGCGCAGCTCGAGACCTGCCCGGCCGCGATGGCGATGGCAGCGGTCAACCCCGCCACCTGCACCGGCGTCGCGGACTGGCCCCCGTCCGCGCCGTCGCCGAGCTCGCCGTAGCTGTCGTCGCCCCAGCAGTAGACCGCGCCGGAGGCCGCGAGCGCGCAGCTGTGGTTGCCGCCCGCCGCGACGCCCGTGAAGCCGGCGTCGATGAGCTCGACGGGGACCGGCAGCGCGGAGCCCGACGGCTCGAAGGTCGTCCCCAGCTGGCCGCTGGCGTTGGAGCCCCAGCACTGCACCGAACCGGCGGCGGTCAGAGCGCAGGTGTGGCTCGAGCCGGCCGAGACGGCCACGTACGGCCCGAGCCCCGAGACCGGTTGCGGCGAGGTCTCCGGATTGCCGGAAACGCCGGTGCCCAGCTGGCCGGCGACGTTGGCGCCCCAGCAGTAGATCGAGCCCCCATCGACCAGGGCACAGCTGTGGAAGTCGCCGGCGGCGACCGCGAGCACGCCCTGCAGGCCGCTGACCGTCGTCGGCGTGGTCGCCGCGTTGAAGCTGCCGTTGCCGATCTGCCCCTCGCCGTTGCCGCCCCAGCAGAGCGCGCGCCCCAGGTGGGCGGCGCAGCCGTGCGTGAGGCCGAGGGCGATCGACGTCACGCCCCCGAACAAGAGGGTGGTATCCACGTAGGTCGGCTGCGTCGCATACGAGAGGTTCTCCGAGGTCGATCCGGCGCTCTGATCTCCCCAGCAAACGGCCGCCTGGTTCTCCAGCGCGCAGCTCTGGTTGCCGCCCGCGGCCACGGCGGTGACGCCGGTGAGGTTCGGCACGCCGACCGGGGACCATGTCGACGCGAGCGTTCCGTTGCCCAGCTGGCCGTCGCGGTCATTGCCCCAGCACTCCACGCCGCCGGCGACCACGTCGCAGGCGTGGGCCCGGCCGATGGCGAGGAGAGGCTCGGCGAGTGATCCTGCAGCGGTGCCGCCGCCGGACGACGTGCCGCTTGCCCCGGTGGTACCGGCGCCCGTGGTGCCGCCGGTCGAGCTCCCGCCGCCGGTCGAGCCGCCGCTCGATCCCCCGCTCGCGCCCCTGCCGCTCCCCGTGGAAGAGCCGGCTGGCGGCACGCCGCAGATCCCGGTCGTGAGGCATTGCAGCCCACCGCCGCAGGGATCATCGACGCCGCAAGCGAGACCCGCGTAGTCGAGCGGTGGCGCGGCGAGCGTGCAGGCAGACGCGATCAGCAGACAGCCCGGACCCGCGCGTCGTGTGAAGGGGGCACCCATCTTCCGCGGTTGAGTATCCGTCGCGGCCGACCCGCGTCAAACCGTCAGCCACCCGGCGGCAGCACCGCCACGGGCGACAGCGCATTGCCGAGCGAGCCGTCGCCGAGCTCGCCGTCGCCGCCAGAGCCCCAGCAGTAGAGGGCGGTGGCCGTGAGCGCGCAGCTGTGCATCTCCCCGGCGGCGATGGCGACCACGCCCGAGCCGAGGCCTGGCACCGCCGTCGGTACGCTCTCGTCGGTGGTCGAGCCGTTGCCCAGCGAGCCGAATTCGCCGCGGCCCCAGCAGAGCACGGCGCCGTCCACGGTGAGCGCGCAGGTGTGGTTGCCGCCCACCGCCACCGAGGTCACAGGCGCAGGCAAGCCCATGACCGGTGTCGGCGTCGCCTCGTAGACCGCCGGGCCTGTTTGCCCGTTGCCGAGCTCGCCGAAGACGCCCGTGCCCCAGCAGCTCAGCTCGCCGCCGTCGCTCACCGCGCACGCGTGACCGATGCCCTCGAGCCCGCCGTTCACGGTGGTCGCGACGGCCACCTGCGTGACGCCCGCGCCGAGGCTCGTCACCGCCAGCGGGACGTTCGATTGAAGCGTCGTCGCGTTGCCCAGGAGGCCGAAGCCGCCGGCCTGCGCGCCGCCCCAGCAGCTGACGCCGCCGCCAGTCTCTATGGCGCAAGTCACGAGCGCGGCGTTGAAGATCTGCGTGGCCGGGCCCAGGCCGAACACCGCGACGGCCACGCTGGAGCCGTTGGTCGTTGCGTCGCCCAGCTCGCCGTCGGAATTGTCGCCCCAACAGTAGGCATCTCCGCCGGCGATGGCGCAGCTGTGCTGTCCCCCGCAGGCAACCGCGGTCGCTGCCCCGGCCAATCCCACGACGGCGACCGGGACCGGCGAGCTGGCCGTGGTCCCGTCGCCCAGCTGGCCCTGCGCGTTGTCGCCCCAGCAAGCGACCGAGCCGTCCCCCAGCACCGCGCAGGCGTGTTCGTTGCCGGCGCAGATGGCCAGGGCCGCCTCGCCGAGCGCGACGCCCGAATCCGGAAACAGCGACGTTTGCATGCTGTCGTTGCCGAGCTGGCCGTACAGGTCGTTCCCCCAGGCGAGCACGCCGCCGTCCGGCGTGAGCAACAGAGTCTCGTCCCAGCCGGCGGAGAGAGAGGCGACGAAGGCCGTCCCGGCTCCTGCGTCCGCGCCGCTTCCCGCGTCGCCTCCAGCGTCTGCGGCAAAGGCCACGAGCTCGGGCTGCGTGGAGTTCAACGCCGTGCCGTCGCCGAGCTCGCCGTAGCCGCCGTAGCCCCAGCAGGCCACCACGCCCGCGTCCGTCTGCACGCAGGCGTGGTACTGCCCGGTGGTGATCGCGACGACGCCATCCGGCAGGTTCGGCACGGCCGTCGGCGTCGCGGACTCCGCGCCCGTGGCGCCCGAGCCGAGCTGCCCGTAGGCATTGTCGCCCCAGCACCACACCTGCCCGCTGGCGGTCAACGCGCAGCTGTGGTTCGTCTGTGCCGTGAGGGCGACGACGCCGCCCAGACCGGTGACCTGCACGGGGACCTTGGACTGAGTGTTGGTCACCTGCGGGTTGCCGAGCTGGTCGTGGTCGTTCTTCCCCCAGCAGTACACGGTGCCGGCCGTCGTGAGGGCGCAGCTGTGGGCGCTGCCCGCGGCGATCGCCACGGCCGGGGCGAGCTTGGCGACCGTCACGGGCGCATTTCGTTCCACCAGCGTTCCGTCGCCGAGTTGGCCATTCGAGTTGCTGCCCCAGCAGAGCACGCTGCCGCCGGTCTCCAGTGCGCAGCTGTGGAAGTCGCCGGCAGTCACCGCGACGCCCCCACTGAGCAGGCCCGTCACCTGGACGGGGATGCTCGACGAGTTGGTGTCGTTCGTGCCCAGCTCACCCACGCCGTTGTAGCCCCAGCAGTACACTGCGCCGCCGTTGGCCACCGCGCAGGTGTGGGCAACCCCGCACGCCGAGGAGACGACCCCCGCGAGCCCCTGTGCCTGGACGGGCGTTGCGTCGATGGGGTCGTTGCCGCCGTTGCCCAGCTCGCCGTTGTTGTTGCCGCCCCAGCAGTAGAGCGCGCCCGTGAGCGAGGTGGCGCAGCTGTGCGCGTTCCCGCCGGAGAGTGCGGCCGCGGCGGGCAGGCCGACCACGGGCTCCGGCGAGAAGGTGGCGGTGGGTGTGCCGAGTCCCAGCTGACCCCACAGATCGTTGCCCCAGCACCAGACCGTGCCGCTTCCGTCCACCGAGCAGCTGTGCAGGTAGCCCGAGGCGATCACGGGGGGAGCGACCGCGATCGGCGGGCCGGTGGTGGAACCGGCGCCCGCGCTGCTGCTCCCGCCGCTCGTCCCGCCGCCGGTGGTCGCGCCACCGCTGCCCCCGGTGGCGCCGGTGGAGCCGCCGTTCCCGCCGGAAGCGCCGCTCGAGCCCGCCGAGCCCGTTGATCCGGACGTGCCCGCGCCGCTGCTGCCGCCCGTGCCGCTCGTCCCGGTCCGTCGCGCCCCGGTGCCGCTGCCGCCGATGGTCGATCCGTCGGGCACGCAGATCCCGGCCGGGCAGCTCCACCCGGCCCCGCACGGATCGTTGACCGGATCGCAAGGGAGCCCGGTGTAATCCAGGGCCGGGGCCGAGAGCGTGCACCCCGTGGTCGCGAGGAGCGCCGCGAGCCCCCGCTTCAAAAACCGCCCCGCAGGGCGAAGCCGCCCGGCGTGGCCGAGAGGCTCACCGTCGCGGCCGAGCTCCCGCCCGAGGGCACGAGGAAGAGCACCACCGTTGCGACGCCCGCGGCCGCCCCGACTCCGAAGAGGACGTCTGCGACGAGCGCGTCGCGCGTGGACGTCGCGCCGAGGCCGGTCTCCTGGTTGGCATCGGTCACTCCCCCGGAGGCTCCCGCCTCCGCCTGGTTCCTGGCGCTCGACTCGGCGACCGCGAAGCCCACACCGGTTCCCAGCGCGGCTACCGCCACGGCACCCGTGATCCACGCCGCGAGGCGCGAGGAGTGTCGCGGCGCCGGCTCGCCCGTCTCCGCGAAAGGAATCGGCACCGCGGGCGCCTGAGCGACCACGAGCTGCCCCTGGGCCGGCGGCGGCTGCCCGAGCGCTGCGCCTTCGGGAGACTGCATGAGCTCGTCCCGGACCTCGCGGAAGAGCAGTCGCGCCTTGGGCGGCGCGCTCGGCGGCAGCTCCACCACCACGCTGTCGAGGATGGCCTGGCGGAAGCGAGCCTTCGCGGTCTCGGTGTCCAGCTCGTTCAGGGCGATGAGGCCGAGGTACACGTGGGCCCGGGCGGCCTGCAGGGGCGCGGGCTTCCGCTTGAGGACGTCCTTGAGCAGCGCTTCCGCGCGGCCGTCCTGGAAGCTGTCGATGGCCTGGACCGCCTGGGCCAGCTCGGCCTCGCGGAAGGCGTTCGGGCCGGTGGGCGGGGCCGCGAGTAGGAGCCCGAGGGCTGGAAGCACGGTGGAGAACATTCGCTCGCGGGCCAATCTAGCGAGCGGCCGCGGGCAGGGTCAAACGGAGCTTCCGCGATCAGGTGCGCAAGTGGGTGGGGTGAGATCATTGCGGGAGGGGCTGGGGACGAAAACCCTCTGGGGAGGATCCCCTTTCAAACTGCCCGTTCCGGTGGCGGGAAGGGCGACCCTGGCCTATAGTAGAAGGTCCATGTTCAACCCGGTCAAGCTGATCGTCGGCACGTCCAACCAGCGGCACCTGCGCAAGATCGCGCCACTGGTCGGGCGCATCAACGAGCTCGAAACCAAGATGCGCGAGCTCCAGGACTCGGACTTCCCCAAGCGCACGGCGGAGCTGAAGCAGCAGGTGCAGGAGGCGGGCCGGCCGCTCGACGAGGTGCTGCCCGAGGCCTTCGCGCTCTGCCGCGAGGCCAGCCGCCGGGTCACCGGGATGCGCCACTTCGACGTGCAGCTCGTCGGCGGCACCGTGCTGCACGAGGGGCGCATCGCCGAAATGAAGACCGGCGAGGGCAAGACGCTGGTCGCCACGCTGCCGTCGTACCTGAACGCGCTCGCGGGCCGCGGCGTGCACGTGGTCACCGTCAACGACTACCTCGCCAAGCGCGACGCCGAGTGGATGGGGCGCATCCACGGCTTCCTGGGCATGCGGGTCGGCGTCATCGTCCACGGCCTCACCGACAAGGAGCGGCAGCACAACTACCGCGCCGACATCACTTACGGGCAGAACAACGAGTTCGGCTTCGACTACCTGCGCGACAACATGAAGTTCCGCTTGCAGGACTACGTGCAGCGCGAGCTCAACTACGCCATCGTCGACGAGGTGGACTCGATCCTCATCGACGAGGCGCGCACGCCGCTCATCATCTCGGGCCCCGCCGAGGAGTCGACCGACAAGTACTACAAGATCAACCAGGTGATCCCCGGTCTGGTGCTCGACCAGGACTACACGCTCGACGAGGAGGCGCGCTCCTCGATGCTCACCGACGAGGGCGTGGAGAAGCTGGAGAAGCGCCTCGGCATCTCGAACCTCTACGACCCCAACGAGATCGAGACGCTGCACCACGTGGAGCAGGCGCTGCGCGCGCACACGCTCTACAAGCGCGACCGCGACTACGTGGTGCGGGACGGCGAGGTCTTGATCGTCGACGAGTTCACGGGCCGCATCCTGCCTGGGCGCCGCTGGTCCGACGGCCTGCACCAGGCGGTCGAGGCCAAGGAGGGCGTGAAGATCGAGAACGAGAACCAGACGCTCGCGACCATCTCGTTCCAGAACTACTTCCGCATGTACTCGAAGCTCTCGGGCATGACCGGCACCGCCGACACCGAGGCCGGCGAGTTCCACGACATCTACAAGCTGGGCGTCACGGTCATCCCCACGAACAAGCCGATGATCCGCCAGGATCTGGAGGACGTGGTCTACAAGACCGAGCGCGAGAAGTTCAAGGCAGTGGCGGCCGAGCTCAAGGAACTGCACGAGAAGGGGCAGCCGGTGCTCGTGGGCACGGTGTCCATCGCCAAGAGCGAGGTGGTCTCGAACCTCCTCAAGAAGCACGGCATCCCGCACAACGTGCTGAACGCCAAGCAGCACGAGAAGGAAGCGCACATCGTCGCGCAGGCCGGCCGCAAGGGCTCCATCACCATCTCGACCAACATGGCCGGCCGCGGCACCGACATCATCCTGGGCGGCAACCCCGAGGTGCTGGCGCGCGCCGAGGTGGGGCCGCCGCCCGAGCCGCCGGATCCCGACGCCATCGTACCCGAAGGCGAGCCCAAGCCCACGCCGCTGCAGCTGCAAGAGCAGCACGCGCGCGCGCTCATCGAGTACGAGCAGAAGTACGCCGCTGCGGTCGAGCGCCACAAGGCCGCCTGCAACGCGGAGCGCGAGGAGGTGCTCGCGCTCGGCGGCCTCTTCATCCTCGGGACCGAGCGGCACGAGAGCCGCCGCATCGACAACCAGCTGCGCGGTCGCGCCGGGCGCCAGGGCGACCCCGGCATGAGCCGTTTCTATCTGTCCCTCGAGGACGACCTGATGCGCATCTTCGGGTCGGACCGCATCTCCGGCCTGATGGAGACGCTGGGGATGCAGGAGGACGAGCAGATCGAGCACCGCTGGCTGACGCGGGCGATCGAGGGCGCGCAGAAGAAGGTCGAGGGGCACAACTTCGACATCCGCAAGAACCTCCTCGAGTACGACGACGTGATGAACCAGCAGCGCAAGACCATCTACTCGATGCGCCGCGAGGTGCTCGCCGCCGGTGCGGCGGAGCCCTTGATCGAATACATCGAGAAGGACGAGCGCACGCGGATCAAGGAGCGCGTCGTCCGCCAGATCAGCTGGAGCGACCAGCGCGAGAAGGTCGTCTCGATCATCGAGGACGTGATCCTCGACGACATCCTGGTCGCCACCTGCCCGCCCGGGAAGAGCCCCGACGCCTGGGACATCCCGCGGCTCAAGGACATGGTGAAGGAGCAGTTCGGGCTCGAGATCAACTTCGGCGACAAGCTCCCCGCCGATACCGACGAGCTGGCCGAGCAGATCTTCGCCATGGCGGAAAAGGCCTACAAGGCCAAGGAGGAGCAGTTCGGCGAGGACGCGTTCCGGCGGCTCGAGCAGTACATCTACCTGAACGTCATCGACACGCTCTGGAAGGATCACCTGCTCGCCATGGACCACCTGCGGCAGGGCATCGGCCTGCGCGGTTACGGCCAGAAGGATCCGAAGGTCGAGTACAAGAAGGAAGGCTACGACATGTTCCAGATGATGACCGCGCGCATCCGCGGCGCGGTCGTCGGGAACCTCTTGCGGGTGCAGCCGCGCCCCACCGAGAACGTGGCCGAGCTCGAGCGGCAGCAGCGCGCGCGGGCGCAGGCCCAGCGCGTCATCGAGACCCACGGCAGCGCCGAGGAGGCCGCGGCGGCGAAGCCGCAGACGGTCACGCGCTCCGAGCCCAAGGTGGGCCGCAACGACCCGTGCCCGTGCGGGAGCGGCAAGAAGTACAAGAAGTGCCACGGGATGACGAACAACCTGCCAGCCCCGTAGCCGGGGCCCCGCGGTCTGCGAGCGCCGCGCGGAGGCCCGTGCGCGAGGCTCGCGTGCGGCGAAACTGCTATCTGGCCGCGCGTTCGTGATAGCATCGTCTTCGCTCATGTCACGGGAGAGGCCCATGATCCGCCGCGCCATCTTGTCGGCCTGTTGCGCTACCGCCTTCGCTGCCTGCGCCGGGGCCACCGGCCCTCAAGGGACCCCGGGGCCCACGGGTGTCACCGGCGTCACGGGCATCGCCGGCGCGACCGGCCCGCAGGGACCGAGCGGTTCCCTCGGGGCGACCGGTCCCACGGGAGCCGAGGGCGCGACCGGGCCCGAAGGTCCCACCGGAGCCGGCGGCAGTGGCCCCGATGGCGGCGCGGCGGGGGCCACGGGTCCCACCGGACCGACCGGCCCTGCCGGCCTTACCGGGCCCGCCGGCGCGACCGGCGCGCAGGGGGCGGCTGGCCCGACTGGTCCCGTGGGCCCGACCGGTCCGACAGGCCCCGCCGGCCTCGCGAGCCTCACGGTGACCTCGCCCTTGCAGGGCGCCGGCTCGGCCGCCAGCCCGCTCACCATCAAGGGCACGTATGAGGTGTGGGGGCGCACCGCGTGCGGCGGCAGCGACCCCACCATCCAGAGCGGCTATCTCGCCGGCTACGGTGGCTCTCAGGGGGCCATGGGGGGCATGCCCATGTGCCTGTCGGGCAATCTCGCTCCGACGAACTGGATCCTGTGGGCGAGCTCGCTCGTCTCGCGCTCGACCTCCTCGACCGGCACGGCCGGCAATCGCAGCGAATACCTGAGCTCGGGCAACCTCGACTGCTCGGTGTGCAGCGGCTACGGCTACACGCTCTGGGGCACGACGACCTGCGGCCCTGGCGACACGGCCATCTATTCGGGGCACGTGGGGGCGCTCAATTACCAGGCCACCAACGGGGGCTACGCCGAGGCCGGCCCGGTCTGCATCGACGACGGCAATGGCGGCACGTGGACCAACTGGGGCGGCAACGCGATCGTCGCGCGCGGCGCCGGCTCGAACGGGTCGAACTGGTCGCAGTACCTCGAGGCGCCGGGCGTCGCGACCTGCGTGGTCTGCCAGTAGGCCGCGGCGGTCAGGTCGACCCGCGGTGCTTCTCGATGCTCGCGTCCAGCGGGCGCAGCGTTTCGGCCGCGGTGTCGAGTGCCTTGCGGCACTCCCGGCAAGCTCGCAGGTGCGCCTCGAACGCTGCCCGCGCCTCGGGCGCCATCTGGTCGTCGTGGTAGGCGACCACGTCGTGCATCGAGTAGGGGTGCTTCTCGACGGCGCTCATGGAGCCTCCCGAGGCTTCAACGGTAGGCGAAGGTTGACCCTCGGACAAGTTTTCGGACCGGAGACTGGACGGGGCCAGCGCGGCTTCGCGCGCCGTTCCCCTACCGCGCGTGCCGCCGCACCCGCCCCCAGAGCGCTTCTTTCTCCTCGGGGCTCATCGCCGACAGCTTCTTCGGGATCTCGTCCTTCGCGAGCCCCTCGCGCTTGAGCTGGACCGCCAGCTCGAGCTCGCCGGTCGTCACGAGCGAGGCGCCGCACTGGCGGCAGAACCTCCCCGGACTGGACGCCGTGCACCAGAAGCACGCGAGGATGGGCTCGGCCTGCTTGCCGCACGAGATGCACAGGTCGCCGCTCTTGTAGTCCTTCGGCTGGCGCGTGCCGCAGTGCACGCAGCTCACCACGTCGGCGCTCTCGACGACCACGCCGCCCGCGGCGCCGCCCTTTCCGAGCGCCCAGGCCATCACCTTGGCGGCCACCTCGGACGAGAGACCGGTCAGCTCGCGGAGCGTGCCCGCGTCGCCCACGGTCTGGAAATCCGCGCGGCCCTTGATGCCCGCGACCGCGAGCTTCTTCAGCTGGGCGTCGCTCACGCCCTTGGCCTTGAGGATGTTCTTTTCGAGGGGCGCGAACGGCTTTGGCATGTGGGACTCCGTGGGGCGGTGGATGGCGTGGTCCATCATATACTGGCGGCCGTGGAGATCCTGCGCTGTCGCACTTGCGGTGCCCGTCAGCCGCGCGACTGGGCCCCCGGCGACCTCTGCGTGGCCTGCGGAGCGGCAGCGCGACCGGAGCTGCGCTGCCCGGCGTGCGTCGCGTGGAGCCCCGAAGGGCGCTTCTGCCGCGAGTGCGGCTGCGAGCTGCCGTCCCGCGACCGCTACGGCGTCGCGCGCATGCTGGCCGCGGCGGGCGTCGACCGCTTCTCGCTCGGGGCGCGACTCCGCGAGCTGGACCCGGGGCAGGCCGAGACGCTCGCGGCGCAGTACGCCACCCAGTGGGCCATCGCCTCGCGGCGGCTCGACGAGGCGGCGCTGTGCGAGGGCTTCCTGAGAACGCGCGGTCACACGGTGGGGCTCGAGGAGGCGCTGGCGCGTGAGCTGCCCTTTCCGCCGGCGCGGCGGCGGGAGCTGGAAGGCGGCCCGCCGGGGCCATTCGAGGGGCGCGACGACCTCTTGCCGGCGGTGCTCGCGCAGAGCCCGCTGGAGCTGAACCGCAGCCTGGCCGCGCTCGCGCTGTTGCGGCGCGACCGGGTCTCGGACGCCGCGGTCGAGCGGGCGCGGGCGGCGCTGCACGGCCAGGCGCTGGCCACGGAGGCGGCGCTCGCGCTCGCGGCGTGGCCGGTGCGCGGGGAGGCGCGGCTCGATCGCCGGGAGCTGGCGCGCGTCGACGAGGTGGCGCGGGCGGCGTTGCCGGTCCCCTCGCTCGCCGCTGCCGCCGCGGTGGCCTGCGCCTGGGCCGAGCGAGCCGAACCGCTGCCCGAGGAGCTCGCCGGGCCGCTCCGCGAGGGGCTCACGGGAAAGGACGCTGTGCTCCGCTTCGATTGCGCCCTCGCGCTCGGCGATGAGGCGGCGCTCGGCGCAGCGCTGGACTCGGAGGACGAGCGCGTGCGGCGGCTGGCACGGCGGCGGCTCGGCGCGCTCGGTTCCGTTGTGCTCGTGCCCTCGCTGGCCGGCGGCGACGAGGCCGCCCGCCGGGACGCGGCTGCCGGGCTGCAGCCGCCGCTCTCCGATCGACTCGTCGGGGCGTGGCTCGGCGGCGCGCGGGGCGACGCGGCAAAGCGGGAGGCGCTCGCCTTCGTGCGGCGGGCGCGCTTCGAGGCGTACACCCCGGCGGCCCGGGGCGAGATCGCGGCCTGGGCCCGGCGGGAGGCCGTCGCTCTCGGTGCCGAGGAGATCCTCGAGACGCTCTCGTGGGCGGCGGGGGACGACCGCGGCGGCGACGCGGCGGCGCTCGGGAACGAGGGCCCGGCATGGCTCGCGGCGGCGCACGAGGCGCTCCGCGCCCTGCCGGTCGCGGCGCTGCCCGAGCGGCTGCGCGGCACGGCCTTCGGCCGCTACCTGGCGCTCGATCCGGGCGGTGCGCTGCCGCTGCTGCTCGGCTGGATCGGCCAGGCGCCAGCGCTGGACGCGGCGCTGCGCGCGCTCCTGCGCCAGCACGCGGCGCTGCAACGCGAGCGACCGGACACGCGCATGTCCAGCCTGCTGCTCCAGCTCTGGGACCGCGCCGAACGGGACCGCCCCGTGCTCGCAGCCTCGCTGGCGCGCGTGCTGGCCGGGGAGCGCGGCATGGCTGGCCGCGCATCGGTGCTCGAAGGGTTCTGGCAGCGGTTCCGCGAGCGTCCATCGGAGCGACGCGACGTCCTAGCGGCGCTGGCGCCGTGGAAGCAGCAGCTGTTCGAGCTGCGCGACGCGGAGCCGCCCGAAGGCTCGCTGCACGGAGGTGACGC
>DATJNL010000524.1:0-15733 GCA_035508175.1 Myxococcales bacterium
ACCTCGAGACCAAGCGGCCCGACGGCAGCGCCAACGGCATCGTCGTCAACCGCTTGAAGGAGAAGCTGGGCACCCGCAAGCTGCCCACCGCCGAGCTCACCCTCGACGGTACCGTGGCCATCCCCGTCGGGGAGCTGGCGAACGGCGTGAAGGCGATCACGCCCATGCTGACCATCACCCGCACCTGGAACGCCGTCTGCGCGGCGGCCGGGATGCGCCGGGGCCTCGCGCTGGCCCGCGACTACGCGCGCCGCCGCACGCAGTTCGGCGCAGCGCTCTCGCAGAAGCCGCTGCACCTCGAGACGTTCGCGGGCCTGCAGGCGGAGGCCGAGGGTGCCTTCCACCTGGCGTTCCGCGCGGTCGAGCTGCTCGGCCGCGAGGAGCGCGGCCAGGCCACCGAGCCCGAACGGCAGCTGCTGCGCCTGCTCACCCCGCTCGCGAAGCTCTGCACCGCCCGCCAGGCCATGGCCGTGATGCCCGAGGTTCTCGAGGTCTTCGGCGGCGCCGGCTACGTCGAGGACGCGGGCATCTCGCACCTCTTGCGCGACGCGCAGGTGCTGCCCATCTGGGAGGGCACGACGAACGTGCTCTCCCTCGACGTCCTGCGCGCGCTCGTCGAGCGCGGCGCCGGGGAGGCCTACCAGGCGGAGATCGAATCGCTCGCGCGGGAGGCGCGCGTCCCCACGCTCGCCGCGGCCGCCAAGCAGGCCCTCGAGGCGTCCTCCCGGGCCTTCGCGTGGCTGCTCGAGGAGAGCCGGCGCGGTCGCGAGGGAGCCGAGGCGGGGGCGCGCGGGTTCGCGCTCACGCTGGCGCGCTCGCTCGAGCTCGCGCTGCTCGCCCGCCACGGCCAGTGGTCGATCGAACACGAGAAGGATGGGCGGGCGGCGGCGGCCGCCACCCGCTTCGCGCGGCACGGCGCCGATTGCCTCGCCGCGGCCGACCCCGCTGCCGCCGCGCTCGCCGACGATCGGCCCTTGCCCACGTGAAGGAGCGCCCATGAAAAGCCTCTTCTGGATCGCCGGCCTCGTGAGTGCCTTCGCCGTCACCGCGACCTGTGGCGGCAAGTCGCCGTACAGCTGCGCGAACGGCAGCGCCGGCGTGGGCGTGCCCTACGGCGATCCGGCCATCGGCAGCCTGAGCGTCGACGTCGGAAGCACCCCTGAGGACGACCTGCCGATCTGTCCCAAGGCGCAGCGCTGCCAGTGCAGCGCGGGCTCGTTCGCGGTGGTGGCGGCGCTGGACACCGGGCTGAGCGTGACCGTCTCGGTCTACGAGCCGGCGGCGGGCACGTTTCCGGCCGACAACGGGGCGGGAGAGAGCAACTCGATCACCTACGCCCCGGGAACCGGCGAGGTCGACTGCAGCGACACCGACGGCGCGTCCGGCAGCATCACCTTGAACAGCTACTCCGCCTCCGACGGCGCGACGGTGTCCGGATCCTTCTCCGGTACGCTCGGCTCGTGCGGACCCACGGGCGCCGGCGGCGCGACGCTGACGAACGGCACGTTCTCCTGCACCTGCAACGAGTGACGCGGCCTCAGAGGCGCGCGATGCGGGCGCGGAGCGCCGCGGGCTCTCCGGGCGCGAGCGGCCGGCCCCCGAAGCGGGCCGCGCCGATGCGGGCGAGCAGCGCAGCCGCCGTCTCGGCCCGGGCCGGATCCTGGAGCCTCACCTTGGCCAGCGCCTCCTCGTAGGTCTCGGCGGGGCCCCGCTCGACGCCGCGGCGTGCGAGCGAGGCGAAGAGGGCCTCCTCCAGCCGCACCGCCGGAGGCCGCCGGCGGGGCCAGCGCAGCGCTGCGAGGCCCAGGCAGGCCAGCAGCAGCAGCCCGAGCAGCGCGCGGACGGTCTTCGCGGAAGGGTGGAGGATGGCGTCCACTGCCCGCTGCGCCCAGCGCGCGAGCGAGCCCGCAGACTTCATCTGGGAGCGGGAGTCGAAGTCGATGATCCCGTGCAGCCAGTGGAGCTGGGCCATGTCCCACAGGTCGAGCAGGCGGGTCCACAGCGTGGCGTGGTTCTGGCTGGCGCCGCGCATGTCCGGCGGGGTCACGTCCACCGCCACGAAGCCGCGCCCCGGCGAGAGCACCTCCGCCCAGGCGTGAGCATCCCAGTCACGGAGCGTGAGCGGATCCTCGGCGACGTCCGAGGCGTAGTAGCCGGCCACGTAGCGGGCCGGGATGCCCCGCGCGCGCATCAGCACCGCGACGGCCGTCGCGAAGAGCTCGCAGTGGCCGGAGCGGCGCGCGAGGAAGTCGTCCAGCGGCGTTTGGCTCTCGTGGAGGACGTGGGAGTAGCTGAACGACGCGAAGTACTTGGCCAGCCGCTGGCTGGCCTCCTCCGGCGTCGCGCCATCCGGGATGAGCCGTCGCGCCAGCGCCATCACCGCGGGGGAGAGCTCCGGCAGCTGGAGGGCGCGGGCGGTCGCCTCGCGATCGGAGGGCTGGGCGACGTTCTCCGCCGCCTCGACGTGGAACGCGAGCCGCTCGGGCGCGCCGTAGCCCAGGCGGAGGTCGCCGGTGGCGTCGTCGCGCATCCGGATCCCGAGCGGATCGGGCCAGAGCCGCAGGACCCCCTCCGGCGCGGGCACCCGGCGGGACGCATCCAGGAAAAGCTCGAAGCTCCCCGAGAGCGTCGCGTGGCCGACGCGCGCCAGGCCACGCACGGCTTCGCTCGGGCTCTCCGCCCGGGTCCAGCCGCGCCCCGTGTAGTGCTCCAGCGTGACGACTCGCCAGTAGCGCGCCGCCTGGCGGTCCCCCGTCAGCTCCGCCTGGAGCACGAGCCGCGAGCTCGGGCTGATGCTGCCCTGGCCCGACAGGTCCACGCGATCGCTCACGCCGGTGGTGGGCCGGCCGCCGCCGAGGCCGCGCAGGAAGCCGAGCTGCGTCCGCGGGAAGAGCGGGAAGACCAGCACGCCGAAACCGGCCGAGAACACGCCGAGCGATGCCGCAAAGCCCAGCAGCCGCCGCGAGACGAGCTCGGGGGCCGCCAGCAGCGCGTGCGCCTGCTCCGGGCTCTCTTCCTCGATGCCTCGCCGCAGCTCCGACAGCATCATCGACGTCGAGGCGAGGGCGGCGTAGGCGACGAGGCACAGGCCGTACACGAGCTCGCCGGTGAGCGCGGCGCCCGAGGCGAGGATCAGCCAGCAGGACAGGTGCAACATGCCATCGTCGGCGGCGCTCCGCCGGACGAGCAGGCGGTTGCCGCACAGCACGAGCGCGGTCTCCGCCGCCGCCACGGGCAGGGTCTCGCGGTGGGCGAAGGCCGGCAGCAGGATCCAGAGGACCAGGACCACCGTGGCGAGGTTGACCGCCTGCGCGACGCGCGCCGAGGCGTCCTCCCGGACGAACAGGCCCAGGCACCAGGCCGCCCCGAACCCCGCGAGGGCCAGCGGCGGCAGCGCCTCGCTCACCGCCACGGCGGCGAACGCGGCCGCGGCGGCACCGAAGAGCGCGCCGCGCTGCAGGAGCAGGAAGCGCCCCTCGCCGCTCACGGCTCGCACTCCGCGAGCGCGTCGAGCAATCGCTCCAGGTGGGCCGGCCCGTCGCCCGGCGGCACCAGCTCCCGCTCTCCCAGCGAGAGCGAGAGGCCGATCCCGCGCGACGACAGGACCTCCGCCACGTAGGCGGCCTGGCGCACCGCGAGCTCGAAGGCCGCGCGCGGGACTCCGGCCGGCAGCGTCAAGCCAAAGCGCCGCCGCTCGGCCTGCTCGCGATCCAGCGAGATGAGCATCCCGGCGCGGGCGCTGGCGGTCCACGCGATGGCGCGGGCGTCCTCGCCTTCGCGGTGCAGCCGGAGCTGCCAGGGGTCCTGGCCGTCGCCCGCGGCGTTGGCCGGGCTCTCGCCCAGGGCGGCCAGGTCGCCCGGCAGGGGCAGCTCCGCGGCGAGCGGCTCCGGCCGGACCACGATCTCCGCGGGCCGCTCCAGCTCCAGCGATTTCTCGAAGAGGCCGAAGGGGAAGCGCGTGGCCACGCGTACCGTGGAGAGGCGCAGCCGGCCGCGCTTCGCGGGCACGAACGAGTACGAGCGCGCCTCGCGCTCGCAAGCGCCCACCAGCGGGAGCTGGCAGCGGCCGGCGGTCGCCTCGTCCTCGACGAGCACGCCGAACGAGGCGGCGCGCTTGTCGTTGCGCACCGCGAGGCCCACGAGGGTCGGTCGGCCGGCCACGGCGCGCGACGGGAGCTGCCGCTCCACCGCGAGGCCGCGCAGCGTGCGCTCCGAGAGGAGACCCGACGCGACGATCACGCCGAGCATGAGCCCGCAGGTCAGGTAGACGAGGTTGTTGCCCGTGTTCTCGGCGGCGAATCCCATCGCCACGGTCAGGGCGAGGTAGAACCAGCCGGCCCGCATGATGCGGAGCTGCCGGGGCGCACGGAAGCGGCGCCGCCGGCGCGGCAGGACGGCCGACGCGGTCGTCACGGCACCGGCGTGCGCTCGGCGATGTCGGCGAGGATGCGGTCCGTCTCCGCCAGCCGCCCCTGCCGGTTCCCCGCGAGCGTGAGGCGATGGCCGAGGCAGGGCGCGAGCAGGGCCTTCACGTCGTCGGGCAGGGCATAGTCGCGCCCTCGGAGCAGACAGCGCGCGCGGACGGCGCGGGCGAGCAGCAGGGCGCCGCGCGTCGAGGCTCCCATGGCGAGGTGGGGGCTGTGGCGGGTGGCCTCCACCAGCCGCATCAGGTAGTCGGCGATCTCGGGGGCCACGCGCACCGTCCGCGCGGCCGCCTGCGCGCCGAGCAGGGCAGCGGCGCCATCGCCGGGCGGCGGAAGGGGCGCCGCCTCGGCGCGGCGGCCGTCTTCCTCCACGAGCCGCCGCTCGGCGTCGCCCGGGGGATAGCCCAGCGACACGCGCATGAGGAAGCGGTCGAGCTGCGAATCCGGCAGGGGATAGGTGCCCGCGTGCTCGAGCGGGTTCTGCGTCGCCAGGACCACGAAAGGCCGGGGCAGGGCGTGCGCCTGGCCCTCGAGCGACACCGAGCCCTCGGCCATGGCCTCGAGGAGCGCGCTCTGGGTGCGTGGCGAGGCTCGGTTCAGCTCGTCGACGAGCACCACCTCGTGGAAGATCGGCCCCGCGCGAAACTGGAACTTCCCCGTGGCCTGCTCGAAGACGTTGACGCCCAGGATGTCGGACGGCAGGAGGTCCGAGGTGCACTGCACCCGGGCGAAGGAGAGCCCAAGGGCTCCCGCCAGCGACCGCGCCAGGGTCGTCTTGCCCACCCCGGGCGCATCCTCGATCAAGAGGTGGCCGCCGGCCACCGCCGCCACCAGGCACTGCTCGACCGTGGCGCGCTTGCCCACGATGGCGCGCTCGACGCGCTCGACGACGGTTCGCGCCCAGGCGGCGGTGTCGGCCACGCTGCCGGCGACGGGACGTTGCACGCGCCCAGGTTAGACCATTCCCCGAGCGTTCTGCTACACTTCCGCCGCTTCCGTGACGCGGGCCCTCCTCCTCGCCGCGCTGCTCTGCGCGGGCTGCAACGAATCGGCGCCTCCCCCCGCGTGCGGGGACGCCGGCCCCTGCGCGCTCTCGGATGGCGGCGCGGGCAAGTGCTGCGGCTACGGCACCGACTGCATCGACCTGGGCGACGACGCCGCCAACTGCGGCGCCTGCGGGATCGTCTGCGAGCCCGGGCAGAGCTGCTTCAGCGGGAGCTGCGGGTAGGCTTCCCCAGGCGCGCGCGCAGGTAGGCGTAGCGGAGCGCCTTCTGGAAGGCCAGCTCGGCGTTGTTGGCGGCGGCGCCGTGGCCGCCCTCGATGTTCTCGTAGAAGCGGACGTCGTGGCCCATGGCGAGGAGCTTTGCCGCCATCTTGCGCGCCTGGACCGGGCCGACGCGGTCGTCGCGCGTGGAGGTGAAGAAGAGGACCGGCGGGTAGCGCACGTCCGCGCGGGCGTTCTGGTAGGGAGAGAACTTCCGGATGAAGGCCCACTCGTCCGGCTTGTCGGGGTCGCCGTACTCCGCGATCCAGGAGGCGCCTGCGGAGAGGTGGGTGTAGCGCTTCATGTCGAGGAGCGGCACGCCGCAGACCACGGCGCCGAACAGCCGGGGGTACTCGGTGAGCATGTTGCCCATGAGCAGGCCGCCGTTGCTGCCGCCGTAGATGCCGAGCCGCTTCCGGCTCGTGATCTTGCGGGCGACCAGGTCGCGCGCGACCGCCGCGAAGTCCTCGTAGGCGCGCGGCCGGTTGGCCTTCAGCGCCGCCTGGTGCCAGGCCGGGCCGTACTCGCCGCCGCCGCGGATGTTCGCCACCGCGAGGAAGTCGCCGCCCGCGAGCCAGCCGCGCCCCGTGCCGCCGTCGTAGAACGGCAGCTCCGACACCTCGAAGCCGCCGTAGCCGGTGAGCATGGTGAGCGCGTCCTTGCGCGGGTGCTCGGGGCCCACCACGAAGTAGGGCACGCGGGTGCCGTCCTTCGAGCGCGCGAAGAACTGGCGCACGGCGAGCTCGGTCGTGTCGAAGAATGCCGGGTTGCGCTTCAGAACGTCCTGCGTCTCGGAAGGCAGCTCGACCCGTGAGAGCGTCGTGGGCGTGAGAAACCCCTCGCGCGTGACGAAGGCCTCGTCGTCCACGTCCGCGTCGGTGCCGTAGGCGTGGACGGAGTCGAGGGGCGGCAGCCCGCCGAGGTCGCGCCGCGTCCAGGCGCCCGGCGTGAGGATCTCGATGCGGCTGCGCACGTCGTCGAGGATGTCGAGGATCAGGTAGTGGCGCGTCCAGCTCCAGGCCTGCAGCGCCGCGGTCGCGGTGGGCGCGAAGACGACCACCAGGTCGCGCTTGCCCGCCAGGAAGTCGTCGAAGCGCGCGGCCAGCAGGGTGCCCGACGGGTAGGTCGTCGCGCCCACGGTCCAGGCCGTGCGCAGCCGCACCAGCATCCACTCGCGCTCCACGTCGAGGTCCGCGTCGTCCGGGATCTCGATGCGGGCGAGCTGGCCGTCGGGGCGGAGCAGGAACTTCTGGCTCGAAAAGAAGTCGAGGGCGCGGGTCACGAAGTCGCGCTCGAAGCCGGGGGTGAGGTCGCGGTAGGCCGACACGCTCACGTCCTCGGGCTTGCCCTCGAAGACCTGCTTGGCCTCGGCGAGCGGTGTGCCGCGGCGCCAGAGCTTGGCGACGCGGGGGTAGCCCGACGTGGTGAGCGACCCCGGTCCGAAGTCGGTGCCCACGTAGATGGCGTCGACATCGCGCCAGGCCACGTCGGTCTTCGCCTCGGGCAGCGTGAAGCCGCCGGGTACGAAGGCCCTGGTCGAGAGATCGAACTCGCGCACCACCACCGCGTCGGCGCCGCCGCGCGAGAGCCGCAGCAGGCAGCGCCGGTAGTCCGGTCGCAGGCAGACGGCGCCCTCCCAGACCCAGTTCTCGTGCCCGGCGGCCGCGAGCGCGTCCACGTCGAGCAGCGTCTCCCACGCCGGCTGCTCCTTCCGGTACTCCGCGAGCGTGGCCCGCCGCCACAGCCCGCGCGGGTGGGCCTCGTCCTTCCAGAAGTTGTAGTAGAAGCTCCCGCGGCGAACGACCATCGGGATCTTCGCCTTCGAGTCCAGCACCTCGCGGATCGACGCCGTGAGCGCCTCGAAGCGCGGCCCCGCGGCGATCTCCTGCTCGACCTCGGCGTTGCGGGCGCGCACCCAGGCCAGCGCGCGCTCGCCGTGGACTTGCTCGAGCCAGGCGTAGGGGTCGTCGTCGGCCTGGGCCGGCGGATGCGCGGCCCCGGCGATGGCGGCGAGGAGGGGAAGGAACGGCACCCGTGACGCATACCGTGGGCTTCGCCCGGGCTCAAGCGGGCGCGCGCGGAGCTTCGCTTCGCTGGCCGGCCGCGGCTTGGCGACAGTGGCAGGGTCGGCTGCTAGAAAGAACGCGGACCTTCGCTCGTGCGCCTTCCGCTCTTCCTGCTGCTCGCCTGGCCGAGCCTCGCCATCGCCGCGCCGGCACCCACTCCGGCGCAGCCCGCGCAGCCGGTTGCGGCCGCCGCGGTGGAAGGCGACATCCTTTCTTATTACGGCGGCGAGGAGGACTCGGCGTGGGTGGTGCTCGGGCTCAGCGTGGCCTGCGTGGGCGCCGGCGTGCCGCTGGTCGCGCAGCGGTCGGACTTCGCGCGCGGGGCCGGCGTGCCGCTCCTCTCCCTCGGCGTGCTCGAGGGGATCGGAGCCGTGTTCTACGTCTTCCAGGTGCGCGCCGAGGTCGCTCACTACCGCGCCCTGCTCGCGACCGATGCCGCCGGTTTCCGGCGGGACGAGCTCGCGCACATCGAGGGCACCCAGGCGCGCTTCGTGTACTACCGCGCCGTGGAGCTGGCGCTCACCGTCGCGGGGGCCGGCCTCGCCACCTACGGGTTCGTCGCCAACCAGGACCTCTTCAAAGGGGTGGGCGTGGGGTTGTTCGCCATCGGCCTGCCGTTCCTGATCATCGACACGGTGAACAACGGACGCGCCGGCCGCTACCACGAGCAGCTGCGGCGCTTCGATCCCACGCTGGCACTCCAGCGCGACGAGCGCGGGTGGCGCCTCGCGCTGAGCGGCCGGTTCTGAAGCGCGCGGGCGAGCTCCCATGCGATCCGAATGCAGCCTGGCCGCGCCGTCCACCGTGGCCGGGGCTCCCTCCCGGAGGCAGGCCGATCGCGCTACGATGGCCGCATCTCGATCCAAACGCTGAGGTGGCCATGAGACTTGCACCCTTGAGCCTGGCGGTCCTGGTGGCGTGTGGAGGGGCGGGGGCGTCCGGCGCGACCAGCGGAGGCAGCCACCCGACCTCGGGAAGCACCTCCGGGGGCACGACGCAGTCGGCCACGGGCGCGGCCTCGTCGACCACGGGCCATGCGGGCGGTGGCACCGCCGGGAGCAGCACGGGCCGTTCGACCTCCACCGGGACCTCCACGGGGAGAAGCGCCACCGGCGGGACCGCTTCCGGGAGCTCGAGCTCTGCGGGGACCACCGGGGCGTCGAGCTCCGCCGGAACCACGTCCGGCGGCGCCAATTCGGGCGGCACCACCGGCGCGAGCACGGGCGCCTGGCCGCCCGCGGGGAATCCCGACGGCTCCTGCACCACCCTGACGCTGCCGAGCGAGGCGCAACCCGTCGACACGAGCCACCCGACCACGGTGGTTGGCGACGGCACACCCGCGAGCTGCACGTTCGCGGCGCTGGCGAGCGCGGTGGCCCAGGGCGGCATCATCACCTTCAGCTGCGGCCCGGCGCCGGTGACCATCTTGGTCACCTCGACGCTCACCCCGCCCACGACCAACGAGTACGCCCACCAGGCGCCCATCCAGATCGTCATCGATGGCGGCGACCTGATCACCCTCGACGGCGGCAACGCGGTGCAGATCCTCAACTGGACCCACGCGGGCAGCTGGCGGGTGAATCAGGACACGCTCACGCTGCAGCACCTGCGGCTCATCAACGGCAAGTCCACGCCGACCGACGCCATTCCGCCCTGCGGGCCCGACGGCGGCATCTCGAACACCGCGTGCTCCACCGGCTACGACGACGGCGAGGGCGGGGCGCTGTACGTGCAGGACGGCAACGTGCGGATCATCGACTGCACCTTCGCCGACAACCAGGCGGCCCTGCTGGGGCCCGACACGGGCGGCGGCGCGATCTACCTGTACGGCACCGGGAGCCCGGCCTACATCGCGCAGAGCACCTTCGAGGACAACACGGCGAGCAACGCGGGCGCCGTGGGCATGCTCTGGGCGGGCGCCTTCATCTTCAACAGCCTCTTCGAGGGCAACAGCGCGGTGGGCACCGGCGCGAACAACGACGATCCCACCCAGTGCACGTGCATCAACAACGGCCAGAACGAGATCGGTTCGGGCGGCAACGGGGGCGCCCTCTACAAGGACGGCGGCGATGGCGTGGCCCTGACCATCTGCGGGAGCGAGATCCGCGACAACTCGGCGAACGAGTTCGGCGCCGCCGTGTTCCTCACCGCCGACGGCTCGAATGCCCAGCTGATCATCGACGACTCGCTGCTCACGGACAACCCGAGCCCGATCAGCTACTGGAACTGGTGCACGGGCGTGTCCACCGACAACCCGCACACCAGCGGGTCGACCACCTGCTCGCCCTCGCCGATCAACTCGACGTTCTGCGACACGAGCGGCAACTGCTCCAGCACGTGCAGCTCCTGAGGCCGCGGTCAGAGGCCGGAGAGGTCGTCGTTGGCCTGGCGGTTGCCGACCGCCGGATCGGCCACCGTCCAGTTCGCAAGCAGTGTGCCGGAATCACCCCCCGCCGAGCCGCTCGGGGAATAGCTCACCGTGAAGGTGGCGCTCTGCTGCGGGGCGAGCGCCAGGGGGAGCGCGGGCAGCTCCGAGAGCGCGAAGGCGTTGCCGTCGGCGGAGACCCCGAAGCTCGTCACCGTCAGCGGCTCGGTGCCGAGGTTGGTGGCGGTCACGACCATGGTGGCCGTGCTGCCCTCCGGCACGTTGCCGAACTCGATCGGGCTGGGCGTGAAGACCAGGTTGCCGTCGACACCGGTGCCGCTGAGGGCGATGGCCTGGGGCTCGCAGTCGGTGCATGGGGTGTAGGGCAGGAAGGCGCTCGAGGGTCCAGGCGCGGACGGCGCATAGGTCACGGAGACGTCGAGGGTGGCGCCCGGAGCCAGTGGCGTGCTCTGCGGGCCCTGGTCGCCGAAGTCGGCCGCGTCGGGCCCCGAGATCGACGCAAAGGCGACGTTCAGGGGCCCGGGGCCGCAGTTCTCGAAGGTGACGACGAGCGTCGCAGGCGTTCCGTCCACTTGAACGTCGCCGAAGTTCAGCGACGACGGTTGGACACAGAGGCTCGGGCCGCTCCCTCCCGACGAGCTGGAAGCCGCTCCAGTGGACCCGCCCGTGGAGCTGCCACTGCTCGTCCCGCCGCCGGACGACGATGCGGCCGTGCTCGCTCCGGCCGCGCCCGACGAACCGGATGGCGCGCCGCCGGTCGAGCCCAGGAGGCCGCCGGTGCCCGAGCCCGAAGCGCCGCTCCCGCCGGTGCCCTCTCCGGTGGGGCTATAGCAGCAGGCGACCAGCGCCAGCAGCGCGGTTGAGGCAAGGAAGGCTCTCAGGTGGTACCTCGGGAGTGTAGCCGAGCCTACGACGGCCGCCCCGCGCGCACCAGCCCACGCCCAGGCCGCCGCCGCAGCGACAGCGCCAGGATGGCGAGAATCAACGCGAAGGCCTCGCCACCCGCGCTCCCGCAGCCGCACGATCCGGGCGGCGGGACGGCGAGAGGATGGCCGGCGTCGGCCTGTGTGCTCGTCTCCCCTCCGTCCGACGGGAGGGTACCCGCGTCGGCCGAGCTCCAATCGGTGGGAGACACGACGCCGGCCGCGCGGGCCTGCAGCGCCAGCAGGTAGGCGGCGGCGCCGAAACCGACCATCGGCACCGCTCCGGCGTAGGCGCCGGTGGCGGGATCGTAGAGCTCCGGGATCAAGCCGTAGGCCTGCTGGGCTGCGTCGGTCACCCGGTCGAGGAGCTTCTGCGCCGGCGCCACTTGCCCAATTCCGAACTCGGCCGCCGCCAAGCGCAGGTCGACGAAGGCCCACTCGGACTCGTCGTAGCTGCTGCCCTGGTCGTCCCGCCGGTAGCCGAGGCCGGAAGCGACGCCCAGATCTGCCTGGACGGCCGCGATCGTGGCCGTGGGGTCGAGACCGGCGAGCGCGTAGGCCTCGATCGCCGCAGCGTCGTGATCGTCGCCCTGGCCGCCGACGCCCTCGAGCGTGCCCGCAAACGCCCCTGTACCGTCGACGAGCTTCGCCTGCATCGCCAGTGCGAGGGACCGCGCCGCGGCCCCGAAGCCCGGGTCGGCGAGGCCGAACGCCCGCGCGATCGATGGCGCCGCGGCCAGGCCCGCGACCGCGGCGGCGTCGGTGAAGGTGAAGTGCTGCTGCTGGCCGTCCCAGTGCACCTCCCAGATGCTCGAATCGGGGGTGATGAGCCCCGTCCCGTCGGTGAGCTGGCTCAGGGGCGTGGCCACGAGGTCGATGAGGCGGGATGCGAAAGGCGCAAGCGCCGCGCTCGCCGTCGCGCCGCCGGCGTCCAGCACGGCCTTCGTGGCCCAGAGCACGAGGCCGAAGCCGTCGAGCTCGACGTTGGGTCCGTCCTGGTTCGTGTCGCTCCATTCCTCCCCGTCGCCGTAGTGGCGGCAGACGGAGACGCCGTAGGGCCGGCCCACGTACGACTGGTAGCCGCCGACCTGGGCGCTGAGCAGGAAGGAGAGGGCGTCGACCGCTTGCTGCACCAGGCCGGCTCGGGCGAGCGCCACGATGGCGTAGCAGGAATCGCGGACCCAGGTGATGGTCCACTGGCCCGGCGGCAGCGAGGCCAGCAGCGCCCCGTGCGGCGAGCCGCCGTCGCCGTTCGGCTCCTGCACCTGGGCCATCCTGAGGATCGAGAGCTGCTGCTGCGCCACCTGCGTCTCCGCCGGGCTCGAGCCGGCCGGGAGCTGGGCCGCCGCGAGCGCGGCCGCGTCCCGCTGCTCCTGGGCCTGGACCAGCGCCTGCACGGATCGGCCGTCCACGTATCCCTGGAGCGTCGCGAGCCCGCTGCCCGAGGCGAGGACGATCGCGCCGACCCACGCGTCTTGCCCGGGGCCCAGGGCCGGCAGAGCCCACTCCCAGGCGGCGGCCGCGTCGTCCTGCGTGGTGGGGCCGCTGGTGTCCGGGAGGTCGTTGCCGGCGTTGACCGTGCCGATCACGTCGGTCGGCGACTCCCCGTGGTGCGCCGAGGGCGAAAGGCTCAAGGCCACCAGCGACCCGGAAGCGCCCGCCAACGTGAAGGCGTCCGCGCTGTCGTCGTAGGCGAGGGTCTCGCTCGAGACGCTGCCGGTCCCGCCGCCGACCGACGGCGAGACGAACAGGAAGGCGGCGCCGCCGGAGAGCGTTGCCGCTGAGCCGTTCGTGACGTGGAGCGCCACCACGATCGCCGGTGCCGGAAAGTCGTCGGGGGCGAAGGCGTAGCTCTCGGCGGTGAGCTGGCCCGGGGCCGCCTGGATCAGCTCGAACACGGTGCCCTGGCCGGGGTAGCCGCCCCAGGCCACGGGCTGCTGGTAGAGCCAGCTCTGGCTCCCGTCCGCGCGCAAGCCGAAGTAGACCCCTTGCAGGAGGCTCGGCGTCGTCGTCTGGGGATCGTGGGCGGCGTAGAGGTGAGGATAGAACGCATCCACCTGGGCGGTGGTCGTGCCGATGGTGGCCGCGGCCCAGCCGTTGCTGACGGTGCCGTGATCGAAACCGGCGGCGCGCGCCGTGCCCGCGAGGAGCAGCAGCGAAGCGGCACAGGCGATCGTCCGCACGAACGGCATCAGCCGGCATCTTCGCCGACGATCACCTCGGGGTCGAGGTCGAGGAACAGGCCGCAGTCGATGACGCCCGGAAGCCGGTCGAGGGCCCGCTGCAGACCGTCGAGGTCGCGGCGCGCCGCGAGCGGGCAGTCGAGGAGCAGACCGCCGTTGTCGGTGACGTAGAGGCCGCGACCTCGCCGCCGGAGAACGGCGCCGCCGAGCAGCTCGGCCACGAGGCGCTGCGTGCGCGCGGCACCGAAGCGCAGGATCTCGACCGGGAGCCGGGCGCGGTGGCCGAGGCGGGGGACCCGTTTCTCCTCGTCCACGACGATGACCCGCCGGGGTGCGGCCGCGAGCACGACCCGCTCGCGGGTGAGTGCGCCTCCTCCGCCCTTCAACAGCCGGCGACGCGGATCGACCTCGTCAGCGCCGTCGAGGGCGAGGTCGAGGCCGCGGGGGCCGAGCTCCTCGAGGGTGAGGCCCTGCGCCCGGGCGAGCGCCGCGCTGGCCCGGGAGGCGGCGACGCAACGGAAGCGCAGGCCGCCGCGGGCGCGCCGGCCCAGCTCCCGGATGAGGAGCGCGACGGTACGGCCGCTGCCGAGCCCGACCCGCATGCCCCGTTCGACGAGGGCCGCGCCGGCGCGGGCGGCGGCCCGCCGCTCGTCGATCACCGCGCTCATCGTTGCGGCACCGCCAGCACGGGCCCGCGCAGGATGGCCAGCGGGAAGCGCGTGCCGGCGTCGGCGACCACGAGCCCGATCAAGATGCCAAGGAAGCAGAGCGCCACCACGAAGACCAGGCGATTGATGCCGCGCTGATCCCACAGGTGCATGAAGAACAGCGCCACGAGCGTCGCCTTGGCCACGGCGATGCCGAAGCCGAGGAAGAAGCCGGTCGCGCCGCGATCGAAGTAGACGAGCCGCCAGGTCACGAACGTCAGCACGACGAGCGTGAGCCAGACGAGGAGGTAGCGAAGCGGAGAGGGCTCTGCGGGGGCGTGCTCGACCACGGGGACCTCCAGGCTACGTGACGAGGTAGAGGAACGGGTAAAGAAAAATCCAGATGATGTCGACGAGGTGCCAGTACATGGCCCCGAGCTCCAGCGGCGTCGAGTAGCCGGGGTGGTAGTAGCCGCTCGCCACGCGGTAGGTCATCCACGAGAGGACGCCGATGCCGACGATCACGTGAATGCCGTGGAGCCCGCACATCAGGAAGTAGAAGTTGTAGAAGAGGGCGGCTCCCTGGACGTCCTTCAGCGCTCCCGTGTAGTAGGGGCCCGGGAAGATCCCCTCGCGGAAGTCGTTGGCCCACTCGAAGCCCTTGATGACCAGGAACGCGGCCGCGAGGGTCAGGGTCACGCCGAGCGCCAGGAGCGCGCGGCGGCGGGCGCCGTGCTTCGTGTAGTGGAGCGCCATCGCCACCGAGAAGCTGCTCGTGATCAGCACGAACGTGTTGATGGTCCCGTAGGCGATGTCGAGGTGCTCGCTCGCGAGCGCGAAGCTGCTCGCGAAGAGGAAGCGGTAGAAGGAGTAGCCGGTGAAGAGCACGCCGAAGAGCAGCGCCTCGGTGCCCAGGAACAGCCACATGCCCAGGCGCGCCGCGTGGACCTGCGCGGCCATGCCCCCGTAGTGGTGCGCGAGGTGGGACGTCTCAGCCGCCATGCGCGTCCTCCGACTCCACGAGCTCGTAGGCGTGGGCTCCGTGCGTGAACACCGGCACCTCGTCGAAGTTCACCTCGCCGGGCGGGCAGGTCCCGCGCCACTCGAAGCCCTCCGAGCCCCAGGGGTTCGGTCCGGCCACGTCTCCGTACCGGAGGGACCACACCAGGTAGAGCAGGATCAGCAGGAAGCCCGCGCCGAGGATCCACGAGCCCATCGTCGAGATCACGTGCAAGGTGTGGAAGCGCGCGGGGTACGTGTAGTAGCGGCGCGGCATTCCCATGTTGCCCAGCAAGAACTGCGGCGTGAACGTGATGAGGAAGCCGAGGAACACCAGGAAGAAGGCGGTGAGCCCGAAGCGCTCGGGGTAGAGCCGGCCGAACATCTTCGGGAACCAGTAGTGCAGGGCGGCGAGGAAGCCCATGATGGCGCCGCCGGCCATGATGAAGTGGAAGTGCGCGACGACGAAGTACGTGTCGTGCCACTGGACGTCGAGGAGCACGGTGGCGAACGCCACGCCGGTCATGCCGCCGAAGACGAAGAGAAACAGGAAGCCGAAGACGTACGCGAGCGGTGTCGTGAACGAGATCGAGCCCTTGTACATGGTGCCCACCCAGTTGAAGACCTTCACCGCCGAGAAGATCGCGACGAGCATCGAGAACGCGCCGAAGACGCCCGCGTCGAAGGTGGACTGGCCGGAGACGAAGAGGTGGTGGCCCCAGGTGAGGAAGCCCACGAAGGCGATGCCCATCGACGAGATCGCGATCGCCTTGTAGCCGAACGGGTTCTTGCGCGAGAAGCAGGCCACCACCTCGCTGACCACGCCCATCGCGGGCAGGAT
>DATJNL010000525.1:0-3175 GCA_035508175.1 Myxococcales bacterium
CCTTCCACGAGAAGTGCCCGGACTTCCCCGAGGCCGACTACCGGCTGGCGCTGGTGCTGCTCAAGGAAGGCAAGCAAGACCGCGCCCGCCAGGAGCTCGAGGCCTGCGCGGACGCGAAGGCCTCGAAGGACACCGATCTGGGCACGGAGTGCGCACGGCTCCTCAAGCTGATGCAGTGAGCTCGTTCGGGGCGTGGCTCGCGCGGGAGCGAGAGCTGCGGGCGCTGACCCGCGAGGACGTCGCCCGCACCACACGCCTCCCGCCGCCGTCCGTGGCCGCCCTCGAGGAAGATCGCTTCGACGCCTTGCCGGGCGAGGCCTTCACGGTTGGCTACATCCGCAGCTACGCCGCCTGCATCGGGCTCTCGGCCGACGAGGCCGTGCTCCGCTACCGCGAGGCCCGGCAGGCGGGTGAACCGGCCCAGGAGCCCGCCCGTGCGAGCCGGCCTCTGCTCCCCCGGGCGCTGCTCGCGGCGGCCGGCCTGCTGCTGGCCGCCGGGGCCGTGGGACTCGCGTGGCTCCGGCTGTGGCGGCACTGAACGATGGAGATCACCACTGCCGCCGTGGTCCTGCGCCGTTTCGACCACGGCGAGTCCGATCAGGTGTTGTGGCTGTTGACCGCCGACCGGGGTCGCGTCTCGGCCTTCGCGCCGGGCGCCCGCCGCAGCAAGCGCCGCTTCGCGGGGACCGCGCTGGAACCGTTCTCGATCGTCCAGGCCCGCCTGGCGTCGCCGCGCCGGGGCGAGCTGTGGCGGCTCGCGGAGCTCGCGTCCGAGGGGACCCTCGCCGCGCTGCGCGGCTCGCTCGAGGCCATCGCGTGCGCCGGCGCCGCCTGCGAGCTCTGCGCCGAGCTGTCCCGCGAGGCCGACCCGAGCCCCGAGCTGTACGAGCTGCTCGCAGCCTTCCTGCGCTCGCTCGACGCGCGGCTGCGCTTCGACGATCTGTTCGGCTTCGTCCTGCAAGCCCTCGGCGTGGCGGGCCTGGCCCCCCAGCTCACGGCCTGCGTGCGCTGCGGCGGCGGCCCGCTGCCGCCGGAGCTCCTCGATCCGTCGGAAGGGGGGCGCCTGTGCGCGCGCTGCCCGCCGCGCGGGCCCGGCGCGATGCGGGCCCGCGGGGAAGCGCTGCAGGCGCTCGCGGCCGTGCAGGGCGGAGCCAGCGTGGCGCTTCCCCCCGACGCGCGAGCCCTCCTGTGGCGCTACCTCGAGCACCAGCTCGGCAAGCGGCTCGCGAGCCGTGCCCTGCTCGAGGAGCTGCACCTGGGCTGAGCCCGGCTAGACGCCCCGCGCGTCCTTGCCCCAGATGTACTTGTGCGCCTGGAGGTTCAAGCGCGCCTGGACCCCGGCCTCGAGCATCCAGGCCGCGAGGGCCCGCGCCTCCACCTGCTCGAAGCTCGGCGAGAAGAGGAGCGGCACCCGGCCCTCCAGCCGGCGGCGGCGCACCAGGTCGAGCGACCAGTCGAAGTCGCCGCGGGAGCAGACGACGAACTTCAGCTCGTCCTTCCCGTCGAGCTCGTCCAGGATCGACAGATCCTTGGCCTCCTCGCCGCTTCCGGGGGTCTTCACGTCGACGATCTTGATGACCTCGCGGGGCAGCTTGGAGACGGGCAGCTGGCCATGGGTCTCGACGGCGACCGTGAAACCCTGCTCGAGGAGCTGGCGGGCGAGCTCCGGGAGCTCCTTCTGCAGCAGCGGCTCGCCCCCGGTGAGGGTCACGAAGCGCGTGGGCCACGCGAGGAGCCGCTCGACGATCGCCGCGCAGGTCATGTCCTCGCCCCCCTGGAAGGCGTAGGCGGTGTCGCAGTAGCCGCAGCGCAGGTCGCAGCCGGTGAAGCGCACGAAGGCGCACGGCAACCCGGTCCGGCTGGTCTCGCCCTGGATGCTGTGGAAGATCTCGGTGACCCGCAGGCTCACCGCAGGGCGACCTCGGGCGACGGCGGGAACCCGACGTCGGCCACCGCCGGTCCCTCGCCCAGCTGCTCGACGAGGCGCAGGTAGGCCGCCTTGACGCGCCGGGGGTAGACGCGAAGCGAGTCGGGAATGGGGCGCCGGGCCCGCAGGTAGCCGCTCACGCGGTGAGGGCCGGCGTTGTAGGCCACCAGGGCCACGCCCATGTTGCCGAAGGCTTTCGTCAGGCGGTGGAGGTAGCGCACGCCGAGCCGCACGTTCAGCGCGGGGTCGTCGAGCGCCGCGTCGCCTGCCGGCTTGCCCAGCCCCTCGCTCGACGCGACGAAGCGCAGGGTGGGCGGCCGCAGCTGCATCAAGCCGCGCGCGCCGGCGCTCGAAACGGCGCCGGCCTGCGCCTCGCTCTCCACCTGGATGACCGCCATGACGAGCAGGGGATCGAAGCCCGCGGCGCGGGACTCCTCGACCACTGCGCGGGCGACGCGGCTCCGCTGGGCCGCATCTCCCCAGCTCTGCGCGCCGATGAGCGCGTCGACCTCGCCGCGCACGGGATCCTGGACGGCCGGGGCGGCGGCGGTCTCGATGTCGACCGGCACGTCGGCCCACCGCGAGGCGGGGGTGGTCGAGGTCCAGCCCAGCCAGAGGCAGACGCCCACCAGCGCGAGGCGCGAGCAGCCCGGCAGCGCGAAGGCCTGCGCCAGGCCACGCGCCATCCCACCGAGGCTATTTGCGTGGCCGGATCTCATGGCCTATCGCTTCGCGCCTCCGGTCGGGGCACGGCGCCGGCTGCTGAGCCGCTCCAGCCGCGCGCCCAGGTCGTCGATCTTGCCGCGCAGCGCGTCGATCTCCTCGCGGCTCGGGACCTTGAGCCGGGAAAGCGCCCGCCGCAGCCCTTCCTCGACCGACTTCTCGAGGTCACGCCGCTGGGTCCGCAAGCGCTCGGACAGCTCGCGGCGGTACTTGAGGACGTCGTCAGGCTTGATCTCGACCACCTCGGAGAGACGATCCAGGAGCTTCTTGACCTCTTCCTCGGCGGCGCCCATGGTGACGAGCGCCTGGGACCAGAGGTCCTTGAAGAGGTCCTGGGACCCCCTGCGCTCGCCGCCCTGTGGCTCCTGCGATGGTCCATGCTCCATGGTGGTCCTCGCGCCGGTGTCCTTGCAACCAGCCTGCCAATTGGGGGGCGGCTTGTAGCACACGCCCCCGTCATTCTGTCCAGCCCCCCTCCCCCTCGGCCTGTCAGACTGGCAGCTTAGGCCTGACCCACCCGGCCAC
>DATJNL010000526.1:0-15114 GCA_035508175.1 Myxococcales bacterium
CCGCCGAGAGCGCAGAGACATACGAGGGGACGGCCCGCCATGCGTCGAAGGCTAGCTCGCGGGAGGACCGGCGCGAGGAGCGACGCCGGCGGATTGACGGCGGCGTCAGAGGCCTGGCGCGCGAACGCCCCACACGAGCCGTCGCCTCCCAGCGACGAAGAGACCGAGGCCAGAAAACACAACACTTCCGGATGGTTAACACGCGCTCCGCGCTTGCTGACGGCGGCGATTCGTGCTGCACTGCCGGTTGCACGAGGCTGGCGCTGCGGGTGACATGCCCTGGGGCCGACCTTTGGTCCTCATGGAGGTGACTGCGAGTGCGGCGGCACGAGGCGACGTTGAGCGTGGGCGCCGAAGAACACGGGCTGGCGCTGGGCGTGGCGGCCCGCATGTCCGAGGTCCTCCGGCTGTTCACCGATCTGCCGTTCCTCTTCGAGGATGCCCTGGCGGCCTATCGGCAGAACCCCGGGGCGCCGAAGCTGCCCTCGGCGCGCGCGCTCGCCTTCTTCGAGCAGCTCGCGGCGCTGGGCATCGTCGAGCCCATGCCCACGCAGGTCGTGTACCCCGGGGGCAAGGTGAAGGAGCTGCTCCGCTTCGCCGTCCTCGATGAGCCCGCCGTCCTGAACCTCGAGAGCGTGCTCCGCCAGCGCCTGGTGCGGACCGAGCCCTGAGCGGGCCGCGGGTCGGGCTACTCCTCGGCGAACGCGGCGCGGGCGAGGCGCAGGACGAGCGCGACTTCGTGCTCGGGCCGGCCCTTCAGGAGCGCGGCCAGCCTTTCGACGGGCGCCCCCGCGGGCGTGTCGTCGCCCAGGTCGATGACCTCCGCGACGGTCATCCCGAGGACGGGCGCGACCTGGGTGAGCAGGCGCAGCGTCGGGCTGAACATCCCGTACTCGAGGCGCCGGACGGCGTCGGTCGAGATGCCGGCCTTCGTGGCCAGCTCGTCCTGCGTGAGCGCGCGGCTCAGGCGGAGCTGCCGCAGCCGGGTGGCCAGCTTCGCGTTCAGCTCGGGGACGGTGCCGCTTTTCGGCAACAGGGGTCTTCCCATGATCGGTCGCCGTGAGGAGCCCATCGGTCTAGGGCAGCTGCAGCGTCCCTGCCAGCAGCCGGTTGTTCCCGTCGTTCTCGCACTCTTTCGGGTTCGAGATCGGCAGCCGCTCGTCGCCGTCGTAGAAGCCCATCCACAGATCCAGCGCGCTGTGCGCCTGGTAGGAGGGGATCACGAAGGCGATCCGGTCGGCGATGTAGTCGCCCTGCTTCCACTGGTTCGTGTGGAACTCGTTGTTCACCGGGTAGTGGTCGCCGTTGATGCGCTCGTTGCGGCCGCCGCGGTCGTCGATGTGCACGAACACTTCCCAGTCGCGCGCCACGTTCTTGAGCGCCAGGTAGTGGAACGTGATGGCCACTGGGCCGCCCGCCTGCGGCTGCACGGGGTCCACGTCGTAGCCCAGGTACTCGATCTGGTCGCCGAACTTGCCCTTGCCCGGGTGCATCGGCTTCGGCGCGGTGCGCGAGGCGAGGTGCGCCTGCGTGGCCGCCTGGTGGAACACCTCGCGGGCCACGTACGAGCTCTGCGCGCGCTGCATCAGGCACGAGCAGTTCTGCGAGCAGCCCGCGGCGACGAGAAGGGCGAAGAGGATGGCGAACCGGAGGTTCGACACGGGCGCCGTTCGTAGCATCGCCCGCCAGCGCGGTCAACGAATTCGCGCCGCAACCGATTGAATTCCGGCGGGGACGTGCCTATATGCCACCTCGCCATGCACCCCCTCGCGCCGCTCTGGGCCCTCTCCTTCCAGGAGGACCGGACGCTGATCCTCGTCGCCGCCGCCCTCGTGGCGGTGGCGCTCATCCTGATCGCCGTCGCCCTCCTCTCGAACCGGCGCGCGGCGCGACCGCTCCCGCCCGAGCCAAAGCCCAAGGAGCTCGAGGCCAGGCCGCCCGCGCCCCCTCCCCGCCCGGTCGCGAAGAAGCCCGAGGCGCCGGCGCCTCCCGCGGTGGCGCTCTCCCCCGAGGAGAAGAAGCGCCTCAAGGAAGAAGAAGAGGAACGGAAGCGCGAAGCGTACCGCGCGCGCCGCGCCGAGGAGGCCGCGCGCAAGGAGGAGAAGCGGCGGGCCGAGGAAGAGCGCCTCGCCGCGGAGGCCGCCGAGGCCAAGCGGAAGGCCGAGGAGGAGGCGAAGCGCCGGGCCGAGGAGGAGGCCGCCCGGCAGCAGCGAATCCAGGCCGAAGCCGGCAAGACGCTCGCCGAGGGGCTCGCCAAGACGCGCGGCGGGCTCATGGGCCGGCTGAACGCCATCTTCGGGGGCGACAAGCAGCTCGACGCGAAGGTGCTGGCCGACCTCGAGGAGGCGCTGCTCTCGGCCGACATCGGCGTGAAGACCTCCATGCAGCTCCTCGACATGGCGAAGGACGGCCTCGCGCGCCGGGAGCTCTCGGACGCGGAGAAGATCAAGGCCGCCATGCGGGCGAGCGTGGAGAAGATCGTCGCCCTGCCCAACGGGCACGACGCGCGCGCGGCGACGCCGCCCACGGTGTGGATGGTCGTGGGCGTCAACGGCGTGGGCAAGACGACGACCATCGGCAAGCTCGCCGCCAAGCTGACGTCGCAGGGGCACAAGGTGGTCCTGGGCGCGGCGGACACCTTCCGCGCCGCGGCCGCCGAGCAGCTCGCGGTGTGGGCGGAGCGCGCGAAGGCCGACTTCGTACGTGGGGCCGAGGGAAGCGACCCGGGCGCCGTGGCGTTCGAAGCCGTGAAGCGGGCCAAGGAGACCGGCGCCGACTACGTGGTGGTCGACACGGCGGGCCGGCTGCACACCAAGGCGCCGCTCATGGACGAGATGAAGAAGGTGAAGCGCGTGCTCGAGAAGGCGCACCCGGGCGCGCCGCACGAGGTGCTGCTCGTGCTCGACGCCACCAACGGCCAGAACGCCATCGCGCAGGCCCGGCAGTTCAACGAATCGCTCGGCGTGACCGGCATCGCGCTCACCAAGCTCGACGGTACCGCCAAGGGTGGCGTGGTGATCGGCATCTGCGACGAGCTGAAGATCCCCATCCGCTACGTGGGCGTGGGCGAGGCCGTGGCGGATCTGAAGGCGTTCAGCCCCCACGAGTACGTGGAAGCCCTCTTCGCCTAGAACTTTGCGCTGCGGGCGACGCGGCGCGACAATGAGACTCATTTGGCGGGCATGGACCTCATCGGCCTCCTCGGCGGCCTCGCGCTCTTCTTGCTGGGGCTCGAGGAGACCCGCGCCAGCCTGCAGCTCCTCGCCGGCGACAAGCTCCGCAGCATCCTCTTCTCGCTGACGGGCAACCGGCTGCTGGGCGTGCTGGCCGGCGGCATCACCAGCATCCTCTTGCAGTCCTCCACGGCCGCGACGGTGATGCTCGTGGGCTTCGCGGATTCGGGCCTCGTGAGCCTGTCGCAGGCGAACGCGGTGCTCCTGGGCGCCGACGTGGGCACCACCGTGGTCGTGCAGATCATCGCGCTGCGCCTCTCGACCTACGCGCTGATCCTCGTGGCGGCGGGCTTCTTCCTGCGCTTCGCGGCGAAGAAGCGGCGCACCCGCTACGGCGGCCAGATGATCCTGGGGCTCGGGCTGCTCTTCTTCGGCATGAAGCTCATGGGCGACGCCGCCGACCCGCTGTCCGCCTCGCCGCACTTCGCCGAGGTGATCCGGTACCTCGACGGCAACCCCGCCGTCGCCGCCCTCTCCTCCGCGGTGGTCACGGTGCTGCTGCAGGGCTCCGCCCCGGTGATCGGCCTCTTGATCTCGGCCTCGCAGTCCGGCGCGCTGTCCTTGCACGCGGCGCTGCCCATGGTGGTGGGCGCCAACGTGGGCACGACCTTCACGCCGGTGATGCTCGCGCTCTCGGCCGAGCCGGCCGGCAAGCGCGTCGCCGTCTCCCACTTCCTCTTCAAGATCATCGGCGCCGCCGCGGTCTTTCCCCTGCTCGGCCCGTTCGAGCGGCTGGTGACGCTCACGGCGCCCGGCGTGGCCCGGCAGATCGCCAACAGCCACACGCTGTTCAACGTGGCGCTCTCGATCCTGTTCCTGCCCTCGGTGGAGATCGGGGCGCGGCTCCTCGAGAAGTGGTACCGCCCGCCCGAGCGCGAGCCCAAGTTCCGCCCGAAGTACCTCGACCCGAGCGCGCTCGAGGCGCCGGCGCTCGCCTGCGCCGACGCCCAGCGCGAGTTCCTGCGCATGGCCGACATCGTGGCCGACATGTTCAAGGACTCGCTCACCGTGCTCGCCGAGAAGGACCTCGACCTGCTGGCCGACGTGGAGGCGCGCGACGACAAGGTCGACATCCTGAACCGCGAGATCCGCTTCTACCTGGCGCGCCTCGCGCTCGAGAAGATGACCGCGGAGCAGGTGCAGCGCCAGATGACGCTCATCACGCTCACCGCCGACATCGAGAACGTGGGCGACATCGTGAACAAGAACATCCTGTCGCTGGCGCAGAAGCGGGTGAGCCACGGCCTCGTGTTCAGCGACGAGGGCTGGAAGGAGCTCGAGGGCTTCTACGAGAAGGTCTCCGAGAACTTCGACCTCGCCCTGTCGGCCTTCGCGACCGGCAACGAGGAGATTGCGCACAAGGTGCTGCGGCACAAGGTGAAGCTGGTCGAGATCGAGAACGAGCTGAAGCAGCGCCACATCGACCGGCTGCACCGCGGCCTGCGCGAGTCGCTGGAGACGTCGGGGATGCACCTCGACCTCCTGGGCTACCTGCGCCGCATCAACGGCCTCGTGGCCCACCTGGCCGACGCCGTGGTCCAGGACCACCGCCGCCCCGAGGAGCAGGAGACGGCGTGAGCGCGGGCTGGCCTGCCTCGCCGGCCGGGGCCCGCGGGCCCGGCAATCGGGTGCTCTTCTTCGACGTCGACGGGACGCTCGTGTCGAGCGGCGGCGCCGGCGCGCGGGCCCTCGAGCGCGCGCTGCGCGACGTGGCCCACATCGAGGGCGCCCTGGCCGGCGTCCGCTTCGACGGCGCCACCGACCTGTGGCTCGTGCGCGAGGCGCTGGCGGCGCGGGCCCTGCCCCACTCGCGCGAGCTGGCCCTGGCGGTGCTCGACCGCTACGTCGAGCTGCTGCCGGAGGAGATCGAGGGTTCAGCGGGCTACCACCTGCTGCCCGGGGTGCCGGAGCTCCTCGCCGCGCTCGCCGATCGCGGCGCGCCGCTCGGCCTGTGCACCGGCAACGTGGCGCTCGGCGCCCGGGCCAAGCTCGCCCGGGGCGGCATCGAGGGGCGCTTCGCCTTCGGCGGCTTCGGCAACGACGCCGAGGAGCGCGCCGACATCCTCGCCGCCGGCCTGCGCCGCGCCGCGGAGGCGCTCGGCCGCACGATCGAGCCCCGCGAGGCGTGGGTGATCGGCGACACGCCCAAGGACGTGGCGGCCGCCCTCGCGCGCGGCGTGCGCTGCCTCGCCGTGGCCTCGGGCCGGTTCTCCGCCGGCGAGCTCCGGGCCGCCGGCGCGCACGAAGCCGTGGAGAGCCTCGCGGCCCCCGGCGTCGCCGAGCTCCTCCTGGGCTAGCGCCCGGGGGCCCTCTGCTATGCTGCCGCGATGCGCTTCCGGCGAGCCTTCGCGCTGGTTCCGTGGCTCGCCGCGTGCCACTCCTTCGGGGGAAACGCCGCCGCGCCGCTCGCGCTCTCGGCCTGCCGCCTGGACGGCCTGCCCGAGGAGGCCCGCTGCGGCACGCTCGAGGTGTTCGAAGACCGCGCCGCCAATGGCGGCAAGCGCATCGCCCTGCGCGTGGCGGTGGTGCCCGCGCTCGCGGCGGCGGCCCGTCCGGACCCGATCTTCGTGCTGGTCGGCGGCCCCGGACAGGCGGCCTCGGATCACGCCGGTGAGGTGGTCCGCATGCTCGAGAAGGAGCGGCGCCGGCGCGACCTGGTCTTCGTGGACCAGCGGGGGACCGGCCGCTCCAACCCGCTCGACTGCGCGGAGCCGCCCGACGGCGGGCTGGCGGCCGAGCTGCGCGAGGACGTGGACGAACCGCTGCTGCGCGCGTGCCTGGCCCGCTACGCGAGCGACGGCACGCACCCCGAGGACTACACGACCGACGCGGCCGCCGACGATCTCGACGACGTCCGCGCGGCGCTTGGCGCGGCGCAGGTCGACCTCTGGGGCATCTCCTACGGCACGCGGCTCGGCTTCGCGTACCTGCGCCGCCATGGGAGCGCCGTCCGGGCGGCCGTCTTCGACGGGGTGAGCCCGCCCATGCACTCGATCGTCCGCGACGCGCCCCGCGACGCCGAGCGCGCCTTCGGCCTCATCTTCGCGTCCTGTGCCCGGGACGCGAGCTGCGCGGCCGCCTTCCCGGACCTCGAGCCACGACTGCGGCAACTGCTCGGGAACCTCGCCCGCCAGCCCGCCCACGTGCACCTCGCGGACCCGATCTCCGGCGCTCCCGTCGATCTCACCCTCACGCGCGACGCCTTCGCGATGGGGCTCGAGGGCCTGCTCTACGTGCCGGAGCTGTCGTCGATCCTGCCGCTCCTGATCGACCGCGCCAGCCGCGGCGACTTCCAGCCCTTCGCCGCCGAGGTCTCCGCGTTCAACCTCTCCTCCGGCGTGAGCCGCGGGCTCTTCTACTCCGTGGTCTGCGGCGAGGACGCCGCCGTGCCGGGCCTGGACGCGGGCCCCGGGCTGCTGCTCGGCGACGGCTTCGCCCGCGCGACGCGGCAGGTCTGCAGGCTCTGGCCGCACCGGGTCGTGCCCGCCGCCGACCGCGCGCCGGTGCACGTCGAGACGCCGGTGCTGCTGCTCTCCGGCGAGCTGGATCCGGTGACGCCGCCGTCGCACGCCGAGGAGGCGCTCGCCGCCCTGCCGCACGGCTTCTCGCTGGTGGTGCCGGGGGCGGGGCACGGCGTCAGCTCGCGCGGCTGCGTGCCCGAGCTGATCGCGGCGTTCATCGATTCGGCAGGCGCCGAGCCCCCCGCGAGCGATTGCATCCGGCAGCTCGACCGCCCGCCCTTCTTCGTCTCGTTCGCGGGGCCGCACCCGTGATCGAGGCGCGTAACCTGGTGCGGCGCTTCGGCGACGTCGTCGCGGTCGACGGCGTGTCATTCACAGCCGCCGACGGCGCCATCACGGGGCTGCTGGGCCCGAACGGCGCGGGCAAGACGACCACCCTGCGCATGCTCGGCACGCTGGTGCGGCCGGACGCAGGCGAGGTGCTGATCGACGGGCACCCGGCGGCGGCGGATCCGGCCGCGGCGAAGGCCCGCCTCGGCGTCCTCCCGGAGGCGAAGGGGCTCTACCCGCGCCTCACCGCACGCGAGCACCTCGAGTACTTCGGCCGGCTCGAGGGGCTGGTGGGCCCCCGCCTCTCCGAGCGCGTGGACGCGCTCCTCACGCGGCTCGATCTCCTGGGCATCGCCGATCGACGCGCCGCGGGCTTCTCGCAGGGCGAGCGCATGAAGGTGTGCGTGGCGCGGGCGCTGGTGCACGACCCGCCCAACGTGATGCTCGACGAGCCCACCAACGGTCTGGACGTGATGACCATCCGCGCCATGCGCGCGTTGCTCGCCGAGCTGCGCGCCGAGGGCCGCTGCGTGATCTTCTCCAGCCACGTGATGCAGGAGGTCTCCGCGCTCTGCGATCGCATCGTCATCGTGGCGCGCGGTCGCGTGGTCGCCGAAGGCTCGCCCGACGAGATCCGCCGGCGCACCGGCCAGACCAGCCTGGAGGAGGCCTTCGTGCAGCTCATCGGGTCCGCGCAGGGGCTGGCCGAATGAGCGGCTGGGTCGTGGTCTTCCGCAAGGAGCTGACCGATCACGCCCGGGACGGCCGCTCCCTGCGGACCGCGCTCGTGGGGTCCCTCCTCGGGCCTGCCTTCTGTGCCGCCCTCTTCCTGCTGATGGCGTCCTGGGCGAACGACGTGAAGCCTCCCCGCGTCCTGGTCGTCGGCGGCGATGCGGCCCCCAGCCTGGTCTCGTTCCTGCGCCGCGCGGGGGCCGACGTGCAGCCGGCGCCCGCCGATTACGAGCGCCTCGTGCGCGAGGGCAAGGAGCCCGCGGCGCTGGTCGTCGGCCCGGACTTCGCGGGCGACTTCTCGCGCGGCGTTCCCGCGCACGTGCGGCTCCTGAACGACGCCACGAACCAGAAGCAGATGAAGTCGGTCCTGAAGCTGCGGCGCATGCTGGAGCGCTACGGGCAGGAGATCGGCGCCCTGAGGCTGGTCGCGCGCGGCGTCGATCCCCGGCTCGCCGCGGCGGTCGCGGTGGACGACGTGGATCTCGCCTCGAGCCAGAAGCGAGCGGCGCAGATCCTCTCGATGATCCCGCTGTTCCTGATGCTCGCGGCGTTCCTCGGCGGCATGTACGCCGCCATCGACGCCATGGCAGGCGAGCGCGAGCGCGGCTCGCTGGAGCCGCTCCTGCTCACGCCCGCAAGGCTGCCGGAGCTGGTGGTGGGGAAGTGGCTGGCCGTGGTCACGCTGGGGCTCGCTTCGCTCCTGATCACCGCCGCGGGCTTCTACTTCGCGTTGCCCCACCTGCGCCTCGAGGACCTCGGCGTGCGCGCGAGCTTCGACCTGGACCAGGCGGCCTCGATCCTCCTGGCCTACCTGCCGCTGCTCTGCTTCTCGGCCGCGCTGCAGCTCTGCCTCTCCACCTTCGCGCGCAGCTTCAAGGAGGCGCAGTCGTTCGTGCAGATTCTGGTGCTGGCCCCGACGCTGCCGGGCATGTTCCTCATGCTCAGCCCGGTGCTGCCCGCCCCCTGGCTGTTCGTGGTGCCGTTCTTCGGCCAGGAGATGCTCGCGACGCAGATCATCCGCGGCGATCCGGCGAGTTGGACGTCGCTCTGCCTCGCGGTCGGCGGCGCCGTGGCGCTGACGGTCCTGGGCCTCGCGCTGACCGCGCGCCTGCTGCGCGACGAGCGCATCGTGTTCGGCCGCTGACCCGTCAGATTCGTTGACCTGCGAGCGCCGCTGGCATACATGGGTCTCCCCCCGATGCGCGCGCCGTTTGCCTCCCTGATCGCCTGCCTGCTCCTCTGGCCGCTCGATTGCGCGCACGGGTCGCAGTCGCACGAGGCCTCGCCCGCGCCGGCCGCGGACGCCGGCAAGGTCTCGGTGGACGGCGGCGTGGCCCAGGTTCCTCCAGGCTGCCGCGAGAACCTGAGCGGCGAGTGGCAGCACCAGGACGACAGCTCCTACCGCTTCTCCGCGGTCGACGACGGCGGCCAGCTCACCTTGAAGCCCTACCGGGTGCTCGAGGGCGCCGACGCCGGCCTCACCCCGAACGACATGAGCATCGAGCTGTCGCGCACGCCCGCGGGCTTCGTGGGCCAGTTCAAGATGATGGAGAGCATGGAGGGCGGCAAGCGCTGCCCGGCCTCCTTCGGCGCGAAGGTCGTCGCCTGCGAGCCGGGCAAGATGACGCTCCGGATCGAGCAGTCGTACGCGGTGGACCAGGACTGCCACCGCGTCGCGACGACGCCGGACATCGCCGAGCACGTGCTGGTCCGGCGCCCCGCGGCGCCCGAGAACCCCGCGAAGGCCGCGGCGCCGGCCGATGCCGGGCGCTAGATCAGCCTCGGCCACTCCGCGCGCGGCAGCGCGAACCCCGGGAAGACGCGACGCACGTCGGCGACTCCCAGGTGGCCCGTGAGCATCGACGAGAGCGGGGCGCGGAAATCGGTCGTCACGGGAAGGTCGCGCCCCTCGAAGAGGTCGTGGTCGTCGAGCGGCTTCCAGCGCGCATGGACCCTGCCGCCGCGCACGGCGCCGCCCAGGACCAGCATCACCGAGCCGTGGCCGTGGTCGGTGCCGTGCGTGCCGTTCTCGCGGACGGTTCGCCCGAACTCGGTGACCACGGCGACGCACACGTCGGCGAAGCGCGGCCCCAGATCCCTCGCGAACGCGGCGAGGGCCGACCCGAGCTCGCGCAGGCGGTTCGAGAGCTGGCCGCGCTGCGTGCCCTGCCCGACGTGCGTGTCCCAGCCGCCGATGTCGGTCGCCGCGATCTGCACGCGGTGGCCGCTCTTCACGAGCGCCGCGAGCTCGTAGAGCCGCCGTCCCAGCCCGCCCTTCGGGTAGCCCGCGGCGACCTCGGCGTCGCGCCCCAGGGCGCCGCTGGATGCCAGCGAGTGAAGCGCCGCGAACGCTTCGTCGGAGGCGCCGCGCAGCACGCTGTCGACGGCGCTCCGGTACATGGCCTCGAAGGAACCGCTTGCGGGTCCCACGTGGAACTGCGCCAGCTCGTTCACCGCCACCGCCTCGACCGGCCCCATCAGAGAGACCGGCAGCGTCGGCTGCAGCGCCACCGCGCGAAAGGGCGCCTTGCCGTCCTCGGGCAGGTCCGCGAGCGCCCGGTCGAGGAAGCCGTCGTCGCCCTTCTGCCCGGGTGTGCCGAGCTCGTAGTAGTCCTGCGCGTCGAAGTGGCTGCGCGTGGGATCCGGTGACCCGACCTGGTGGACGATCGCCAGGGTGCCGTCCTTGAAATGAGGCAGGAGCGGCGCCAGCGACGGGTGCAGGCCGAAGAAGCCGTCGAGCGGCAGCGGCGCGCCCTCCCCCTTCGCGGGGAGCGCGATCGTGGGCCGGAGGAGCCGGTAGCGCGGCTCGAGCAGCGGCGGGACGACCGACAGCGCGTCCGCGGCACCGCGCTGGAAGATGAGCACGAACAGCTTGCCAGCGCGGGGGGCCTCCGCCAGAGCGCGCCGAGCAAACGACGGCAGCGAGGCCGCGGCAAAGCCGAGTCCGACGGCCCCGAGCCACTCGCGTCGAGAGAGCGCCATCGCCGCCTACCTCCTCTGGAACTCCGGCGAGCCCAGGATCAGGCCCGCGAGCTTGTGCACGTCGAGCGGCCGCACCTCGCCGTCGGGCATCGCGCGCGTCTCGGGCGCGAGCTGCTCGAGCACGACCTTCTCGGTCTCGGGGGTCAAGGGGCCGCCGAGCAGCTGTTGCTCCACCTCTCGTACGAACGGGCCGGGGTCGGCGCGGCGCCGCCCGGGTGTGAAGGGCAGCAGGTGCCCGTGCACCCCCGGCAGCCTCCCGGCGGCGAGAGCGAGGCCGAAGTCGAGCCGCGCCACGAGCGAGCCGCTGTTGACCCAGGCTTGCGCGGTGTCGGGGTACCCGGTCGGTGGCTGGCAGCGGTAGATCCGCTCGCCCATGGCTGCGATGGCCGCCTCGAATGGCCGCGCCGCGTCCAGGTGGCCGTCGAGCGCCCGGACCGACGAGACCGCCATCTCGAGGGGAGCCTTTACCTTCGCGCGGTAGGCCTGCCGCGACCAGAACTCCGGGCTGCCGAAGAGCTCGCGGTAGACCGCCGTCAGGTCGCCGCCCGTTGCGAGGTAGCGCTGCGCCAGCCGTTCCACGAGCGACGGCGGTGGATCGTCGGAGACGAAGTGGCGCGCGAGCTTGGTGGCCAGGAAATGGGCCGTGGCCGGGCTCGAGGCGAGCAGGTCCAGCAGCCGCTCGCCGTCCGCCTCGCCCTGGTTGGCCGGGAAGGGCACGCCGAGGATTACCTTGGCGCCTTCGTCGTGCTGCCGCTCACGGAAGATCCAGCTGCCGATCTGGTTGGGCCGCTCGATGCTCCAGCCGGTGAGACAGCGCGCCGCCTCGCGAACGTCCTTCTGCGTGTAGCCGCCCCTCACGCCGAGCGTGTGCAACTCCATGAGCTCGCGCGCGTAGTTCTCGTTGAGCCCGTGCGGCTGGTTCGGATGGCGCGGGTTCGCGGGCTGGTCGCGGAAGCTCTGCCAGTTGTCGAGGTAGAAGAGCATCGCCGGCGAATGGGCCACCGCGCCGAGCAGCTCCCGGAAACGGCCGAAGAGGTGCGGCCGCAGCGCGTCGCGCTCGTAGGTCGTCACCAGCCAGCGATCGGCGCCCTTCTCGAGGTCCACGTTGAAGTGGTTGAACCAGAAGTCGAGCAGCACCTCCTGGAGCTGGCGCCGCGACTCGGTCGCGCGGACCAGCTTCTGAATCGCCAGATCTTCCTCGACGCGGCGCACGAGCTGGTCCGGATCGACCGCGGCCTGCAGCTCGCGCTTCGCCGACTCGTTCGAGAGATCGATGCCGTGCGCCTTGGCCAGCTCGTTGAGCGACGGATACTCCTGGCGCAGCTCCGCATTCGTGAGGCCGACCGTCGGCAGCGGCGCGAGGCGGGCGTCGACCTCGGAATCATCGATGGTAGACGGGGCGAGTTGCCGCTCGACCCAGGCCCAGAGGGCCGCGTCGCCGCCGCGGGCCAGCGCGTCGATCTCGCCAGGCCTGGGGCCGAAGGCGAGGCGATTCAGGAGGTGCGCCGCCTTCTCGGCAGGCCGGAGCGGCGAGGCGGTGAGGCCCTCCGGCAAAGCGGCCACCGGCGTCTGCGCCGGCTGCGCCTCGGGCCGGGGCGGTGGCACGGTCGCGCAGGCCAGGAGCACCGATCCGAGCAGCACGAGGCGGCCCATCGATCAGCGCCGAGCGCGGCGTGGCAGCGGCGCGAGCGATCCCGGTGCCGACCTGCGCTCGACCACCTCGCCGTCGACGAAGCCAGGCCGCTCCCCGGGAACGCCGATCACCGCGGTGAGGTCGGCATAGCTTTCCTGCAGCTTCCCATGGAGCAGCCCGACCTGGCGCTGGAGCTGCAGGGGCATGTCCTCGGTGTACTGGAGGTACCAGCGAAGCTCCCCGAGGACCTCGTAGAAGGCGTTGACGGCGCGCTGCTCGGTCGGCTCGAGCTGCGCCAGGTCGCTGAAAGTGGCGCTCGGGAACCAGCTGTGGACCGTGAGGAGCAACGGACCGCGATCGCGAAGGCGGGAAAACAGGGACACCATCTCCGTGAGGCGCGCGGAGAGGCGGTCCATCACGTTCTTCGCGTCGAGCGCGACGAGGTGACGGACGCGGTCGGCCGCGCCGTGCTTGCGCCGTTTCCGGGGCGAAGGCATGACCCGATGCTACCCGATCCGGGGCCGCCGGGGATCGGGTCGAGAGAGCCGGCTCGAAACAATCAGAGGTGCAGTTCGGGGAAGGTGAAGGTCGGTGCGTCGTTGTCGGAGGTCGAGCAGATCTTCGAGACCCAGAAGTAGATCGTGACGTTGTCGTTGTAGTTGCTGCTGTCCCCGTTGTTGATCCAGGCGGTGCCGCTCCCATAGCTGCCGGTGACCGAAGTACCCAGGTTGGCTCCGTCGCTGGTCTCGGCCTGAAGCTCGTAGCAGCTCGGATACGCCGAGTTGCTCACGATGAGCTCGGCCTGGAAATCGTTGTCGCTGATGCCAAATGTACAGCCCGAGCCGCTGCCCGTGGCGAAGACCGACCACCAGTCGGGCGCAGAGCCACTGGCCGCATCGAAACCCGTCACCGCCGGGGTCTCGTGGACTCGCGCGTCGCTGGGGAAACGTCCACTCACGGTCAGAACGCCCTGGGTCGCCGAATCGCAAGAGCCGTAGGATCCAAGGTAGCTGCTGTTGGCTTGCGTGTGATCCCCCTGCGGATTCGCCGCCACCTCGCAGCCGTTCGCCGGGTTCCCATCGACGTCGTAGTTCTCGCCCACGCAGGCGAAAGTGCAGGGAGGCGTGCAGCCCACCACGTCGGTCGGCTGGCCGTTGCCGGGACAGACGTTGCCGCACGTCCCGCAGTTCGTGGCGGTGTCGGCCGCCCCCGGCGCCACGCTCTCGCTGCAGCCCGGGGGCGCAGTTGCCGTGCAGCTCGTGAGCTGCTGCGGTACCGGCGCCGAGCAGGTCGAGTACCAGCCGTCGCTCTGGCAGGTCCGCTGTCCCGTGCAGCTGCCGGCCGAGTTCACCTGCTCGCAATTCTGCGCCGCGCTCACGATGGCGCAGCTCCCACCCGGCGCGTCGGCGCACGAGCCGCCCGTGGGCATGCAGAGCTGCCGCGTGCCACCGTCCACGGTCACGGGCTGGCAGCCGTACTGGGGCGGGCATCCCGCGTCCCCTGCAAGCGAGCAATCCGGGTGGCAGGTGTTGCCTCCCCCCGGATCCGCGATGCACGCCTCCGACAGCTTGCCGCAGTCCGAATCCTGGCTGCAGCTCGCGCAAGCCGTCGGGCTCTGCGGCACGCAGTAGCCGTTGGCGCCTCCCGCCGCGAGCGGCTCGCAGAAACCGCCCGCGTCGCCCGGGCAGTCGGTCTGCGAGGCGCAGGTCGACACGCAGACGCTCTGGTTCTCGACGACGGGCTTGCAGAGCCCGGATGCGCAATCGACTCCCTGGAAGCAGCTCGCGCCGTTGGGGGATCCGGTGCCGCCGCTGCCGCCGCTCGACCCGGTCGAGCCCGCGCCGCCGGTGGTCGAGCCGCCGCTGCTCGCGCCGCCGCTCGCACCGCTCCCCGAGCTGGCCACCCCGCCGCTGCTACCGGAGCCGCTGCTCGAGCTGGTGCCCGGTCCGGAGCTCACGCCCCCGGTGGACGCTCCGCCGCTCGAGCTTCCCGAGGCCGTCGAGGCGCCACCGCTGCTGCCACCCGTGCTGCTCGTACCACCAAGCGCCAGGCCACCCGTCGTTCCGCCGCCCGAACCGCCGCTCGCGCCCGTGGACGTTCCCGGAGTCCCACCCCCGCAGGCCGCGAAGGCCACGGACGTGACGAACGAGATGAGCAGAGCGCCCCGCACGCCGTCATTCTCACGCGTGTCGCCCCGCCCCGTCCAGCCCGGAGAGCGCTCGCTTCAACGTTCAGCGAGGGTTCGGATCGTCGACCGGCGCGCAGTTCTTCCGCCCCTGCATGGCGCAGTCCTCGATGCGCGAGCTCTCGACGAAATGCTCGGCCAGGAGCCAGCCGGCGCCCGCCAGCGCCGCCAGCGCGAGCATGACGACGAACACCGGATCGATGCGGGGGCGAGGCCGGGCCATCCCTGAACTGTGCCCGCCGCAGGCCACGTGGTCAAACCATGGTAGGACTGCCTCTCCATGGCCCGCGCGTCGACTCTCGAGAGCCTGCGGGCGACCGCCCGCTCGCCGCGCGTCCGCGCCGTCGCGCTGCAATCGTTCTCGTCCGGCCTGCCGCTCGGCCTCGTGTGGATCCTCGTGCCCGCCTGGCTCGCGTACCGGCACGTGAACATCAAGACCATCGGCCTCTTTTCGCTGGCGCAGGCGCCCTGGAACTTCAAGTTCCTGTGGGCCCCGCTGATGGACCGCTTCTCCCTGCCCTTCCTGGGTCGCAAGCGCTCCTGGATCGTCCTGAGCCA
>DATJNL010000527.1:0-5963 GCA_035508175.1 Myxococcales bacterium
GAACCCCTTTCGAGCGCCGTCATCCCCGATCTGGTGACGTTCTACCTCGAAGGTGGACAGCAAGGCCTGACGACCGGGACTTACGGGGTGGGCGGCGACGGAGGGGGATCGCTGAGCGCCACGGTCGTGGTCTCGCTCGGCACGGACGGGAACCAGCCCGAGTTCGTCTGGACCGGCGTGGGAGGGTCCGTGACGGTCACCTCGACGGACCCGACTCTTCTGGTCGGGAACTTCAACCTCGCGCTGCAGGCCGTCGGCACCACGTCCGACGCGGGCTCGATGTCCGGCTCGTTCGCGGCATCGCCCTGCAAGCCCTGAAGCGCGGGCGTGGACGGCCAGCGGCGGCTGCGCTAGAACGCGCCCCATGATCGACCACTTCACGTTGACCGTCCGCGACCTGCAGCGCAGCAAGGCCTTCTACCGCGCGGCCCTGGCCCCCCTGGGCTTCGACGTCCGCATGGACTTCGGCGAATACGTCGGCTTCGGAGACCGCCAGAAGCCCTACTTCTGGCTGAAGGAGGGGAGTGCGCCCACCCAGCCCATGCACATCGCCTTCCAGGCCAGGAACCGTGCCGCCGTGGACGCGTTCCACGCCGCCGCGCTGGCGGCCGGCGCGCGGGATGACGGCGCGCCGGGTCTCCGCGCCGACTACCACCCGAACTACTACGGCGCCTTCGTGGTGGAGCTCGACGGGCATCCGATCGAGGCCGTGTGCCACGCGCCCGCTTCCGCGGCCAGCGCGCGGCGCCCCGCCAAGAAGGCTCCGCGCAGGGCTGCCCGCAAGGCGCGAGCGCGCAAGCCGGTCAAGCGCGCCAAGCGCCGCTAGCTGCGAAGCGGCTCCGGCTTCCGGACGCCCCAGGCCTCGAGCAGCGCTCGAACGAACCCGCTCGGAGCGACGAGGCACGCGGCGCACATCGCGTTCCGGGCCGGACGAGGCCAGACTTCCTGGTGCAACGCGCGCGGGGGCAGCACGATCCAGCCCAGCGCGCGCAGCCCCTGCTGTCGCCCGGCGGGATCGGCGGCCGCGACGTCCGGCGCCCGGACGCCGCAGGCGGCACAGTAGTCGTGGAGCGGCGTCGGCAGCTCGAAGCCAGGTTCCCCCTCCCCGGCGGCCGGGCTGCTCTCGAGCTGTCGGGCGTCGTCGCTCAACGTTGGCTTCCCCGGGGTCATCGTGAAGCAAACGGGGCGCCACCTGCCGTGGTCCGGCCTTCCGGACGGAATAATCAGTGGTTGCTCGAAGCGCCGGGGTGGGACCGTCCAGTCGACGCGATCAGGATCTGGTCGGCCCCGCCAAATGTCGACGAAACCGCCACAGTTCCGGGATGTTGTGGACCGTCCACGATCTCGGCAACCCGCGCTTCCGCCCCGATCGTGGACGCATCGCCGCTCCTAGCCGGCGGCGGCCGTTTCCAACCTGTTCGGCTGGGCGCTCCCCCAGCCCGGGATTCCGCGCCACACCCGGGCGGGCGTATAGCCGTGAAGCTCGCGCAGCGTCTTGAACTGTGCCGGCCCGCTCCCGAGCTCGACGTCATCGGCCGTGAACTGGGACGGGTGCTCGTAGCCGCACGCGTGGGTCACCGCGAGGATCTCGTTGCGGAAGCTCTGCACGAAGCGCGCGAGCCGCTGCGCCTGGACGTCCGGCAGAAGCCCCTTCTGCAAGCGCGGATCCTGCGTGGTGACGCCGGCCGGACAGCGGTCGGTGTGGCACTTCTGCGCCTGGATGCAGCCGATCGCGAGCATCGCCTCGCGGGCCACGTTGATCAGGTCGCAGCCCAGCGCGAGCGCGACGATGGCGCGGTCCGGGAAACCGAGCTTGCCGCTGCCGATCCAGGCCACCCGGTCGGCCATCTTCTCCTCGAGGAAGACCGAGTAGACACGCGTGAGGCCGATCTTGAACGGCAGCGAGACGTGGTCGGCGAACGTGAGGGGCGCGGCGCCGGTGCCGCCCTCACCCCCATCGATGGTGATCCAGTCGGGCCCTCGGCCGGTCTCGCGCATGGCGACGGCCAGCTCACGGAAGAAGCCGAGCTGGCCCACGGCGCTCTTGATGCCCACCGGGAGGCCGCCCGTCGCGTCGGACACCCGGTCGATGAAGGCGAGCAGCGAGCCCACGTCCGAGAACGCCTGGTGGCCGTTGGGGCTGATGCAGTCCTGGCCCGCGGGCACGCCGCGGATGGCCGCGATCTCGGGCGTCACCTTGCGGCCGGGCAGGACGCCGCCTTTCCCCGGCTTCGCGCCCTGCGAGAGCTTGATCTCGATGCCGCGGACGCGATCGTACGAATGGACGGTCTCGAGCAGCTTCTCCATCGAGAAGCGGCCCTCGAGATCCCGGCAGCCGAACATCCCGGTGCCGATCTGGTAGATCACGTCCGCGCCGTTGCGGTGGTAGGGCGACAGGCCGCCCTCGCCGGTGTTCTGCCAGCAGCCGGCCAGCGCGGCGCCCCGGTTGAGCGCCACCACCGCGGCCTCGCCGAGCGATCCGAAGCTCATCGCGCTCACGTTGACGATCGAGGCGGGGCGCCAGGCCTTGCGCCGGCCGTGGGGCTCGCCCAGCACTCGCGCGGCCGGCACCTCGTGGAGCGTGTCGTGCACCGACGCGGTGAAGCTCACCTCGCCGTGCGGGAAGACTGCGTGCTTGATGATGGGATAGCCGATGCCGTAGAGCTGGTCGTCGGTGCCGAAGCCGAAGTAGTTGTTCTCGCCGCGCGCCGACCGGTAGATCCACTCGCGCTCCTCGCGGTTGAAGGGCAGCTCCTCGCGGTTGTTCGCGACGATGTACTGCCGCAGCTCGGGGCCGGCGTCGATGAGCAGGTAGCGCAGGTGGCCCACCACCGGAAAGTTGCGCAGGATGTTGTCGGTGGAGATCCAGCGGTCGTGCACGAAGACCACCGCCAGGCCCACGAGCAGCGCGAGGCCCACCCAGCCGAGGGGCGTCACGCCGTCTCCCGCAGGAACGACAGGTAGGTGGCCTCGTGCAGCCCGGCGAGCGCGATGGCGCCGTCCAGCAGCCGCGCCCGCTGCGCGCGCGTCCAGGCAGCCGCGCGGGTGGTGGCGCCCCGGCGGTGCGCCGCGCCGGCCAGGGCGCCCAGGAAAATGACGACCTCCTCCAGGTCGGCCGGCGAGGCCTTCGCCAGATCGACGCGATCTTCCTGGGGAGCGAGCCGCCGCACCAGGAGCGAGCGGCCGCCCAGGCGGGTCGTCCCCGCGAGTCGGGGCGGGTGCTCCAGGCAGGCGCGCAGCGCCGCGAGGACGCGCTCGGCGGGCTGGAGCGCGGGCCGTCCGAGCAGCAGCGCGGGCGACGGCGTGCCCTGCTCCTTCATGTCGAAGAGCCAGCCGCCGTCCGGGCCGCCCTTCCCTGCCACCAGCACCGCGACGCGCAGCATGCCGAGGCTGCCCGTGCCGGCGACGCGGAAGGCCAGATCCTCGACCACCACCGCCTCCGCGGGCGGTCGGTCGTCGGGGGGAATCGAGGCGACGTAGGCGGCGAAGGCCTTTCGGGCTGCCGCCTCGATCGGCCGCGGGAGATCGTGAAAGTGGGGGCCCCGGCGGAGTCGCCGGCCGCCCTTGCCCTTCTCGGTGAAGCGGTCGAGAAGCTCGAGGCGCTTGCGCCCGGCCACGCGCTCGAGCAGCTCGCGGACGAGCCGCGGCGGCGCCGGCGTGGGCGCGCCCGAGAGGCCACCCGCGTGGGCATCGAGGAGGGCCTCCGCGAGCTTGAGCGCCCGGGGACCTGCCAGGGAGCTGCGCGCGGCGAGGAGCGTGCTCGTCGCGAGGCGCAGCGCGTCGAACGCCCAGGGCCCGACGGCAGCGTCGTCGAAATCGTTGGGCCCGTAGGCGACGTGGTCGGCGTCGAAGCCGCCCGGGCGGAAGGCGCCGAAGTTCTCGAGGTGGAGATCGCCGGCGATCCAGCCTCGGCCGGGCAGCGGAGGAAGCAGCGCCCGGTTCTCCTTGAGCACCGTGTAGAAGAGGGGCGCCGCGCCGCGCAGGAAGGCGAGCGGCGACGCCTGCATCCGCTCGATCTTGTGCGGCAGGAGCCTCGGATAACGGGCCAGCTGCCGGCGGTCGCGGGCGATCTGGGAGCGGGCGAGCAGCTGCGGAGAGGGAGAGATCAAGCGGCCTCCACTCCTCTTTGTAGCATGGGGGTGTTATGAGGGGCACTTCATGCTCCGCGCCCTCGCTGCGCTCGCCGCCCTCGTCGGGGCGATCTCGACGCCCGCCCTCGCCCACAACATGGGCGGACTCCGCAAGCTCAAACCAGGGATGCCCTTCAACCTCCTGACCATGCGCGCCGTGCTGCCGGGACCGGCCGGGGCCCGGCTCGGCGCGGTGGACTTCAACGCGCTGCGCGGGAGCTCCCTCGCCTTCCTGGTGATCGATCCGTATCTGCCCCGCGATCTGGCCGAGGCCCGCCACTTCGAGGCGGTCGCCCGCACCCTTCCGAACACCCGTGCGTTCCTGGTGGCCCTGCCGCAGCGCTCGCAGCGCACCGCCCAGCTCGTCGACTTCTGCACCCGCGAGCGGCTCGGGCTGCCGCTGCTGGTCGACGACCGGGACATCTTCCCTTTCGCCTTCGGCTTCGATTACACGCGGTCGCCGCGCTACGAGCTGTTCGACCGCTCGGGCACGCTGATCCTCGAGAACCCGGCCCGGCTCTCGCAGCGCCTCGTCACCGGCCTCACGGTCGAGACCGCGCTGCGCCAGCTGGACGCGGGTCACCCCGTGGAGCAGGCCACGCTCTCGCCGCGGGACGACCTGCCGCCGCGCCGCTGAACGCTCGCTGCGCCCCGGCGCCGCCGTCGCCATGGTCAAGGCGTGGATGTCGCCGCCGAGTTGCGCTCGCTCGCCGAGCTCCCGCCGGATCCGGCGGTTCCCGTCGCGAGCCTCTACCTGGACACGCGGTGGCACGACGAGCAGCAGCGGCGGCGGGTGAAGCTGTTCGCGGTGGAGCGCTGCCGCGAGGCGGCGACTCCGTTTCGGGGTCGAGGGGGAATGGACCGCGGCGCCCGCGACACGGTGGCCCGCGTGACGGCGCGGATCGCCAGCCTCGTCGAGCGGCCGGACGGACGCGCCGGTTTCATCCTGTTCGCCAGCGTTCCGCGCGGCCTCTGGCTGGAGCTCTCGAGTCGGCTGCCCGTGGAGCCGTCGTTCACGTTCGCGGCGCAGCCGCAGCTCCTGCCGTTGACCCAGCTCGCCGACGTCCGCGACCCCGTCATCGTCGCGGAAGTCGACCATCGGACCGCGACCGTCTACGAGGTCGACCAGGGCTTGCTGGTCTCCCGCCTCGAGCGCCGCTTCGACTACCCGGGGACGCACCGCCGCAACGACTGGTTCCACGGCCACCGCTTCTACCGCGTCGTCGGCCACCAGCGCCGGCAGAACCGGCTGGACGCCGTCCGCGCGATCACCGAGGCGTGCGATCGGGCTCCGCGCGCGCGCCTCGTGCTGGCGGGAGCGCCCGATCAGGTCGGCGCCCTGCGCGAGGCCCTGCCGGAGCGGCTTCGCGGCCGCCTGCTCCCCGACCAGCACCTCGATCGGGGCGCCCCGGAGTCCGAGGCGATCGGACGGGCGGTGGCCTCTCTGTGCGACGCGGGGCGCGACGAGGTCCGGCAGGGCGCTGAAGCGGTCGTCGACGCCGCGCTGGCGGGAGGCATGGCGGTGCTGGGCCCTGCGGACGTGACCCTCGCGGTGCAGGAGCGGCGCGTCCACGCGCTCTTCCTCGACCGGGGCCTGTCGGTGCCAGGGTGGCACTGCAAGCGGTGCGACGCGCTGGGCACTCGCGCGGAGGCAGGCTGCCCCTACTGCGGCGGCGCCCCGGAGACGCTCGACCTCGCCAACGAGCTCGCGCGGCGGGTGCTCCTCGAAGCGGGCGAGGTCCACGTCGTCGAACCCGACGCGCGGTTCCGGCACTTCACCGGCGTGGCGGCCGCGCTGCGCCCGCGCGGCGCGCAGCCGCGGCTCGGCGTGAT
>DATJNL010000528.1:0-2052 GCA_035508175.1 Myxococcales bacterium
CGTCCTCCTCGCCAGCGCGCTCGGCAACGATCCCGGCTGGCAGGGCCTCCGCGCCGTCTTCGCCCGCTGGGCCTTTGCCGGCGCCTTCGACGCCACCCACCAGCGGCGGCTGATCGAGGAGTTCGGGCTCGATATCTTCGCCCCGGACCGCACGGTTGCCCACCGGGTGCACGACCTGATGCAGGATTTCCTTCTCTGGGGCATGCTGCGCGCCTTCAATCCCGGCGCGCTGCACAGCCACGGTTTCTTCCGCTCCCGCCAGGAGCTCTGGATCTCCCGCCCCGCCGTGCTGGCGCGCTTCGGCGGTGCCGTGCGGCACCTTGCGCCGGTCCCCGAGCGGGGTATTGATGCCCTGTCCGAACAAGCGGAGGAGTGGCGATGCGCGTGAGCGTGCTGCAGATGAATCCCGGCCACGACAAGGCCGCGAACATTGCGCAGGCGGCCCGTCTGGTGGACGGCGCGGTGGCCTCCGACCGGCCCGACATGCTCGGCCTGCCTGAGATCTGGACCTGCCTTGGCGGGGATCGCGGAGCGAAGTTCGACCAGGCCGAGACCCTGCCGCCGCCGGGCTCGAACGAGCCGGGCGGACCGGCCTACGAATTCCTCCGCGGCGTGGCGCGCGAGAAGCGCATCCATGTCCATGGCGGCTCGATCGGCGAGAAGGCCGGCGACAAGCTCTTCAACACCACCGTCGTCTTCAGCCCGGATGGAAGCGAAATCGCGCGCTACCGCAAGATCCACCTCTTCGACATCGTGACCCCGGACGGCACCGGCTATCGCGAGAGTGCCACCTTCGGTGCCGGCGATCAGGTCGTCACCTGCGAGGCGAACGGCGTGAAGGTGGGGCTCGCGATCTGCTACGACCTCCGCTTCCCCGAGCTTTTTTTGGCGCTTCGCCGCGCCGGCGCGGAGCTGATCTTCCTCCCCGCGGCCTTCACCCGCGAGACCGGCAAGGACCACTGGGAAGTGCTGCTGCGCGCCCGCGCGATCGAGACGCAGTGCTGGTTTGCCGCCCCCGCCTGCCAGGGCATGCACAAGGACGCGAACGGCGAGCCGCGCTGGACCTACGGCCACTCGCTGCTGTGCGACCCCTGGGGCCTCGTCGTCGCCATGGCCTCGGACGGAATCGGCTGGGCAAGCGCGCGCATCGACACCAACCTCACCGAACGGGTGCGCCGGGACATGCCGGTGCTCGCCCACCGCAGGTTGATCTGAACGGCTTTTCCGCGCCGCGCGCAGGCGAGGACACGGCGCCCAAGCTGCAGGCGGCGGTGCGCCGTATCGCCATCTTCGCTGCGCCGACGCCCTTGGCGCAGGAGAGCGGTGCCCGCCTCTCCACCCGCTACGGGATCTGTACCGTCGATGAGGCCGAAGTCGTCGTGGCCCTGGGCGGGGACGGGTTCATGCTCGAGACCCTGCACGCCATGCTGAGCCGGGGCCTGCCCGTCTATGGCATGAACTGCGGCTCGGTCGGGTTCCTGATGAACGCCTACGCCGAGGAGGGCCTTCCCGAACGCCTCGCGGCCGCACAGAAAACGGTCCTCTATCCGCTGCGGATGCATGCCGTGACGATCGACGGGGAGAAGGCCGAGGCGCTCGCCTTCAACGAGGTGAGCCTGCTCCGTCAGCTGCGCCAGGGCGCCAAGATCCGCATCTCCGTGGACGGAAGAGTGCGGCTCCCCGAGCTGATGTGCGACGGCGTTCTGGTTTCGACGCCGGCCGGATCGACCGCCTACAATCTTTCCGCGCACGGGCCGATCGTGCCGCTCTCGGCCAACCTGCTCCCGCTCACGCCGATCAGCGCCTTCCGCCCGCGGCGCTGGCGCGGCGCGCTCCTGCCGAGCAACGCCGAGGTGCTCTTCGAGGTGCTCGAAGCGGAGAAACGCCCGGTCTCGGCCGTCGCGGACTTCACCGAGGTGCGCAATGTGGTCCGCGTCTCCGTCCGCGAGGACCGCTCGCTCTCCGTCACGGTGCTTTTCGACCCCGACCAGGCACTCTCGGAACGCATCGTCGCGGAGCAGTTCACGAGTTGAGGGGGGGGGGGGGGGGGGG
>DATJNL010000529.1:0-9702 GCA_035508175.1 Myxococcales bacterium
CTGGCCGCGCTCACCGTCGCCGCAGGACCGGTGAGCTTGAGGAACACCAGCCCCTCGGGCGCCTGGACGATCGCGCCCAGCAGCCGCCACGAGGGCTTCGGCGTCTTCTCCGGCGACATCGGAGACGCCGACCAGAGGAACGTGCCCGCCTGCTCGACCTCGGTCACCGGGACTCCGGAAACGGTCATCGTCTCCTGGCGGTCCCATTTCGCAGGCGGCCCCTGGAACTGGCCCAGCCACCGGCTCAGGTTCGCCTGGACCTCGCCGCCCTGCCCTCGCCCGAAGTAGTAGACCGCGCACTCGCTGTCCTCGGAGTCGCCCGGCGCGCGCGGGACCTGGTAGGTGGCCACGCGCATCGGGTGCGGTCCCTCGGCCACCCAGCCCGCCGGGGGCGTGAAGTGGATCCCGGCCACCGCGACCGTTCCCGCGGCTGCAGGCGCGGGCGCCGCGGGAGCCGGCGGGCTTGGCGGGGCTGCCGCGGACGGCGCCTCGGTGTGGCACGACACGACCAGCAGGAGCGCAGACGACACGAGCAGGATCTTTCTCATGATCGGTCCCCTTTGAGACGCAGTGGGAGGCGTTCCCTTAGCACGCACGGCACGGCGCCGGAAGCTCGCTTCAGCGGCCCGCCCGCAGCAGGCCCGTTGCCTCCCCGGCGTCGACCGGCTACTGCTCTCGCATGCCGAACGCCTCCCCGGCCACCGACTGGAAAGAGCTACCCACCCCCGGCGAGGCCGAGCGCTTCGAGGGCTACGCGAAGCTGCTCGGCGAGATGCAGCGCGAAGCGGCCGACGGCGAGCCTCGGCGTGCGCTGCACGCGAAGGGCCTCTTGGGCGCCCGCGCGACCTTCACCGTGCTCGACGGCCTGCCCGCGCACGCCCGCGTCGGCCTCTTCGCGGCGCCCGGAACCCACGACGCCTGGGTCCGCTTCTCGAATGGCATGGGGCAGGTGCGCGCCGACGCCAAGGGTGACGTGCGGGGGCTCGCCATCAAGGTCCTCGGCGTGCCCGGCCGCAAGATCATTCCCGGCCTCGAGGACGCGACGACGCAGGATTTCCTGCTCATCCAGAGCCCGGCGCTCGCCGTCCGCGATGCGGACGAGTTCATGTTCCTCGTCGACGCCGGCCGCAAGCCGCTCACCCTGCTCCCGCGCTTCATCGGCCGCTTCGGCTTCGGCCGCACGCTGAAGATCCTGGGTGGCCTTCCGAAGAGCTTCCCGAGCGGCGTGCCCTCGCTGGCGGCCTTGCAATTCTGGAGCCCGGTGCCGATCCAGTACGGGCCCTACGCCGCACGCTGCTCGGTGCGGCCCATCGACCCGCCGGCAGCTCCCTCGGGGCGACGCGGGGCCAGCTACCTGGGCGACGACCTGGCGGCCGCGCTCGCGGCCCGCCCCCTCGCGTGGAGCTTCCTGGTCCAGTTCTACGTCGACGCGGTCCGGACGCCCATCGAGGATGCGTCGATCGACTGGCGGGAAGACGTGTCGCCGTTCCTCGAGGTCGCGCGCCTCGAGCTGCCGCAGCAGGACGTGCGGTCGCCGGAGGGGCAGCGAGATGCGCAGCTCGTGGAAGAGATGTCGTTCGACCCGTGGCACGCCCTGGTGGAGCATCGGCCGCTCGGCAGCATGATGCGCGCCCGCGGACCGGCCTACCGGGTGAGCACCCAGCAGCGCAAGGCGTCGTCCGAGCCACGCTGAGGGCGGCGGAAGGCGTAGAACCGAAGACGCGGCTGCTCCGTACCCGGATCATGGAGGTTTCGCCATGCGCGGACTGTTCGCGGTGATCGTTCTGGGGGCGGGGCTGGCGCTGATGGCGAGCGCCTTCGGGCGCGGGGAGAGCAGCCCGCCGCGGCTCTCGCGGCGCGGCCTGTTCCTCACGCAGCAGGCGCGGGAGCCGCTGCCTCCCACCGATCTGGCGGCCTTCTCGGCCGGTTGCTTCTGGGGCGTGGAGGAGGAGTTCCGCAAGCAGCCGGGCGTGGTGGCCACCGCGGTGGGTTACTCGGGAGGCCACACGCCGCACCCGACCTACGAGGAGGTCTGCACCAACACCACGGGCCACGCGGAGACCGTGCAGGTCGAGTACGACCCCACGAAGGTGACCTACGGGCAACTCCTCGACCTGTTCTGGAGCCTGCACGACCCCACGACCGTCGATCGCCAGGGCCCCGACGTCGGCTCGCAGTACCGGTCGATCATCTTCTACTTCACGCCCGAGCAGCGGCGCGAGGCGATCGCCTCGCGCGACGCGCTCGCCGCTTCCGGGGAGTTCCACGATCCGATCGTGACGGAGATCATCCCAGCGGCGCCGTTCACGAAGGCCGAGGATTACCACCAGCAGTACGGGGAGAAGGGCGGCGCCGTCTTCTGCCACGTGCGCCGGCACCACGGGGGCTGAGCGGCCTCCCCGGAGGCAGCCCGACGGGGTGAACGAACATGGGCCTTGGCGGTACACTGTCGGCATGCGCCTGGCCACCGTCTCGATCGCCCTCGCCGGCCTCTCCGCCTGTGCCAGCGCCGGGGCCTCCGACGGCGGCTCCAGCACGGGCGGCACCGCCACCGGCACATCCGGAGGCTCGACGGGCCAGCGCGCAACCGGCAGCGGCTCGAGCACCGGGCGCGCCGCGAGCGGCGGCTCGACCGGAGCCGGTTCCACCGGCGCTGGCAGCTCGAGCGGGAGCTCCTCCGGCGGCTCCACCGGCACCGCGGACGCGGGCGTGCGCGCCTGGCCCGACACGAGCGCCGCCATCGTCGCCTTCAGCGACCAGTTCGACACCTCGTCGCTCGACGCGGCGCAGATGCAGTTCGCGGCGACCCACTACGCGGGCGCGCAGAAGCTCCTGCTGTCGGCCGTGCAGGCCTTGCGCGCGATCAACCCAGGCTTCCTGCTGCTCCACTACCGGCTCGGGGCGGCGCTCGGGTACGCCGTGCCGAACACCAACTGCGCGCCCACGACCCAGTACCTCCAGATCATCGACGGCAACCAGTGGGTGCAGGAGTGGCCCGGCGACAGCGTGGTGCAGGCGAGCTGGTTCTTCCCCTACGCCGGGAGCCCCCGCGTCTACGACTGCGTCGGCGGCCACTACCTGACCGAGCTCGACGACCCGGGCTGGCGGAGCTGGTGGTCGGCGCAGGTGATCCAGCAGATGGAAGACTGCACCGCGGACGGACTGTTCGCCGACAGCTACAGCGTGCCGAACTACTTCGGGGCCACCAACTTCCAGCCCAACCTGCCCGTCGACGACGCGACGTTCGAATCCAACTGGGCGACGCTGTTGCACGACTTCACCGATTTCATGCGCGGCCAGTTCGCGGGGCAGTACCTCTGGATCCCCAACATCGGCTCGTGGATCACCACCCGCGACCCCACCGACTACTCGAACGTGGACGGCGCGATGATGGAAGGCTTCGCGGAGGGCGGCGGCGGCAACTACTACGCCGAGAGCGACTGGCAGCTCGAGATGAACCGCGCCCTGTCGCTCATCGGCGCCGACAAGAAGATGATCATGCAGACCTACCCGTCGCTCTCGGACGTCGGCGAACGGATGTTCGTGCTGGGCACCTACCTCCTGGTCAAGGGGGCCCACACCTACTTGAACCTCGACGCGAGCGGCCAGTCGCTGCAGTGGATGCCAGAGTACGGCCTCGACCTCGGGGCGGCGACCGATCCCCTGCCCTCCGACATCTCCACGTTGCTCGACGCAACCTGGAACGTCTACGTGCGCCACTATGCGAACGGGCTCGTGCTCGTGAACCCCTCCGGCAGCGCCCAGACCATCGCGCTCGGCGGCACCTACTACCAGGCGACGCCGCAGGGCGGCGGGCCGGTGCCGTCGGACGGCAGCTCGCCCGGGAGCCTCACGTACCCGGCGGTGACGTCCGTGACGCTGGCCGCGGACACGGCGGCCGTCCTGCTTGCCAGCCCGCCCTGATCGCTACCAGCCGCTGTCGCGCGCCTGCGGCTTCACCTTCGCGCGGTGCACGTCGAAGGACGGCTTGCGGGTCGGGTCGCAGTCGGGGCCGAAGCCGGCCGCGGAGAAGCGGTAGGTCAACGACCCGCTCTTGCCGTCCGCGGTCACCGGCTCGATGGTCAGCTCGTGCTCGCCCGCGCGCGCCGGGCTGCAGTACGACAGCAGATAGAAGCTCTTGGCGTAGCCGTCGATGCGCGTGGCGATGTCCCCGAAGGCCCTCTCGGTGGCGCCCGGGTCCTTCGAGAGCGAGGTCCCGTCGCGGCCGATCGCCGAGAGCTCGTTCTCGTCGATCTCGCTGCCCACGCCGATCACGAGCACGCTGACGTCGGTCTTGTCGAGCGCGTCCATCAGGGCGTCGTGCGTCACGCGGGCGGCGTGGTCGGTGCCGTCCGTGAACACGACGAGCGTGCCGAGGGCGAGCTGGGCCGGGGATCGCGCGAGCTCGGCATCGAGGACCTTGATGGCCTCGATGACCGCGCCGTTCAGGTTCGTGGAGGGGTCCTTGGGACGGAAGCTCGCGAGCGACACGTGAGGAGCCGAGCTGAAGCCCGACAGGCGCACGATGTCGGGACGCCCGTCGAACGCGTAGACCGCGGTCTGCTGGTGCTGGCTCACCTTCCGCGTGAACTCTTCGACCGGCCACTGGAGCGAGTTGAGCCCGCCGGACTCCGTCACCGAACCGGACATGTCCACCAGGAGCAGCGTGTACTGCATCACTGCAACGTCCGGGTTCAAGATGGTCTGCTTGGACTCGAAGGGCGAGACCAGCCGGTCGTCCTCGTAGATGTGGAACTGCTGGGCCGTGAGGCCGGGGACCGGGGCACCCTCCGGCGTCTGCAGGCTGAAGAAGACGGCGACCTGCGAAGGCTTCTGCACGCTGGCCTGGACGAGGTTGACGCGCAGACCGGTGCAGCCGGCGAAGGTCAGGAGCAGCAGGGCGGAGGTTCGCTGGATCATGCGCGCGAGCCTAGCGCGCCCGCCCGATCTGCAAAACCCTTTTTCGGGCGGCTGCGTTGACGCCACGGCGGCCCGGCAGCTAAGAAGCGCGGCACGATGCCCCTCGCCACTCACCCCTACCCGCTGTCGCTGCGCGCGAAGGTGCTGCAGGCCAGGCGACTCGTCGTGAAGGTGGGCACCGCGGTCCTCACCGATCCTTCCGGCCGGTTCGACGCCAGCCACTTCGAAGCGCTGGCGACCGAGCTCGCCGAGGTCGCTCGCCGGCGCGAGCTGATCGTCGTCTCCTCCGGCGCCATCGCGCTGGGGGTCGAGGCGCTGGGCCTCGTGGCCCGGCCCACGGACCTGCCCGGCAAGCAGGCCGCTGCCGCGGTGGGTCAGTGCTGGCTCATGCACCAGTATGCGCAGCAGCTCGGCCGGCAGCACCTCGCGGTCGGCCAGATGCTGCTCACGCACGAGGACTTCGCCGATCGGCGGCGCTACCTGAACGCGCGGCAGACGCTGGGCGCCTTGCTCGCCGCCAAGGCCGTACCGGTCATCAACGAGAACGACACCGTCTCGGTGGAGGAGATCCAGCTCGGCGACAACGATTCGCTCGCTGCGCTCGTGGTGGGGCTCTGCGACGCCGAGCTGCTCGTCCTGCTGTCGGACGTCGAGGGGCTCTTCGACGCGGATCCCAAGGCTGCCGCCGACGCCCGGCTCGTCGAGCAGGTCCCGGAGGTCACGCCGGAGATCGAAGCGCTGGCGGGGGGGAGCCGCGGTGGGCTGGGGACCGGTGGCATGACCGCCAAGGTCCGGGCGGCGCGACGGGCATCGGATTCCGGCGCGCTCACCGTCATCGCGTCGGGCCGCCGCCCCGGTGTGCTCGGCGCCCTGCTGCGCGGCGAGAACGTCGGCACCATCTTCGGCGCGCCGCGGCCCCCCCTGCGCGCCCGCCAGCGCTGGATCGCCCACGCGCTGCATCCGAAAGGCCTGCTCGTCGTGGACGACGGCGCGCGCGACGCGCTTCGCCGGCGCGGCTCTTCCCTCCTCCCGTCGGGCCTCACCGAGGTCCGCGGCGACTTCGACCGCGGCGAGGCGGTGGAGATCGCGGGACCGGACGGCAAGGCCTTCGCCCGCGGGCTCGCGGGCTACGGATCCCGGGAGCTGGCGCGGCTCGCGGGGGTGCGCAGCGGCGAGATCGAGCGGGTGCTGGGCTACAAGTACCTCGACGAGATCGTCCACCGGGACGACCTCGTGCTGCTGGAGGAGACCTAGGTGCGCGCGGAGGCCATCGCCGCGGGGGCCGCCCTGGCCGCCCGCGACCTCGCACACGCCCCGACGGCCCAGAAGGACGCGGCGCTGGCAGGCCTTGCCGACGGCATCCGCTCGCGGAGGCGGCGGCTCCTGGCCGCGAACGCCAGGGACATCGCGACGGCGCGGAAAGCCGGGGTCCGCGGCGCCCTGCTCGATCGGCTGGCGCTGGACGACCGGCGGGTCGAGGCGATGGCCGAGGCCGTCGAGGCAGTGGCGGCGCTGCCCGACCCCGTCGGAGAGGTCGTCGCGAGCTGGCGGCGGCCCAACGGCCTCGAGGTGCGCCAGCAGCGGCTCCCCCTCGGCGTGATCCTGATGGTCTACGAGGCTCGACCGAACGTGACGAGCGACGCCGCCGCGCTCTGCCTCAAGAGCGGCAACGCGGCCATCCTCCGCGGCGGCAGCGAAGCGGCCCGGGCGAACGCGGTCCTCGCCGACTTGGTGGCGTCGGCTCTGGAGAACGTCGGGTTACCCGCCCGATCGGTGCAGGTCGTCGACGACCCGTCGCGCGAGCTCCTCGCCGAGCTGCTGACCCAGGACCGCTTCATCGACCTCTGCATCCCGCGGGGCGGCCAGGGGCTCATGCGCTTCGTCCGCGAGCGTGCCCGCGTGCCTGTGGTTCCGCACGCCGAGGGCGTCTGCCACGTGTACGTCGACGGCGGCGCCGACGTCGGGCGCGCGGTCCCGGTGATCGTCAACGCGAAGGCGCAGCGGCCGGGCGTGTGCAACGCGGCGGAGTGCCTGCTGGTGCACCGAACGATCGCGCGCGAGCTCCTGCCCCGCGCCGGGCGCGCGTTGCTCGAGGCGGGCGTCGAGCTGCGGGCCTGCCCCACGTCGCTCGCCATCCTGGGCCGCGCCTCCGTGAAGGCCGTGGCCGCGACCGAGGCCGACTACGGACGCGAATTCCTCGCCAAAATCCTCGCCATCCGCGTCGTTCGCGACCTCGAGCAGGCGCTCGAGCACATCGCCCGCCATGGCACCGGCCACACCGAGGCCATCCTGACGCGGGACCTGGCTTCTGCCCGCCGGTTCACCCGTGAGGTTCGCGCCTCGGCCGTGATGGTCAACGCTTCGACGCGCTTCAACGACGGCGGCGAGCTGGGCCTCGGGGCGGAGATCGGCATCTCCACCGGGCGCCTGCACGCGTACGGGCCCATGGGGCTGCGCGAGCTCTGCGCCAAGAAATTCGTGGTCGAAGGCGACGGACACGTTAGAGAATAGGGAGACCGAGATGCCACCACGCAAGACTGCCGCGGCCCGCAAGGTCGCTCCGAAAGCGGTTCCGAAGGCCGTTCCGAAGGAGCGGAAGGCGGCACCGGTGCCCGACGCGGCTCGCCCGCTGGCCATGCTGGCCGTGGAAGCGGGCCTCGACAAGAAGGCCGAGCGGCCGACCGTCCTGGACGTCCGCGGTCTCTCCAGCTACGCCGACTACGTGGTCCTGCTGTCCGCCGACAACCGGCGCCAGATCGACGCCGTGGCCACGGAGATCGAAGCGCGGCTCCGCCAGGCGGGCGTGCGCGCGCTGGGTGCCGAAGGCAACGGCGATTCCGGCTGGATGCTCCTCGATTTCGCCGACGTCGTCGTCCATCTGTTCTCGCCCGAGGCCCGCGACTTCTACGACCTCGAAGGCCTCTGGTCGGACGCCCCCCGGGTCCGGGTCTGAAGGTCCGCGTTCTCTCCATCGGGAAGGATCGCAAGGGCCGCTTCGAGCCGCTGATCCAGGACTATGCCGGCCGCCTTTCCCGGCAGCTGACGTTCGAGCTCGTCGTGGCCGGTGAGGCCAGAGGGGACGATGCGGCCGCGCGCCGGGCCGAGGCCGACCTGCTGCGGCGCCGGCTGCGGGATCGCGACCTGGTCGTCGCCCTCGACGAACGCGGCGAGGCGCCGACCAGCGAGGGCCTCGCAGCGCGGCTCCGCGAAGCCGAGCGATCCGGAGGGCGGGACCTCGCCTTCCTCGTCGGAGGGCCGGGTGGCCTCGATCCCTCACTGCTCGCCGACGCCTCGTGGAAGCTCTCGCTCTCGCGACTGACGTTGCCCCACCAGCTCGCCCGGCTGGTCCTGGTGGAGCAGCTCTACCGGGCGCTGACGATCCTCAGAGGAGAGCCCTACCACAAGTAGGGAGTGGTATCCTCGCGGTCCGATGTCGGCTCTCCTCGGCGCCCTGACTGATCTGCTCTCGCCCCCCGCCTGCGCCGCATGCGACGAGCCTCTGCCCCATGCCCGCGCCTTCTGCGCGCGCTGCGAGGTCGGGCTTTCGGACTGCGACCCGGCCGAGTGCGCGGCCTGCGGTGGCCGCGCCGGACCTCGCGGCTGCTGCCGCGCCTGCGCCCGGCGGCTGGCGCCGCTCGCGGGGGTTCGCTGCGCCTTCGTCCACGAGGGGGCGCTCGCCGAAGCGATTCACCGGCTCAAGTACCGCGCTCGCGACGACCTGGCGCCCGGTCTCGCGGATCTGCTCGGCGAGCTGCCCTTGCCGGCCGCCGACCTCCTGGTGGCGCCCGTGCCGCTGCACCCGCGCCGGCTCCGGGAGCGCGGGTTCGACCAGGCCTGGCTGCTCGCGCGGGGGCTGGCGGAACGCCGCGGCCTCCCGACTCTGCCGCGCCTCTTGCAGCGGGTGCGCCACGATCGGCCCCAGGTGGGCCTCGACCGTGCTGGCCGCGAGGCCAACGTGCGGGACGCGTTCGTCGCGGGAACGCAGGCCGCGGGCCGCGACGTGCTGCTGGTCGACGACGTCCTCACGACCGGCGCGACCCTGCGCGAGGCGGCGCGCGCGCTCGGTCGGGCCGGGGCGCGGCAGGTCTTCGCCTTGACGCTGGCCCGGGCCCTCGAATGACGGCCCTGCCCATCGCCTTGCTCGCCGCCATCCCCGCGGCGGCCCCGCAGCCGCCCGCGGCGCAGCGCGAGGCGACGGCGATCGCCTCGGAGCTGACGGATTGCCGCGACCCGCTGCGCGCTGCGACGCTGCTGTTTCGCATCGAGGAGCTCTTGCCGCACCTGGGCTCCATCGTCGATCCGCTGCGGGCCGCCGACGCGGCTGCTGCGCGCTTCGGCTCCGGCGCACGCGTCCACCCGGCCGGGCCCGAGGGCGAGGTGGCCGCACTCGCCGAGCGGGTAGGTCTCCTGCTGGAGCTGGCGCGCGGGCGACCGGCCCGGGCCGCGGAGCGCGAGGCACATCTGAGGTTGCCCGACTCCTTCGCCATCCTGTCCACCTCCTGGGTCCCCGGAGGGACCTGCGGAGCGGACGGGCCCGTGCCGGCCTTCGAAGTGCCGCGCCCAGGGAACAGCCCGCGCTGGCGCGTGCTCACCGGCATCGCCCGCGCCGGGCGCCTCGACCTCGAGGATCTGCTCTCCGATCGCCGCGACGTGGCCGCGGTCGCCGCCGTCGAGCTGACCGTGGATCGCCCGGTCGACGCCGCCCTCTACTACGGCGCCAGCGGCCCGTCGGCGGTTGCAGTGGACGGCGCCTGGATCGCCGCCGACGCCGCCCACCACCCG
>DATJNL010000530.1:0-8307 GCA_035508175.1 Myxococcales bacterium
GCCGTGGATGGTCTTCTCCAGCTCCATCAATGCGCGGCCCACCGCCTCGATCTCGTCCGCGTCGAGGGTCCCCTCCTCGAGCCGGCGCACCGCCTGCCGCTCGAGGAGCTGCCTCAGGAAGTCGACGAGCGTGAGGACCAGCTTGATCACGGACCGCTGCACGTCCTTCGGATCGGCGTTCCACCGCGACGAAGCGAGCGAGACGGCCTTGCGGGCCAGGTCGCGGCGCAGCGCTCGCACCTCGCCGCTCACAGGCCGACCTCGGGGCCGAACGCGTAGGGCGCCCACGGGCCGCTCACGGTGATCCCGGCCGGCGGGACCGCGGCTTCGAGCGCGGCGCGGTAATCGCGGCTGCGCCCACGGCGCACCAGATGTGAGACGGTCAGGAGCAACCGGCCCGTGCCGGCCTCGACGCGCTCGTCCACGCAGAGGTGCGCCACGGTCTGCCGCAGCGGGGCGAGCGCGGCGGCGCGGCGGGCAGTCCGCTCCCGCAGGCGAAGCAGGTGCTCGGTGCCGCTGGCGGCGGGCGCGGACGAGGCCTCTTCGCCGAAAAGGCGCACGGTCATCTGCTCGCAACCCGCGACGCGCGCCAGCGCGCCTTCGATCTCGCTCGCCAGGGGCTGCACGGCCTCCCGGAGGGCGCGCTCCCCCTCGACGAGCTGCCCGAAGCGCACCGGCAGGACGCTCTGGCAGCTCCCGGCCAAGCTGCGGATCGCGGCGTCGTGGCCTCGGAGCGCCGTGGCCGTCACCGCGGGCGCGTCCGCCGTCGGACCACAGGCCGCGAAGAAGCGCCCCACCGGGACGCCGAGCAAGGGCTCGCCCCAGAGCCCGTGAGCCCCCGCAGTCGGGCGGTCGGTGAAGGCGTACAGGTAGAGCTTCACGCGCTCTCCGGCGCGACCCGGTCGGCGGCGCAGAAGAGCGCGTCGAGGCGCAGGTAAACCAGGTCGACGCCCGCCACGGCCAGCACCAGCTCGCCGCGGACGACGACGCCCTTGTTGAGCACGTGGTCGATCACGTCCAGCAGCGAGGCGTCGGCCTCCTCGAGCAGGTCGCGGGCCACGACGGCCATCAGCGCGCCTCCGCAAAGTGGTAGGGCGGCCAGGGCCCCGTCAGCACGAGGCTGAGCCCGTCGCGATCGAAGGCGGCCGACGCCCGGCGAGCCTCGGACTTGAACGCGCGGCCGCGGCGCCGGGGCACGAGGAAGACGGCGTCGAGGAGCAGCCGCGCCCCGGCAGCGCCGGCGGGGGGCGGTCGGCGCAGCGACTCGTCGGCGGCCGACGAGAGGCGCCGGAACAGCGCGTCCGCCCGCCGCAGGCCCGTGGCGGCACCCTCCCTCGCCGCGAATCTGGCGTCGCGCTTGGCCCGAAGGAAGGCGGCACCGGTGACGGGCGGAGGCACCCGCCGGCGCGACGGTCGGGGCGCGACCGCTCGCTCGAGGCGGACGCGCACGCCCCACTCCTCGCGACCGCGGATGCGGTCGAAGATGCGGCGCAGCTGCCGCTCGCGGCGGCGCACGTTCGCCACGGCGCGCTCCTCGCTCGAGAACAGCGTGAACAGCTTCGCAGGCGCGAGCGGCCCCAGCGCGGCGAAGTGCTCGACCACCGCCTCGTGCGCGAGCGCCCGGCGAGACACCCAGTCCAGATCGCCGAGGCCGCGCGCCAGCTGCGCTTCGCCGTAAAGCGCGAGCGGCACGCGGCTGACGACCAGCCAGGTCCCGGATCCGGCCGCGAGCGCCGCCGGCCGCGACGCGCCCGGTAGCCCGCGCGGCCCCGCCGAGGTGGAAGGCTGTCGCGGCGACGCGAGGACTCCGTAGAGATAGACGGCGTCGCTCACCGGCGCCTCTTCGCGGGAGCAGATCCGGCGTCCGCCTCGATCCCCTCCACGCGCCAGCTCCCCGCGCCCAGCTGCTCGCCACCCCGCGCCGCCCGGACCTCCCGCAAGCGCTCGAACAGCTGCGCCTCCAGGGTCGCGAACTCCGCCTCGGTCAGCCGCCCCTCCTCGAGATCGAGCTGCGCGCGCAGCAGCCGTTCGCGCAGCACCGCCTCGTCGTCGAGCTCCGCGTCGACCGCCCCCGCGACCTTGTCGAGGACGAACCGCAAGCCGGACACGAGGCCGATCATGGGCACCTGGGAGGGGGTCGGTTCACGTTCCTAGCTCTTCTCCTTGGCGCGCTCGAGCTTCAGCCGGATGTTGACGAAGTTGTACGGCGGCCAGGGGCCCGTGTACTTGAAGGTCAGGTGCGCGTGGCGGGCGCCGAGGTCCTTGAGGCGCGCTTCGAACGCCGCCTCCTTGTCGCGCTGGATGAGGAACGCGGCGTTGACGATCATGCGGTCGCCGATGGGCTTGTTGACCCGCGACGCCACGGCCACGTCGCGCAGGCGCTCGAAGATGTCGCCCATGTAGCGCTCGGAGCGCTCCTGCAAGGCCGCGTCGATGAGGCGCCCGTACTGCATGCGCGCGAAGTAGGTGGAGCCGCGCTCCGAGGAGATCTGCTTCTTGATCTGCCGGATCTCGTCCTCCTCGCGCTCGATCTCGCGGACGATGACGTCGCGATCCCACAGCACCTTCACGCCGAACTCCAGCTTGTCGGCCATCTTGCCGAGCACGTCCTGGAAGGCGTCGTAGGCGCTCTTGAGCAGCTCCACGATGTCGGCGTCGGTCTTGAAGACGGTGCCGAACGACATCGGGATGACCGTGTGCTCGCGCATCGCGCTCTCGTTCACGCGCTCGTGGGCGAGCACGTTCTCGCGGGTCGGGTCGAGCACCTCCACCGGCAGGTCCGAGACCAGGGCCGCGATGTCGCGGTAGCGGATCGTGTAGACGGTCGCCGGGTCCCGCCCGAGGCCCAGCGGCCCGAAGGCCGACGGCTTGCCCGCGCCGATGACGCAGTACACGTACTTCCCGAAGCTGCGCCCGGCCCTCTCGGCCTCGGGAGGCGACGGGACGGGGACCGGCGTGCGGCGCACCCGGCGCGGCTGAGTCGGCGGCGCCGCCGCCATGTTCCTTCCGTGCAGTCGATTGGGCATGGGTCAGCTCCCGGTCCCCGAGGCCGCGGGCTTCTCGAGGAACTCCTTCACGCGGCGCAGCAGATCGTCCGGCATGCAGGGCTTCGCGATGAAGGCGTCGCAGCCCGCTTGCATGGCCCCCTCGGAGTGCCCCCGGAGCGCGTGACCGGTCACGGCGATCACGGGGATCCGCTGCGTCCGCTCGTCCTTCTTGAGACGCCGCGTCGCCTCCCACCCGTCCAGCCCGGGCAGCGACAGGTCCATGAGGATGATGTCCGGCCGCAGCGCGAACGCCTTCTCGAGCGCCTCGGTGCCGGTGCCGGCCTGGGCCACGTCGAAGCCGGAGAACGAGAAGTAGTCCGCGAACATCTCGCGGTTGTCCTCGAAGTCGTCGACGAGCAGCACCAGCGGCCGGCGCCTGGCCTCGCCCTTGGGATCAGCCATGACCCGCTTCCTCCACCTGTCCTTCGTCCATGCTCCGACTCGAAGCGGGCAACTGAAGACGCGCCGGGAGCGACAGCGTGAACGTCGACCCCTGACCGCTGCGGCTCGAGAGCCGGATCTCGCCACCCAGGATCTTGGCGAGGTGCCGGCAGATCGACAGTCCGAGACCGGCTCCCCCATACTCCCGGGTCGTCGAGTTGTCGACCTGCCGAAAGTCTTCGAAGATCTTCTCGTGGTCGGCCGGGTCGATGCCGATGCCGGTGTCCGCGACGACGACCGCCACGCCCTCGCCTCCGGCGCTCGCCGACACCACCACGCTCCCTTCGCGGGTGAACTTCAGGGCGTTCGTGAGCAGGTTCAGCACGATCTGCTTCACCTTCTGGCGGTCGCTGAACACGCGGGGCAAGCCCTCGGCGCTGTGCGCTCCCACCTCGAGCTTTGAGCGCGCGATGATGGGCTCCACCTCGCCCATGACCTCGGCGATCAGGTCGGTCAACGAGAACTCCGAGAGCTCGAGGGGCATGCGGCCGGCCTCGATGCGCGAGATGTCGAGCACGTTGTTGATGATCGCCAGCAGGTGATTGGCGTTCGAATCCACGCGGCCCAGGCCCTTGCGCTGCGGCTGGGCCACGTCGCCATAGACGCCCTGCATGAGCATGCGCGTGTAGCCGAGGATGGCGTTCAGCGGCGTGCGCAGCTCGTGGGACATGGTGGCCAGAAACTGCGACTTCGCCTCGGAGGCCTGCTGGAGCTGGATGTGCTGCCGGCGCAAGAGCTCGTTCTGCCGCACCAGCTCGGCCGTCGCGGCCTGGACCTCGGCCTCGAGCTGCCGCGACGCCTTCTCGAGCTGCTCGTACAGCCTCGCCTTCTCGAGCGCCTCGGTGCGGTCGTGGAGGATGGTCACGATGGCCGTGAGCTCCCCCCGGGCCGCGAGGATCTTGCCCGCGATGCCCTCGACGGGCAGCGCGCGGGCGGTGGCCGGATCGGTGAGCGCCATCTCGCCCCGCCAGAGCTCGCGCGGGTCGGTGAACGACAGGTTGGAGAGGAAGGACGAGAAGAGGGCGTCGTTGGCGCGGACGGCCCGCTGCGCCGCCTCGTCCCCGGCCGCGGCCACGGTGAAGAGCCGTTCGGCGGGGGCGTTCATCAGCACGATCGCGCCGGCCGCGTCCGTCACCAGGATCGGATCCGCCACCGAATCGATGATCAGGTCGAGCCGGTCGCGCTCGCCGCGCACGTCCGCTTCGGCGCTCTTGAGCTTGCGGTAGTTCTCCTCCATCGCGCTGGTCGCCTGCCGCAGATCGGTCACGTCGCGCAGCACGGACACCACGCCGGTGCCGGTGCGCCAGTCCCGCGTCACGCTGTTGAGGAGCTCGAAGAGCATCTCCGAGCCGTCGGCCGGGTCGACCAGCAGCAGCTCGCGGCGCGTGGGCTCGGCGCCCTCGATGGCCCGCTGCGAGAGCGCCGAGGAGAAGAACATGTTGTTGAGCGTCACCGCCCGCCGCCAGCCCTCGCTGCGATCCTCGGCCTCGGCGAAGAGGCGCTCGGCGCGCTGGTTCGCGAAGATCAGCCGGCCGTCGGTGTCGGCGACGAGGATGGGATCCGGGATGGCCTGGATCAGCGCGTCGAGCTGTGCGCGCTCCCGGGCCAGCGCCCGCTCCGCCTCGACGCGCGCGTCCAGATCCCGCAGCTGCAGGAGCCGCACCGCGAGGTTCTCGGATGCCCAGCGCACGTCGGGGTCGCGGCCGTAGGCCGAGGTCATCAGGAGCCCCACGAGCTCGCGCTGGTCGCCGCGGGCCGCGTGCAGGGGCCAGGCGGACCAGGCCTCGGCGCCGAGGGCGCTCGCCAGCGCCGCGGGAACGGGCGCGGGTCCGGCCAGGAGGAGAGTCGCGACGAGGGGATCGCCGTCGTCGAGCCGCACCTCCAGATCTTGCGATCGGCCGCGCGGCAGCCCTTGCCAGACGGCGGCGCGGAGCCGGCCGGGGCCGTCCGGAAGGAGGCAGATCGAGCGAGCGGCCACCCCTTGCGCCGCGAGCCACTGCAGCGCATGGCGCGCGCAGCTCGCCTGCCCGTCCGCCGTGAGGAGATCTTCGAGGAACGCGAGTCGCGCGTCGGCGGGAACCGCGGGACGCGCCTCGGCCTTGCGGGCGGCGGATCGTCGCGGCGCGCTCGGGCGGGCGGCGAGCATCCGTCAGGCCTGGGCGCCTCGGCGGCGCCGCACCCGCGTCCCGCGCCCTTCCCGCGCCTCGGCGAGCTGCGCGCGCAGCGCGACGTTCTCGGCCAGCATGGCCTCCTGGGCCTTGCCGTCGAGCGCGGGCTTGGACGCGGGCGCCGCCTGTCCGACGGCCTCGGAGTACTTGAGGTACGTGTCGATGGACGCCACCACGACGCGAGCCTCGACCGTGATGAGGTCGATGCCGACCAGGGACACGCGCACCCAGGCGTCGATCACGATCCCCTTGTCGAGGACGCGGTCGAGCACGTCGATGAGGCTGGTTCCTCCGGATGATCTCTCTACGGGCATTGCGGGCTACCTCCTCGTGGGTCTCGTTCTCAACGGCGGGCCAGAGCCCGGCTCGCGGGCACCTTCGAGATCCGGCGCCTGCTCTGCGACGCGAGGCGCCGCTCCAGGGCCCGGATCTGCTTCTTCAGCTCCTCGTTCTCCGCCGACAGGTGCTGCCGGCCCGGGGCCAGGTGGTGATCGTACTTCCACCAGTCCAGCCCGATCTCCTGCGCCTTGTCGATGGAGCAGACGAGAAGCCGGATACGGATGGTCAGGAGCTCGACTTCGGCCAGCGAGACCTTGATGTCTCCCGCGATCACGAGCCCCTTGTCGAGCACGCGATCGAGCACGTCCACCAGGCCGCTCGTCCGGCTTCCCGAAGGCTGTAGGTCGCTGCGCACGCGGCCCTAGAAAGCCAGGGCGGCTCGGAAGGGTCAAGGCCCGCGCGGGTCTGGAATGTCGCGTAAGCGTCAGAGCAGGCTTGTGAAGCAAGTGAAGTTCAAGCCTTGCGCGTCGTCCCGCCGAGGCTTCGCGCGCGCCTCCGGAATCCGGAAAGCGACACTGCGGCACGAAGGTTCCCAGGCGAGCCGCATCCTTGACCCCGTGATGGCCCCCGCGATAAGACGGGCGGGTCATCTGCTCGCTTTCCCGAACGGAACCGGGAGGTTGCTCATGCGCCGCACCCGCACCCGAGGAGCCTTCGCGCTGGCCTTCGTCACCTGGGCCGGCGTCTCCGCGACCGCCTTGGGGAGCGTGTTCGTGAACGGCGTGAACGTCGACGGAGCGATCCTCAACCAGAAGCTGGAGCGCTGTACCGTCACCTTCGACGGCAAGGGCAACGTCCTGATCGACGCACCCGGCTACGCGATCCAGGCGTTGCAGCCCCCGCCGGCCGCGGAGGCACCGCCGACCCCCACGACCGCCCAGCCCGGCGTGCTGACGAAGAAGTATTTCGTCGTGAGCGAGCAGTCGATGCAGGGCATGACCCAGTACGACATCGACCTCTACATCAATTCGAAGTGGGTGCGGAAGTTCCGGTCGGACGACGATCAGGTCGTCACGGAAGTGACCCAGTTCATCCACCCCGGCCCGAACAAGATCCTCTTCATGGCGAAGAAGAACATCGTGGGTGCGCGCAAGGCCTTCACCCCGGCGGCCACGTACATGGTCACGCTCGGCGAGGGCGACGCCAACGGGGACAAGGTGGTCATCGACAACCCCCTCCTCACCTACAAGCGCTCGGCCGATCAGACGGACGACGCCAGCCAGGAGTACACGGTCAACGGCCGGTAGATGTTCTCCATCGACGCCAACCTCGCTTACCTGACGACGCGCCGCGAGCAGGTCGTCGCCGTCATCGAATCGGTGAACCAGCCGCACGTGGCCATCCCCGGCAAGACCCCGCAGGGGGTGACTGCCTACGTCTGCGGCGTGCGCAACGCGAACGCCACCTTCTCCATCTTCATCTACCTTCTGCTCGCGGAGACCAAGGAGCCGGTCGTCTACGTCTACGACCAGCCCCAGTTCGCGCTGGAAGCCTACCGTGAGGCCGAAGGCGAGGCGCTCCAGTTCGTGGAGAGCATGGGCTTCATGATGGAGAACCTCAACTTCCGCAACCAGTCCACGCAGGTGCAGGAGGAATTGCTCGCCCGCATCCCCGCCTTTGCAGCTCCGGCGGCCAAGGCGGCGCCCACCGACGGGGCGCCGGGGGCGCAGGCTCCCGACCGTTCCCTCGACCTCGCCCGCCTCCTCTCGGCCTTCTGAACGTGCGGCCCCTCTTCGCCCTGCTGCTCCTCGTCGCCGCCTGCGGCCCGTCCGCCCGCGACATCGAGGCGGCCCAGATCCACTACGATCTGGGTGTCAGCGCGATGGAGCAACAGCACGACGCCCCGACCGCGCTGCGAGAGCTCGAGATCGCCGTCGCCAAGAACCCGAGGCTCGCCGAGGCGCAGTGGGCCATCGGCATCGTCGATCACCTGATGCTCCACAAGCCGGAGGAGGCCGTGGGGCACTACCTGCGGGCGCTCGAGCTGAACCCGAAGTACAGCGAGGCCGCGAACAACCTGGGGGATGCCTACATCGACCTGGGGCGCTACACGGAGGCCGCCGCCATGTTCCGCCGGGCGCTCTCGGACGAGCTCTACCGCACGCCCTACCTGGCCCAGGGGAACCTCGGCTGGGCCCTCTACAAGAGCGGCGACACCGACGGCGGCATCCAGAATCTGAAGGCGGCGCTGGCCGCCAACAAGGGCTTCTGCCAGGGCTACCGCCTGCTCGGGATGATCTACGCCGAGAGCGGCAAGCTCGACGACGCCGAGCAGCAGTTCACGACCTTCCACGAGAAGTGCCCGGACTTCC
>DATJNL010000531.1:0-24377 GCA_035508175.1 Myxococcales bacterium
CAGAGCACGCCCACCACCGCGAGCTCCTGCGCGAGCCACGAGGGCGCGCGGCGCGGCGGCTGCGCCGCCAGGTCGGCGACGGCGGTCGTCATGCGGCCTCCAGCTTCGCGTCCTCGTCCCGCTCGAGCTCCTGGCCGGTGAGCTTCAGGAAGACGTCCGCGAGGGAGGGCCGGCGCAGGCTCACCGAGCGGAGCGCGCCCGCGGGAAAAGCCTCGACCAACCGCGGGATCCACTCGTGGCCGCGCTCGCGCTCCACGAGCAGCCCGCGCTCGCCCTCGCGCGCCTCGATGCCGAAGCGCTGGTTCAGGAGCGCCCAGGCCTTGCCGAAGTCCTCGCCCTCCGAGAGCTCGAGCTCCACCACGTCCCCGCTCACGCGCCGCCGCAGCGCGTCCACCGTGTCGCAGGCCACGGCCTTGCCGTGGTGCAGGACCAGCAGCCGCTGGCAGCGCTCCGCCTCCTCGGGCCGGTGGGTCGTCACGAGCACCGTGAGGCCCTCCTCGCGCCGCAGGCGCTCGAGCTGCCCCCAGGCTCGGCGGAACGACGCTTCGTCGAGGCCCGAGGTGGGCTCGTCCAGGACGAGGATCTCCGGGCGGTGCACCAGGGCCCGCGCCAGCTCGAGCCGCCGCCGCATGCCGCCCGAGAAGCGCTCGACCTTCTCGTCGGCGCGGTCCTCGAGCTCGACGAGCGCGAGCAGCTGCGCGACGCGGGCCCGCGCCTCGGCGCGCGGCACGGAGTAGAGCGCGGCCCCCAGCGCGAGGTTCTCGCGGGCCGTGAGCTTCGCGTCGAGGCTGTGCGCCTGGAAGACCACGCCGAGCTTCTGCCGCAGCCGCCGGTCGCCCGCGACGACGGGCCGACCCTCGAGGCGGAACGTCCCCGCCTGGGCGGTGAGCAGCCCCACGAGGACGTGGAACGTGGTCGTCTTGCCGGCGCCGTTCGGCCCCAGGAAGCCGAAGATCTCGCCGCGGGCGATCTCGAACGAGAGACCGTCGAGCACGCGCCGGTCGCCGTACGCGTGCGCGAGCCCCTCCGCCGACAGCAGGGGCTCGGGCATCTAGAGGAGCCCCCGCGCGTCGGCGAGCAGCGCCGCCGAGAGCAGCATCAGGTAGACGATCGAGTAGGCGAAGAGCCGCCTCGCCCAGCGCGCCCGCACGGCTGGCGGCGCCTCCAGCGCTTCGCGGGAGAGCCCGCGCCATGCGAGCGCGACGAATACGACACCGAGGACTGCGGCCGCGGGGAAGTAGATCTTGCCGGTGAGGCCGAGCGGCCGCACCCACAGGGTCAGGGGCAGCAACGCCGCCGTGTAGTAGAGGAGCTGCCGCCGCGCCGCCTTCTCGCCCTTCACGAGCGGCAGCACGCGCAGCCCGCCGCGCGCGTAGTCGTCCTGGAGGTAGAGGGTGATGGCGAGGAAGTGCGGGAGCTGCCACAGGAAGAGCACCAGGAAGAGCCAGACGCCGGGCGCGCCGAGGTGCCCTTCGACCGCCGTCCAGCCGAGGAGCGGCGGGATGGCGCCCGGCACCGCACCCACCGCGAGCGCCTTGGGCGTGATCCGCTTGAGGGGCGTGTAGACCCACACGTAGCTCACGAGCGCGAGGGCCGCGAGCAGGCCGGTGAGCGGGTTCACGAAGAACGCGAGCGCGGGGATGGAGACCGCGGCGAGGCCGAAGCCCACCCAGAGCGCCGTGGCCGGCGAGAGCCGCCGGGCCGCGAGCGGCCGGCCGCGGGTGCGCAGCATGCGCGCGTCCACGTCGCGCTCGAGCCAGCAGTTGAGCGTGTTGGCAGCGCCCACGACCAGCGCCGTCCCGAGCAGGGTCACGGCGACGCGGAAGGCCGAGAGGTGCCCGGGCGCGAGGCACACGCCGGTCGCGGTGGTCGCGATGACGAGGCCGGTGACGCGGGGCTTGGTGAGCGCGACGAGGTCGCGCAACGTGGCCGGGCGCGGGGCGACCGCCGGAAGGACGGCTTCCATCTAGAGCGCCTCCGCGTGGCGGATGGCGGCAGCCGCGGGGGCCGCCGCGGCGGCGGGCGCGGTCACCTCGGCCAGCGCGAACCAGAGCGAGAGCACCGAGGCGAACAGCAACGAGCCCGTGGCGAGGTGCGCGGTCACGAGCGAGATGGCGAGGTAGGAGAGCACCGAGGCGGCGCCCAGGAGGATCTGCGCCACCACCAGCCCGCCCGCGGCCCAGGCCAGCTTGCGGGCGAGCGACCCCGCGGGGGCGCGCGACAGCGTGCGGGCCGTCGCCGCCAGGACCAGCGCGCCCACGACGAGCGCGAAGCCCTTGTGCAGCGTGACCATCTGCGCCGGCCCGAACGCGCCGTAGCCGTCCTGCGGCGCCGGCCAGACGGCGCCGAAGCAGGTGAAGACGCTCGCGTTGCAGGCGAGCGCGGCGCCGGTGTGGCGCACGAACGCGCCGAGCAGGAGCTGCGCGTACACCGCGAGCGCCGCGATCCCGGCCAGCGCGCGCGCCCCGCGCGGCACGGAGCGCTCGAACGGCCGCGGCTCGCGGGTCGCGAACACCGTCCAGAGCACCGCGGCGAAGAAGGCCTGCGAGGTGGCGAGGTGCGCCACGCGAACGACCAGCGGGAGCCTCAGGAGGACGGTCAGCCCGCCCAGCACGGCCTGGGCCAGCACCAGCGCGAAGGCGACGAGCGAGGCCGCGCGGACCTTGCCGCCGAAGCGGAAGGAGAGGCCGGCGAGCAGCCCCGCGAGGACCGACACGGTCCCCGCGACGTAGCGGTGGGAGACCTCGAAGAGCACGCGCCCCGCGAGGTGCGGGAAGGCCTGGCCGTGGCAGAGCGGCCAGTCTGGACAGGCGAGCGCCGATTCGGTCGCCCAGACCAGCCCGCCCGCGATGACCAGCAGGAACGTGACGGCCGCGGTGAGAAGGGCCAGCTGGTGGAGCCGCGCCGGCCGCTCCTGCACCCTCTGGCGCAGTCGATCGGAGGAGAGCCGGGAGGGGCCGAGCAAGGGGAGGGGCATGTGCTCGCGCCTGGTCGGGCTGAAGGGCGCGGGCGTGATCTAACAAAGGGGTCCCAACCGGTCAAGGCGCGGGCGGTGCGTCCCGCGCGGGCCGGCGCGCTGCAAAAATGCGCTATGATCCGCGTAGATGCGTACCATCTGGGGCGTCTGCCTCTCCACCGCGCTGCTCGCCGCCTGCGGTCCCGCCAAGGTGGGGGAGGGCGGCCCCGACGCGGGCGGCTGCGGCGCGGGCTGCGCCGCCGGATCGGTCTGCCTCGCCGGCAGCTGCTACCTCTCGACGTGCGCCGTGCAGGCCTGCGGCCCCTTGCAGGTTTGCGTGGCCGGCCAGTGCGTCGACGCCGCGTGCGTGGGCACGGTGTGTCCTTCCGGCGCCGTCTGCGCGGCGGGCGAGTGCCTGCCGACGAGCTGCGGCAGCCTCATCTGCGGCACCGGCGACGTCTGCGTTCAGGGCCAGTGCCTCAACGCCACCTGCGTCGACGTCTCCTGCCCTGCCGGCGCGCTCTGCGCGGCGGGGTCGTGCCTGCCCAGCTCGTGCGGCGCGATCGCCTGCCCGGCCGGCGCGGTCTGCGTGGACGGAGGCTGCGCCGCGGCAATCTGCGTCGGCGTCGCGTGCCCGCAGGGGACAGCTTGCCAGGCAGGCAGCTGCGTGGCGCACGTCGGTTCGCCGGACGGCGGCGACGCCGGACCGGGCGACGCGGGCCCTCGCGACGGCGGTACGGAGGATGGCGGGCGGGATGGCGGGGGCGACGCTGGGCCGCCCGACTCCGGTTCGCCCGCGTGCCCGGGAGGCTGCGCCACGCCGCCCGGCCCCTGCTACGGCGCCGGCAGCTGCGTCGCGGGCGCGTGCAGCTACCCCGTGCTCACCGGTCAGAGCTGCAGCGGCAGCAACCCTTGCGAGAGCTACGCCTGCGTCGCCACCGGTGCCTGCGCCGCGGTCGGCACGGTCGGGAACGGCACTCCCGCCGGGCCCGGCGCCCTCTGCTGCGGCGGCGTCGCCACTCCCGACGACACCACCTCGAACTGCGGCGGCTGCGGCATCGCGTGCAGCGCCAGCCAGCCGAACCAGACGGCCGTCTGCTCGGGAGGCTGCGGCACGGCCTGCGCCGGCGCCTTCGCCGCCTACGCGCAGTACGCCTGCGTCAACTGGGCCGGCCACTTCCAGGTGAACGACTCCTCGTGCCCCTGCTGCGCGGCCTGCGAGAACGGGAACCCCTTCGCGAGCGGCGCGGGCTGCGGGTGCCCCGCGGGCTTCGGCCAGAGCGCCGGCTACCGCGTCATCGACGACTGCAACGGCAACCACGGCTCGCTCGTCTACTTCTGCGAGACGGGCGCCACCTCGTCCCAGAGCCCCTGGGCCGGCGCGTACGAGCTCGACGACCCGGTCTCGGGCGGCGCCGGCTGCCGCGCCGCGAACCCCTACACCGGCGGCTGCTCGTGCCCGGCCGGGTCGGGCGGCACCAGCTACCGCGTCATCGTGGACACCGCCGGCGGCCTCATCGGCTCGACGCTCGTGATGTGCACGACCGGCTACGCGCCGCAGACGTTCGGAGGCGCGTACGAGGAGGACGACCCCGTGGCGGGCGGCGTGGGCTGCCGCGCCGCGAACCCGTACACCGGCGGCTGCAGCTGCCCGGCGGGCCTCGGCGCGCAGGAGCAGATCCGCACGCTCGTCGACGTCCCGGGCGGCTTCATCGGCTCGCGCCTCTACATCTGCAGCCAGTGAAGCGGACCGCCGCCGCCTCGGCCGATGGGCTATGCTGCGCGCCCGGAGGTCTCGGTGCGCGTTCTCTACGGCGTCGTGGGCGAAGGGATGGGCCACGCGACGCGCTCGCGGGTGGTCCTCGAGCAACTCGTCGGGCGGCACGAGGTCCACATCGTCGTCTCGGGTCGCGCCCGCGACTACTTGGCGAAGCGCTTCGAGAACGTCCACGGCATCTGGGGGCTCACGCTGGCCTACGAGGGCAACGCCACCAAGACCTTCCAGACCGTCGTCCAGAACCTGCGCGGCGCGGTGCGCGGCTGGCCCGAGAACGTGCGCCGCTACTTCGAGCTCGTCGAGGGCTTCGCCCCCGACGTGGTGGTGAGCGACTTCGAGAGCTTCAGCTACCTCTTCGCGAAGAACCGCCGGATCCCGGTCATCAGCCTGGACAACATGCAGATCCTCAACCGCTGCGCCCACGACCCGGCGCTGCTCGCGGGCCGGGAGAAGCCGTTCGAGCTCGCGCGGCGCGTCGTGAAGGCGAAGCTGCCCGGCGCGTTCCACTACCTGGTGACGACGTTCTTCCGGCCGGAGGTGCGCAAGCCGCGCACGACGCTCGTCCCCTCCGTGCTGCGGCCCGAGATCCTGGCGGCGCGCCCCGAGGCCGGCGAGCACCTGCTCGTCTACCAGACGGCCACCACGAACCGCGCGCTGCCGGAGATCCTCGCGAAGACGGGCCTCCCGTGCCGCCTCTACGGGCTGCGCCGCGACCTGCGTGAGGACGTGGTCGAGGGCAACCTGACCTACCTCCCCTTCAGCGAGGCCGGCTTCATCGACGATCTGCGCACCGCCCGCGCCGTCATCGCAGGGGGCGGCTACACGCTCATGAGCGAGGCCGTGCACCTGCACAAGCCGATGCTCTCGGTGCCGGTCGAGGGCCAGTTCGAGCAGGTCCTGAACGCGTTGTACCTCCAGCGGCTCGGCTACGGCGCGCACGCCGCGGAGCTGACGCCCGCGGTGGTCGAGGGCTTCCTCGAGCAGGTGCCGCGCTGCGCCCGGGCGCTCGCCGAGCACGCGCAGGACGGCAACGCCGAGCTCTTCGCCGCGCTCGACGCGCAGCTCGCGCGCGCCGCCGACGCCCGCGCCCGGAAGCCGAAGGCCCGGCGAGCCCGCCCAGCGCGGGATTGACGCCGGGAGAAGGCGGAGGTACGACCCATCGCCGTGGCCAAGGTCGCGGTCATTCCCGGCGACGGCGTCGGCAAGGAGGTCATCGGGGAGGCGGTCCGCGTCCTCGAGGCGCTGAACCGCGCGCGCGGCCTGGACCTCCAGCTCGTCCCCTTCGACTACGGCGCCGATCGCTACCTGCGCGACGGCGTGACCCTGCCGGACGAGCAGATCGCCGAGTTCCGCGAGGCGTACGACGCCATCCTGCTGGGCGCCATCGGCGACCCGCGCATCCCCGACAACCGGCACGGCCGCGAGATCCTCCTCGGCCTGCGCTTCAAGCTCGATCTCTACGTGAACCTGCGCCCGGTCACGCTCTACGACGCGCGCCTCTGCCCGCTCAAGGGCAAGGAGCCGAAGGACGTCGACTTCACGGTGTTCCGCGAGAACACCGAGGGGCTCTACGCCGACGTGGGCGGCATCTTCAAGAAGGGCACGCCCGACGAGATCGCCGTCAACGAGGACGTGAACACGCGAAAAGGCGTCGAGCGCATCGTGCGCGCGGCGTTCGAGTGGGCGGCGGCCCACGGCAAGCAGCGCGTGTGCATGAGCGACAAGGCCAACGCGCTGCGCTTCGCCCACGACCTCTGGCAGCGGGTCTTCAAGGAGGTCGGCGCGGAGTACCCGGGGATCGAGAAGAAGCACCTGTACGTGGACGCGCTCGCGATGAAGCTCATCGAGCGGCCGGAGACGTTCGAGGTGATCGTCACCTGCAACCTGTTCGGCGACATCCTCACCGACCTCGGCGCGGCGCTGGTGGGCGGCCTCGGGATCTCCGCCTCCGCCAACCTGAACCCCGACTCGACGCCGATGTTCGAGCCGGTGCACGGCTCGGCGCCCGACATCGCCGGCAAGGGCGTGGCGAACCCGCTCGCGGCCATGGCCACGAGCGCGCTGCTGCTCGACCACCTGGGCCATCCGAAGGAGGCAGGGATCCTCGACCGCGCGGTGCGCGCCGCCGTCGCCGCGGGCCAGCTCACCCCGGACGCGGGCGGGGACAAGAAGACCCGGCAGGTCGCCGACTTCGTGCTCGCCGAAGTCGAGAAGGCCGCCCGGGCGTGACGCGCCTGCGACCCTGATGCTGCGCTGGCAGATCCTCATCGCCGCCGCGGCGGCCGCCTGGTTCCTCTTCCGCTACCTCCCGTCGGCGCTGCTCTTCGTGTGGCCCGGCTTGCTGCGCACGCGCGAGACGTCCGACGACGGATCGCTCGATCCCGAGCGCGAGCCCGCGATGGAGCGCGTGCACAAGGGGCTCACCGAGCTCGGCTTCGCGCGCGTGGGCGCCATCCAGGTGAGCCCGCCGCTCTCCGCCGGCTGGGCCGAGCTCGTGTACGCCGCGCCCGCGCAGCGGGCCTTCGCCGACGTCGACGCGCGCGGCGGCGCCATCGCGGTGACGCTGCTCACGCCCTTCGAGGGCGGGCAGGCCGTCCTCACGTCCGACTACCGCCGCGCCACCATCGACCGGCCCGACTACCTCGCGGGCGGTCTGCCGGGCAGCGACATCCCGGCGCTGTGGGCGGCGCACCGCCGCCGCGTCGAGCACTTCCACCCGCCCGGCGGCGAGGCGCAGCCGTGGACCGACTTCAGCATCACCGGCCGCGTGCGGGCCGACGAGGTCGTCACCGCGGGGTCGGGGCGCGGCGAGCTGCGGCAGCGCTCGGCGGCGCCGCTCATGTACGTGCTGCTCGCGCTCGCGCTGCTCACCGTGAGCGCGCTGCAGCTGGTGCGCCAGGTCGGGCGCGGTTAGCGCCGGCAGGTTCCCGACAGCGTGGCGATCGAGCTGCCGGCGCAGGGCGTGGCCACGGTGTCGCAGTACGTCCCTGTGGCGCACTGCGAGTCGGACGTGCACGAGCTGCAGCTGCACGCGGTGGTGCGGGCAGGTCCGGCGGCGGCCAGCCAGAGGGTCCAGCGCACGCCCGGAGGCTACGTGCCGGGCCGGCCTTGCACAAGTCGAGGGGCGCCCGGCCCCTCAGCGTCCGAAGACGCTCATCCCTCAGGCAGCTTGACGAACGAGGCCCTGGTCGCCATCGAAAAAGCCGTGCTTGGGCGCTGCGATGGTATGGGAGTAGCGGCGTGGGCTGGGCGACTCCTCGTAGAGCAGCCCCGCGCCGGTGGCCGCCCCGAGCGCGAGCAACGTGGCCACCGCGACCCGGATCAAGATGCGCATCGCGCCTCCTCGAACCGGGCGGGAAGGGGGCACCCGGCCTTCCCCCGAGACGCCGGCCGGCCCAAGGACCTTACATCGCGTACACTCTGTCTCGCTCGAAAGGTTTTCGCCCGACGTGACTCTGAGGAGGTGGGTTGAGCGCGCCGACCGTCGAGGAGGTCTACCGGAGCCACGGCGCCGACGTCGCCCGCTGGGCGGCGCGGCTCGGCGGGCCCCGGCTCGAATTGGAGGACGTGGTCCAGGAGGTTTTCACGCAGGTGCACCGGCACTTGGGCGGCTTTCGGGGCGAGGCGAAGCTCTCCACCTGGCTCTTCCGCATCACCGAGAACGTGGTCCGGCGGCAGCGGCGGCGGGAGCGCTGGCGGGCCTTCTGGCGGGGCGCACCCGCGGACGCCCCGGCGCCCGAGGCCACGCCGGAGAGCGAGTTGCAGCGGCGGCAGGCCCGCGCGCTCATCCGGCGCGCACTCGACCGGCTCAGCGAGCGGCAGCGGACCGCGCTGGTGCTCTTCGAGCTCGAGGAGCTGCCCGGCGAGGAGGTCGCGGAGCGCCTGGGCGTGACCGCGGCGAACCTGTGGGTCATCCTGCACCGCGCGCGTGCCGAGCTGGGCAAGCGCGTGCACGAGCTGCGGTTGGAGGAGGACGGCTCCGGCCGGCGGGCGGAGGCCGACGCAGCAGGCCTGAGCATCAAATCGAAGGTGGAACCGTGAGCGAGCCGCCGCGCTGGCCGCCGCGCTGGAAGGAACGGCCGCCCGAGGATCCCGATCAGGCCGACGCAGCCGCGCTGCTCGAGGAGCTGCGCGCGGTCGATCCCCTGCAGCCCGAGGCGCTCGCGAGGATCGAGCGGCACGTGCGCGCCCTCGATCGCGTGCCCGGGTCTGCGGCGTCGGCCCCAGCCCCTCGGCCGCCGGAGCCGAGGGTGCGCCTCGCCTGGGCGGCGGGCACGCTGGCCGTGGCGATCGTCTCCGGCGCCGGCTGGGTGGCCCTGCAGCGGGGCCCCGGGCTCTTCGGCGCGTCCGTAGACGTGCTCGGCGGCGCGGTGAGTCGCGGGGCGCAGGTCAAATCGTTGCGCAGCTTCGGCGGTGGCGAAGGCTCGCCCATGGAATCGGCGAACTCGCCCGGCGCCGGCGAGGCTGACGTGGCCCTTCCCGTGATCGACCGCGCCGAGAGCCTTGCGGCGTCGGGTCGCTGCAGGGAGGCGTTGTCTCTCTTCGAAGCGCTCGCGGACGGCCCGGCCGCGCCGCGTGCGCTCATCGGGCGCGCCCGCTGCGAGGCCTCGCTCGGGCGCCGGGACGCGGCTGCCGCCGCCGCGCGCGCGTACCTCTCGCGTTTCCCGCAAGGGCCCGCCGCCGACGAGGCGCGCGCGCTGCTGGCGCGCTGACGCGCGGCCCGTGCTAGGCTGCGGGGCCGATGCTCGCGCTCGCCCTGGCCCTCGCGGTGCTCGCTCCGGCGCCGCCCGCCGCGGGGGCTGCTCGGTGCGTCGAGCTGGTCGAGACGTGCGACCTGCACGGCCACCTGGAGGCCAGCGGCGAAGGCAAGAAGCAGCAGGGCGGCGTGGCCTGGCTCGGCGGCTACGTCGACGTTCTCAGGCATCGCCGGAATCCCGTGCTGCTGCTCGACGCCGGCGATCTCTTCCAGGGCACGCTCGCGAGCAACCTTTCCCACGGGCGCGCGGTGATCGCCGCCTACGACGCGCTGCACGTCGACGCCTCGGTCCTGGGCAACCACGAGTTCGACTTCGGCGCCGAGGCGCCGGACACCGACCTCCTCTCGGCGCTGCGCCACCGCCTGGCGGAGGCTGCCTTCCCGTTCCTCGCGGCGAACGTGGCGGAGAAGGCCACGGGCACCTTGCCGCGCTGGCGGAACCTCCTGCCGGGGAGGGTCTTCGATGCCGGGGGCCTGCGCGTGGGCGTCGTCGGGATCGCGAACCCCGAGACCCCGTCGCTGACGCTGGCCCGCAACGTGGCTTCCTTGCAGTTCCGGGATGCGGCGCCGGTGGTGATCGACGAGGCCCGGCGGCTGCGCGATCAGGGCGCGCAGCTGGTCGTGCTGCTGGCGCACGTGGGTGGCCGCTGCGACGTGCTCGGCGGCAGCGCCGGGGAAGGGAGCTGCGCTGGCGGCCAGCTCCAGGATCTCCTGCACGCGCTGCCGCCCGGCACCGTGGACGCGGCCTTCGGCGGCCACACGCACCAGCTGATGGCGAACTGGATCGCGGGCGTGCCGGCGGTCGAAGCCGGCTACGGCGGCCGCCAGCTCGGCTGGCTGACCGCTTGCGCGAAACCGGGCGGCGGTCTCGACGCGGATGCCTCCATGCTGCACGCGCCGGTGGCGATCGTCGCCGGCGGTCGCTTCCTCGGCGAGCCCGTGGTCGAGGACGCCGCGGTGGCACGCGCGATCGCGCCTTACCTCGCGAAGGTGGCGGCCCAGGAAGACCGGCGCCTCGGGCCGGTGCTCTCCGCGCCCCTCGTGCGGGACTACAACGCGCCGTCGCCGCTCGGATCGCTCGTCGCCGAGGCGCTCCGCCGCTATGCGCACGCGGATGCCGCCCTGCTGAACGCGGGGGGGCTGCGGGCCGATCTCCCGAAGGGCCCGCTCACCTATGGCGCGCTCTACCAGGCGTTGCCCTTCGAGAACGTCGCCGTGGTCGCGACGGTCACTGGGGCGAAGCTGCTCGAGCTCTCGAGCGCCATCTCCCGCAGCGGCCACGGCTATCCCCAGGTCGCGGGGCTCGCGCTGGAGGGAAAGCCTGGCGCCTGGACCGGCGCGACCTTCGCCGATGGCCGGCGGCTCGAGCCGGGGCGGCGCTACCGGTTGGCCACGGTGGACTTCCTGGCGGCGGGCGGCGACGGCCTCAAGAGCGCGATGGCGTCGGTGCCGAAGCAGGCGGTGAAGCGCCTCGACGGGGCGCCGGTGCTGCGCGAGATCGTCCTCGCTTACCTCGCGAAGGCCGAACCGGGGCGCTGAGTCGATGCTCTTCAGCGGTCCGGTGCACCAGGCCTGGGGCCTCCTCGGGTCCGCCCTGGGGATCGCCATCGGCGTGCTCCACCTCGCCTGCATCCCGCTCGTGCTCGCCCGGCGGCGCGAGCCGGCGGTCACGCTGGCCTGGCTCCTGGGCCTGCTCCTGCTCCCTGCGATCGGCGTGGTGCTCTTCTGGGTCTTCGGCCGGGGCACGGTGCGCCGCTCGGCGCGCCCGCGGCAGCGCCTGCTCGAGGGGCGCCGCGAGGCCGAGCCCCCGCCGGACGTCGCGGGCGTCGACGAGGCGCTGCGCCCGCTCGCGACCGCGGCGTGGGAGGCAGGCATGGCGGCCGTCAGCTTCGGCAACCGGGTCGACGTGCTCGTCAACGCCGGCGAGGCCTACCCGGCGAAGCTGGCGGCGATCGAGGCGGCGCGGCAATCCATCGACGCCGCCTACTACGTGTTCCGCAAGGACCACACGGGGCAGCGCTTCCGCGACGCGCTCACCGCGGCGTCGCGGCGCGGCGTGCAGGTGCGGCTCTTGCTCGACGCGGTCGGTTGCGCCGGCGGCTTCGGCTTCTTCAAGCCGCTGCGCCACGCGGGCGCCGAGGTCCGCACCTTCCTGCCGCTGTCTCCGCTGCGCGCCTGGACGCTCAACCTGCGCAACCACCGCAAGATCCTGGCGGTGGACGGGGAGGTGGGCTTCACCGGCGGCCTCAACATCGGCGACGAGTACACCGGGGCCTCGCGCGTCGGCACCTGGCGCGACACGCACCTGCGCATCCAGGGGCCGGCGGCCGCCGACCTCGAGGCGGTCTTCTCGGACGACTGGGCATATACGACCGGGGAGCCGCCGCGAGCGGTGCCGCCCCGGGTCGCGGGGCTCGGCGCGAGCCGCGTGCAGATCCTCCCGAGCGGTCCGGAAGACCGTGGCCAGGCCATCTACCAGGTGTACTTCGCGGCCATCGCGACGGCGCGACGGACGATCGACCTCACGACGCCGTACTTCGTCCCCGACCAGGCCATCGCCGTCGCGCTGGTCTCCGCGGCGATGCGCGGCGTGCGGGTGCGCCTGCTGATGCCGGGCAGGAACAACCAGCGCCTGACCGATCTCGCGGGGCGCTCCTATTTCGACGAGCTGCTCCAGGCGGGAGTCGAGATCTTCCTGTACTCGCCTGGGATGATCCACGCGAAGACGCTCGTCGTCGACGGCGCCTGGGCCTCGGTCGGCACGGCCAACATGGACGTGCGCAGCTTCCGGTTGAACTTCGAGGTGAACGCGCTGCTCTACGGCGGTCCCGAGGTCGAGCGCCTGGGCGCGATCTTCGAGCGCGACCTCGCGGCGGGGCGGCGCCTCGATCCCGAGGCGTTCGGCCGGCGCTCGCTCTTCATCAAGGCGGCGGAAGGCGGCGCGCGGCTCTTGTCACCGATTCTCTGAAGGACTAAATCGTCGGGCCTGGAGGAGGGTCCTCACATGCGCATCTCGATCTTCGGTCTGGCGGTCGTCCTCGCCGCCTGCGGCTCGTCCCCGAAGGGGAACCCGGATGGAGGCGACGGCGGAGGTGGCTGCGCCCCGGGCAGCCTGGTCGCGACCGTGGAGGGGAGCCCGGTGACCAGCAGCTGCTATGAGGCCTCCTCGGCCCAGGGCCTCGCGCTCGCCTTCGCGCCCACCCAGTCGACGAGTGTCTGGGGTTCGGACGGCGACGGCCTGTACATCGACTTCTCGAACGCGAGCGGTTGCAGCTACGCCGATGGCAAAGTCCTGCAGCTCACCGATCCCTGCCTGCAGATCAGCGACAACGGCACGCCAGGCGACGGCGCCTTGCCCGGGGGCACCACGCCCGACGGCGGGACCGCCTGCGTCGCCAGCGGCACGTGCCCGCAGGCCTTCCTCGGCCTCACCAACACCTGCACCAGCGACGTCGCCACCTCGGTGACCGATGAGGGCTGCGGGCCAGCCTCGCAGGTCGGCACTGGCCCCACGAGCGGCACGCTCACCATCGACAAATGGTCGACGACGCCCGGCGACACGGTCCAGGTCACGGTCCTGGGCACGCTCACGGGCTTCACGGGCGTGGGATCGGGTCTGAGCGGCTCCTACGCGGCTATCACGATCGGCTTCACCGGCACCGCGCAGGCCGTGGTGCAGTCGCCCTAACGGGTGATGATGCCGTCGGGGGCCGGCGGACCGGCGAGCTCGCGCAGTCCGGCGGCGAGATCGGCGGCCCGCTGCGGCCGCGCGGCGGGTTCCTTCGCGAGGCAGGCGAGCAGGAGCGCCGCCGACCCCGCGCTGATGTCCGACTTGAACGTGCGCGGATCGGGGGCGGGAGTGTGGACCGCGTGGTAGAGCGGCTCGCCCTCCGGGAACGGCAGCGAGCCCACCATGAGCGCGAACAGCGTCGCGCCGAGCCCGTAGATGTCGGTCCAGGGGCCGAGCGCGCCACCCTTGATCTGCTCGGGGGCCATGTAATAGGGCGTCCCGCTCGGCTGGGTGGGCTTGCCACGGCGGCTCTGCACGACATGGGCGATGCCGAAGTCCATGAGCTTGACGCGGCCGCTCGCCGCGAGTCGCATGATGTTCTCCGGCTTCACGTCGCGGTGGACGAGGCCGTGGTCGTGCACGCAAGCGAGCGCGTCGGCGACCTCGGCGCCCCATGCGAGCACGTCACGCTCGGGGAGGAACGGCAGGTCGCCCAGCACGTCGCGCAGGTGCATGCCCTCCAGGAGCTCCATCACCATGTACGGGGTCTCGGCCTCGACGCCGACGTCGTGGAGGATGACGATCGAGGGATGGCTGAGCGCGGCGAGGGCGCGGGCCTCCCGGAGAAAGCGCTCGCGCGATTCGGGATCTTGCAGCTCGGTGCTCAGGACCTTGATCGCCACCGGCCGGTCGAGGACCGTGTCGTGCGCGCGGTAGACGGTGCCCATGGCGCCGGAGCCGATGCGGCTCACCAGCCGGTAGCGCTCGGGGAGGCGGACGGGCCCGGCCGCCGCCGCCGCCGCGTTCGCCGAGACGTGCGTGCGGTCCGAGACCCGGTCCGCCTGCGCCGCCAGGCTGGGCGAGCTCTGGAACCAGTCCGGCGTGGGCGGCGGTAAGGCCGGCGGGAGGTCGATCGGAGCCGCGGGCTTGGGCGGCGGGTCCGGGGCGAGCTCGATGGGCTCGGGGTGTGCAGGGCGCGGCTCGACCGGAGGCTCCTCGGCCGGTGCGCGGGGCTCCCGTGCCAGCACGAGCAGCGTCACGCCCAGCGCGACGAGGGCCAGCCCCGCGAGCGGGCCGAAGCGCCGCACGGGGGACCCTTCGTCGATGAGGATCTGGGCCGCGGGGGAAGCCATGATCCGGATCACGAAGCCCGGATCGAAAGTCCGGTTGAGCAGGTCGACGGCCCATTCCACTCCGGGTCCGCTGCTGCCTGCGGCGAGCAGAGCGCCAGCGGCGAGCGCGGCGACCCCCGGCAGCTTCCGCTTCATGGCTGCGATTGTAGGCCAAGCGACCCGGCGGCGCGAACGTTCCGTGGGGTGCGAACCCCGTTGCGCGGGCGCGGTCTCCCGCGGTAGCGTTCGCCGCTCCGAGGACCCCGGAGGTGCCGGGCCTCGGCCGACGAACCATGGACGCCGCCAAGAAGCTTCGCCTCCACGACCTGATGGTGAAGTCGCGCGTGCTCGAGGAGCAGCTCATCGCGATGACGAGGTCGGGCGACGGCTTCTTCTGGATCGGTGGCCCCGGAGAGGAAGCGTTCAACGTCCCCGTCGGTCTCCTCGTGCAGAAGGGCGAGGGGCCGGCCTTCGACTACCTGCACCTTCACTACCGATCGAGCGGCATCCTCACCGCCATGGGCGCGGAGATGATCGACGCCATCCGGCAGATGCGCGCGACCGCGACCGATCCCTACTCCGGCGGCCGCAACTTCGTGAACCACTACGCGCGGCACGGCTGGAACGTCGTGCCAGGAACGCCCACGATCGAGGTGCAACACTCCATGGTCATCGGTACGGCCTGGGTGCAGAAGCGCGAGGGCGGCACCGGGATTTCCATCGTCAACGGCGGCGACGCCGGCGCGGCCGAGGGCGACTTCGCCACCTGCCTCAACTGGGCGTCGCGGCCGAGCCACGAGCTGCCCGTGCTCATCCTCATCGCGCACAACCACTACGGCATCAGCACCGAGTCGACCACCCAGTGGCACATGCAGGACATCGCCTCGCGCGCCGGGCCCTTCGGCATCCGTCACGCCATGGTCGACGGCAACGACGTCGAGGCCAGCTGGGCCGCCCTCGAGGAGGCGTTCGCCTACGTCCGCAGGGAGCGGCGGCCCTACTGCCTGCAGGGCAACGTCAGCCGACTCAATGGCCACAGCTCTTCCACCGGCGGCGCGCGCGTCGAGGGCGAGCGCGACTGCATCGCCGACTTCGAGCAGAAGCTCGCCGCCGAGAAGCTGCTCGCGCCGGACGCGGCGAAGGCGGTCTGGGACAAGTATCGGGTCGAGGCGAAGGCCGCACTGGAGCAGGCGCGCGCGGAGTCGTACCCGGATCCCGCGACGCTGCACCGCCACACCTTCTACGAAGGAGAGGGCTAGCCCGTGGCGACCATGGCCCAGGCCATCCGCCTCGCGCTGCACGTGGGCGAGGCGCGCATGGGGGTGACCGACGTCTTCGGCGAGGACGTGGGTCCCCCGCTGGGCGGCGTCTTCACTTGCACGCAGGGACTCGAGACCGCGTGGAACTCGCCGCTGGACGAGCGCGGCATCGTGGGCATGGCGATGGGCATCGCCATGACCGGTCGCATCCCGGTCGCCGAGATCCAGTTCTGCGACTACATCTTCAACGCGATCGACATGCTCAAGCTGGCGGGCAACGCCTCGTGGGGCAGCAACGGCGCCTACCACCTGCCGATGGTCGTGATGACGCCGGTGGGGAGCGGCATCCACGGGTCGATCTACCACTCGCACAGCTTCGAGAGCGTGATGACCCACATCCCGGGCTGGAAGGTGGTCCTGCCATCGACGCCGATCGACGCCTACGGGCTGATGCTCTCCGCGATCCGCGACCCGAACCCGGTGATGTTCCTCCCCCCGAAGGCGCTCCTGCGCACCAAGGGCGACGAGCTGATCCCGGGCGAGCCGGCCGACCAGCGGCAGCTGCACGCGATGATCGACGCACCGCTGGGGGATCGCTCCAAGTGGAAGCCGGAGTGGCCCGACGTCGAGGACTACTTCGTGCCCTTCGGCAAGGCGAAGCGGCTGCGCGAAGGCAGGAATGCGACGGTCGTGACCTACGGCCGGCTCGCGCCCGTCTGCCTCCGGGCGGCCGACGAGCTCGCCGCCGAGGGACTCTCTTTCGATCTGTTCGATCTGCGCTCGCTCGTGCCGCTCGACTGGGACGCGATTGTCGCGTCGGTGGGGCGCACGCACCGCCTCCTCGTGGTCAACGAGGACACCGAGGTCACGAACTTCGGCGAGCACGTCATCCGCGGGGTGATCGACCGTGCCTTCGCGGAGCTCGAGGCGGCGCCCGTGCTGCTCGCCGGCGCGGACGTACCGGGCATCGGCATGGCCTGGACCCTGGAAGCCGCGAGCGTCCCGCAGCAGGAGGCGGTCGTCGCGGCCATGCGCACGCTCGCGACCGCGCCCGCCCGCGAAGGGGGCGGCGGCGGGTTCCTGGACATTCCGCTGCGGCTGCCGCGCTACCGGTAGGGCATGTCGACCGAATCCGCCGAGCTGCCGGAGGTCACGCCCGAAGAGGCGCCGGGTCCGACGCCGCCGGAGGCCGAACGGCCGCCTTCTCCGGAAGCGCCGGCCGCACCCGAGCTCTCGCCGCAGGCGCTGCTCCGCGAGGCCCAGGAGAAGGCGCTGCCCGTGGAGGGGAAGGTGCTCGCGCAACGCGGCTCCGTGGGCCTCGACGTGGATCTCGGCGGCGGCATCCTCGCGCTCTGCCCCATGGCGGAGGTCGACGTCCGCCACAGCGAGAACCCGGGCAAGCTGGTGGGCGAGACGCTCAAGTTCCTGGTCAAGGAGTGTGGCGAGAAGGAGGTCGTGCTGTCGCGCCGGGCGCTCCTGGAGGCCGAATCCTCCGCGCGCGTCGCCGAGGCCAGGAAGCGCGCGGTGCCCGGCGCGGTCCTCAAGGGCAAGGTGACGTCGGTGCGCGAGTTTGGCGTCTTCGTGGACATCGGCGGTCTCGAGGGCTTGGTCCACGTCTCCGAGCTGTCGCACGACCGCGTGACCGACCCGCACAAGGTCGTGAAGAAGGGCGACGAGATCGAGGTGAAGGTCCTCGAGGTGAAGCACGAGCCCGGGAAGGGCGATCGCATCTCGCTCTCGCGCAAGGCGGTCGAGCCATCGGCGTTCGACAAGGCGGTCGAGACGCTGGCCGAGGGTCAGAAGCTGAAGGGCAAGGTCGCACGGTTGTCCACCTTCGGGGCCTTCGTGGAGGTGGCGCCGGGCGTGACCGGCCTCGTGCACCTCTCGGCCCTCTCGCCGCTCAAGGTCGTCGAGCCCGGCGACGTGGTGAAGCCCGGCGAGGACGTCGAGGTCGAGGTTCTGGGCATCGACAAGGAGAAGAAGCGGCTCTCGCTCAGGCGCCTGCCGAGCGAGGCCGAGCTCGCGGCCGCCGAGGGGGAGAAGGAGGCGCGCCGCGCGGCCAACCGCGAGAAGCGGCAGCAGGCCAAGGAGCGCAAGGCGCTCGCCAAGCTCAAGCCGCACGAGCGGCTCAAGGTGGGGCAGATCGTCGAGGCCACCGTCGACCGCATCGAGCCCTACGGACTCTTCGTGAAGATCCAGGGCGGCGGGCGCGGCATGATCCACGTCAGCGAGTCCGGCGTCGAGAAGGGGCAGGAGCTCGAGAAGGCGCTGCCGGCGGGGACGAAGATCAAGGCCGTGGTGCTCGACGTGACGGTCGACCCGAGCCCTCGGATCCGTCTGTCACGCGCCGCCGTCGAGGCGGTGGAGGCCGGCAAGACGGTGGAGAGCTACCTCGCCGAGAAGGCGCTGCTGGCGGCGGCCGATCGCCCGGAACGCCCGCGGGGGCCCCGGCGACCGCCTCGCCCCGAGGGCGCCAAGCAGGCCGCCGGCCGCGAGGGGGAAGCCCGCCGGGAGCGGCCGCGCAGGCCGCGCGAAGGTCTCGCGCCCAGCAAGCCGAAGCCGGGGGGACTGGGGACGCTTGGCGACCTGTTCAAGGCGAAGCTGGCGCAGAAGAAGCCCTGAGCCATGGGCGACGAGCTCGAGGAGCTGCTGACCCGCGGCCCGGTCGTGCTGGTGGAGTCGACGGCGGCCGGCAAGTTCGATTCGGCCACGGCCATCGTTGGCATCGCGCGCTCGGCCGGCGAGGTGTGGAAGGTCGCGACGGATTTTGCGAGCCACAAGACGTTCATGCCCAAGCTGGTGGCGAGCACGCCGACGCCCCGCGGGCCCACGTGCATCGACGTGCGCTTCGAGATCGCCATCCCCTTCCCAGGCAGGAACGAGCGCTACACGTTCCGTTACGACCTCGACCCCGCGGCGTTCACGCTCCGCGGCCGGTGGCTGGAGGGCAACCTGGAGGATAGCTTCGCGATCTGGCGGCTCGTGCCGAGGGGCGACGCCGCCTGCCTGCTCTACTTCACGACCGCGACGCGCAATTTCTCGAAGATCCTGTCCGCCATCGAGGACTCGCAGCAGACGGTGACGGTGGGCGTGAACGTCTCTTCGGCGCTGGCCGTCGTGAAAGCCGTCAAGCAGCGGGTGGAACGCTAGCCGCCCCCGGCCGGTCGGGCTCGGACGGGTTTCCGGCTTTCTTTCCATCCCTCTCGCTGGTAGATAGAGACTCTCCACCGGCAGAGGTAAACGTCCATGGCCACACCGGCTGGCGGCCCCAAGCCGTCGGCGTCCGAGATCTCGGCGCTCGAGCAGGCTTTCGCCCAGGACCCCATGTCCGACGCGTACCGCCCGCTCGCCGAGGCTTACCTATCGCTCGGCCGCTTCATGGAAGCGATGGTCGTCGCCAAGAAGGGCGTGAAGGCGCGGCCCGCCGACGCGACGCCGCGCGTGCTGCTGGCGCGGATCTACGCCGAGCAGGGCAAAGACAAGAAGGCCATCGAGGAGCTGCACGGGGCGACGGCGGCACAGCCGAACGACCTCGCGGCGCTGCGGATGCTCGCCGGCTTGCAGCTCAAGACCGGCGAGGCCGGAGGGCCCGAGACCCTCCTCAAGGCGCACGCCGCAGGTCCGGCCGACGCGGCCGTGCTCGATCTCATGACCCGGTACGGCGTGAAACCGCCCGCGCCACCGCCGCCCCCCATCCAGCTCGCGCAAGCCATGCCACTCGGACAGTCGGGCATCCAGGCGCCGCCCTTGCAGCTCGGCCGCTCCGGCATCAGCGCACCGGCACCCGTCCGGAGCCTCTCGCGCGTCGGATTTCCGCAGGCGGACGGATCCATCGCGCCGGCGCGCTCGCCGTCCGGGCCGCCGCTGCAGGGGCCGGTCCGCAGCCCGTCGATCATCCGGCAGATGCCCGTCGCCGTCGACACCTCGCACTGGCAGGACGAATCGATGGAGGCGCGCATCCAGCGCGGCGTGAGCAGCAGCGCCAAGATCTCGTTCGCCATCTTCTTCATCGGCGTCGCAGCGTTGCTCGGCTGGTTCGGCTACACCCAGTACAAGAACGCGCGCGACCGCAAGGTGACGAAGCTGCTCAAGCAGACGAAGGACCAGCTCGCCAAGGACGACTACGCGGGCTATCAGGAAGCCGAGAAGGACGCGCAGCAGGTCCTGGATCTCGACCCCACCAACTTCGCCGCCGACGCCTACGTCGCGTACATCGACGCGCTCCGCTACGGCGAGAACGGCGAAGGCAGCGACTACCTCACCCGCTCCCAGACTTACCTCGCGAAGGCGAAAGCGCAGGGGCAACCCCACGCGTACATCTATGCCGCCGACGCCTATCTCAAGTACTTCACGGGCGATCCCAAGGGCGCCGAGCAGGGGCTCTCCGACGTGCTCCACGACGCGGCGGGCGGCCAGCGTTCGTACAACAGCGACCTCTTGTCGGGCACGCTGGGGATCGTCCAGATGGGCGAGGGCAAGCTGACCGAGGCCCGCAAGAACCTCGTCGATGCCCACAACCTCGCGCCGGCGGACGTGCGCGTCACCTCCATGCTGGGCGCGCTCGACGCGCGGGTCGACTCGGCCGCGTCCGCCGCCGCTTTCTTCCAGCAGGCGCTCCAGATCGATCCTGACCACGTGCCCAGCAACCTCGGGCTCGCGCTGCTCGACCTTCAAGAGACCCCGCCCGACGTCGCCGGGGCGCAGAAACTCGTCGACCACCTCGACAAGCTCGGTCCCGGTGCGATGTCGCCGCGGCAGTCGTCGTTCGAGAAATTCGTCCACGCGCAGCTCCTCTACGCCGAAGGCAAGGCCGGTCCGGCCGCCGAGGAGGAGAAGCTGGCGATGGACCTCGATCAGAAGAACGTCGACATGCCGATCATCGCGGGCCGCCGGCTGTTGCGCGCCGGCCAGTTCGACAAGGCGATCGCGTCCTTCCGCAAGGCCATCGACCTGGATCCCAACCGGCCGGTCGCGCTGGCCGACCTGGGGCGCGCCTACCTGGCCGAGCCGGGAGCCGCTGGCGCGGCCAAGGCGGTGCAGCAGCTGCGCGACGCGCTCACGCGTTCGCCGCAGGACGCGAGGCTGATGGTGCTCCTCGGCGAGGCGCTGCAACGGACGGGTGACGCCGAGCACGCGCGCGAGCAATGGCAGGCCGCCACGGCCCGCGATCCCGACAACGCGGACGCGCTCTACGACCTGGCGCACTACTGGGCTGCAAAGACCGACGCCGCGAAGGCGAAGACCGCCTGGCAGGCGGTGGCCCAGCACACGGATGGCCAGCGGCTCGCCGAAGCCGACACCGAGCTGGGCCGGCTGGCCCTGGCGAGGGGTGACGCGCCAGCCGCCCAGGACCTGTTCGCCCGGGCCCTCTCGGCGAGCGCCTCGTACGCGCCGCCCTACTTCTTCGCCGGCCAGCTTCTCCTGCGAGATCGCGCGAAGCGTCGAGACGGGAAGAAGCTCATGGGCGAATATCTGAGGCTGGCGCCCGGGGGGGCCTTCGCGGCCGAGGCTCGCCACCTCGCTCGCTAGCCGTTCATGTCCATCATCTTGATCGCGCTCGTCGGGCTCGCCGCCGGCTTCGTGGTGATCGCTCTGATCTCGCGGACCGCGCCGCCCGTGGGCGGCGTCCTCACGCCGGGTGGCGAGAGCTGGATCGCGCGGCTCCGCCCGGAGGAGTTCCAGAAGCTGCTGACGCTGGTCTTCTCCGAGATGAAGTTCGACGTGGAGTCCTCCACGCTGCGTGGGGGCGACGTCGACCTCTTCGCGGTCAACCCGACGCCCATCACCGGCGCGCGCATCTACGTGCGCGGAGTCTTCCACCCGCCGCTGGGCATGGTCGGCGAGGAGGAGGTGCGCATCGCCCTGGAGACGGCGCGGGCCGAGATGGCCGGCAAGGCGATCGTCGTGACCCCGGGCGGCTTCACGGCCGAGGCCCGCGCGACGGCCCAGGGCACGCCCGTCGATCTGCTCGACGGCGCCGCGTTGCTGGGCCTGGTGAAGAAGCACCTGCCCCAGACCGCGGCCGAACGCCACCTGTAGCCGCGGCGCGGCCTTGACTTTCGCGCTGCCCGTCTCGACCTTCCTCGCCGGGAGGGACGTGCCATGGACATGCAGCAGGTCTTGGATCAGGTGCGCGAGCAGGTGGGCCCGAAGCACGTGTTCGGCGAGCCCATCCGCGAGGGCGAGATGGTGATGGTGCCGGTGGCGAAGCTGCGCGGCGGCGGTGGAGGCGGGGGCGGCAACGGAGCCGGGGAGGGCAAGCCCGGCGGGCAGGGGGTGGGCTTCGGCCTCGCGGCGATCCCGACCGGCGCGTACGTCTTCCGGCAGGGGCAGCTCTCCTGGCGGCCGGCCATCGACGTGAACCGCCTCATCCTGGGGGCGCAGATCGTCGCGGGCCTGGCGCTCCTCACGTTCGGCAGCTTGTTTCGGGGGCGAATGCGCCGCCGCCTCTTCTGGTAGGCGGACGGCGGTGGCCGGCCGCGGCGCACACCCGGCTGGCCGGGTGCTATGCTGCGGGGCGTGAGCACCCTCCCCGCGGCCCAGCCGCCCGCGCCGCCCAAGTTCATGCAGGACCTCGACACCCTCGTGCGGGCGCGCTACCCGCTCATCCAGGTGGTGAGCCCCGAGGAGCAGCGGCTCGATGCGCTGCTCGCCGAGCTTGCGCAGTCCCAGGGCAAGTCGCTCTGGACGTGGTCGGTGATCAAGGGGCTGCGCTCCGGCAGCTCCCATGGTGGCCACGCCACCGTGGACGTCGACAAGACGCGCGAGCCGCTCGACGCGTTGATGGCCGTCGGCAAGGTCTCCGACCCCGCGCTGGTGGTCCTCAAGGACTTCCACCCGTACCTCGACGATCCGAAGGTGGTGCGCGCCCTGCGCGAGCTCGGGCAGGAGCTGAAGGGACGCTACACGACCGCGGTGCTGCTCTCGCCCGTCCTCACGGTGCCGGTCGAGCTCGAGAAGGAGATCGCGGTGCTCGACGTGCCGCTGCCCACGTTCCGCGACCTGGCGCAGCTCCTCAAGGAGATCGTCGAGGTGCTGCGGCAGGACCACCGCGTCACCGTGGACCTCCACCGCGACCAGGCAGAGCAGCTCATCAAGGCGGCCATGGGCCTCACCCTCAATGAGGCCGAGAACGCCTTCGCCAAGGCCGTCGCGGCCCACCAGCGGCTCGGCGCCGAGGACATCGGCCTCATGCTCGAGGAGAAGCGCCAGGTCATCCGCAAGAGCGGTCTGCTCGAGTACTACCCGATGGACCGCAGCCTCGCAGCGGTGGGCGGACTCGACCTGCTCAAGGCCTGGCTCGCGCAGCGCGGTCGCGCCTTCAGCGAGGCGGCGCGCCGATTCGGCCTGCCGGACCCGAAGGGGCTCCTGCTCCTGGGCGTGCAAGGTTGCGGCAAGACGCTCACCGCCAAGGCCATCGCCTCGCAGTGGAGCCTGCCGCTGCTCAAGCTCGACATGGGGCGCATCTTCAGCGGGCTCATCGGCTCGTCGGAGGAGAACCTGCGCCGCGCCATCCACGTGGCCGAGGGGGCGGCGCCGGCCGTGCTGTGGGTCGACGAGATCGAGAAAGGGCTCTCGGGCGCGGACTCGAGCGCGAGCGACGGCGGCGTGGCGTCGCGTGTCTTTGGCTCGCTGCTGACCTGGCTGCAGGAGAAGACCTCGCCCGTGTTCGTGGTGGCCACGGCGAACCGCATCGACGCCCTGCCGCCCGAGCTGCTGCGCAAGGGGCGCTTCGACGAGATCTTCTTCATCGACTTGCCGAGCGCGCGCGAGCGGCGGGAGATCTTCGACATCCACTTGCGGCAGCGGCGGCGCGACCCCGCGAAGTTCGACCTCGACGCGCTCGCGGCCCTCACGGACGGCTTCAGCGGCGCCGAGATCGAGCAGGTCGTGGTGGCGGCCCTCTACGAGGCCTTCGGCACCGGCGCGGACGTGACGCAGGAGCAGCTCGCTCGCGCGGCGCGGGACACGATGCCGCTCGCCCACACCATGCGCGAGCAGGTGGCGTCGCTGCGCGACTGGGCGCGCGATCGCACGCGGTTTGCGTCTTCCGAGGAGGGGGCCCGGCCCACCGTCGTGGTGCCCGCGGAGGCCGGCTGATGGATCGGCGTCGCTTCCAGCGACTCGAGCGACCGAGGCGCGAAGGCCCTGACGATGCGATCCCGCACGAGGCGGCAGAGCGCGTCGCGGGTGTGGCCGAGGAGCACGCCGCAGGCGGCGCGGAGGGGCACAGCGCGGCCTTCGCGGAGGAGGCGGCCGGGAGGCGGCCCGCAGCCCGGCCATGCACGGGGCTGACGAGGCAGCGCTTCGAGGCAGAGCTGCCCCTCGAGACCGAGGGCGCGGCCCTGCTGTTTCACCGCTGCTACCTGTGCGGCGCCGACAGCCAGCGCAACAGCCCGCAGTGCGAGCACTGCGGGGCGAGCCTGACGACGCCCGAGCAGGAGGCCTTCGATCGAGAGCTCTTCGAGCGGGAGCAGGTCGAGCAGGCGCGTGAGGCGGAGGCCGCGCGGCAGGCCGCGTCGCAGCCGTCCCCCCTGACGGAATCGGCGCAGCAGGCGCTCGGCAAGGCCTTTGCGGAGGAGTTCGCGCAGGAGCGGGAGGCGCAGCTGCCCCCGGGGCTCCGCTGGTTGCGAGGGCTGTCGTGGCCCGGGCGGCTCGCGGCCGTCGGGTCGCTGCTCGTGCTGATGGCCTTCTCCTGGGCGATGGCGCGGGGCCGCCCGGGCTGGTTGCTCGCCCTCTGGGGGGAGGGCGCCCTCGCCCTCGCCCTCTTCACCCCTCTCGGCTGGT
>DATJNL010000532.1:0-7384 GCA_035508175.1 Myxococcales bacterium
AACGAGGATCTGCCAGCCGACATCGACGCCCTCATCGCCGAGCTGGATGCGTTCATCGCCGGCGAGATCCGGCCGCTGGAAGAGCAGGACGACAACGCCCGCTTCTTCGACCACCGGCGCGAGTACGCGCGCACCAACTACGACGCCGGCGGCATCCCCAGCGAGGACTGGGAGGCGCTGCTCGGCGAGATGGTCGCCCGCGCCGACCGCGCCGGTTTGTGGCGCTACGCGCTGCCCGAGGAGCTCGGCGGCCGCGGCGGCTCCAACTACGCGCTCGCCGTCGTGCGCGAGCACCTCAACCGGCTCGGCGTCGGCCTGCACAACGACCCGCAGAGCGAGACGTCGATCATCGGCAACTTCCCCACCGTCATCCTGATCCACGAGTTCGGCACGCCCGAGCAGCGCGAGGCGATGCTCGCGCCCGCGCTGGCGCGCGAAGCCGGCATGGCGTTCGGGTTGACCGAGCCCAACCACGGCTCCGACGCCACCTACCTCGAGACCGTCGCGCGCCGCGACGGCGATGAATGGGTGATCGACGGGCGCAAGCGCTTCAACTCCGGCATGCACCGCGCCACCCACGATCTCGTCTTCGCGCGCACCTCCGGCTCGCCCGGCGAGGCGCGCGGCATCACCGCCTTCATCGTGCCCTCCGATGCTCCCGGCGTCGACGTCGAGTTCTTCTGGTGGACCTTCAACATGCCCACCGACCACGCCGAGGTCGCCTTCAACGAGGTCCGCGTCGGCGACGACGCCATCCTCGGCGAGCTCGATGCCGGGCTCGCGCTGGCGCAGCGCTTCGTGCACGAGAACCGCATCCGGCAGGCCGCCTCGAGCCTCGGCGCCGCCGTCTTCTGCATCGAGCGCGCCGTCGAGTGGGCGCGCGAGCGCACCGTCTGGGGCAGGCCGCTGTGGCGCAACCAGGGCATCCAGTTCCCGCTCGCCGAGCTGTGGACCGAGGCCGAGCTGGTGCGGGGGCTGGTGCGGCGGACCGCCGCCGAGCTCGACCGCCACCACCACATGGAGGTCACCCACCTGGTGGCGATGGCCAACTACCGCGCCAACCGGCTGGCGTGCGAGGCGGCCGACCGGGCGATGCAGACCTGCGGCGGGATCGGCTACACGCGTCACATGCCCTTCGAGCACATCTACCGCCACCACCGCCGCTACCGGATCACCGAGGGGAGCGAAGAGATCCAGCTGCGCAAGGTCGCCCAGGAGCTCTTCCGGGACGCCGGTCGCTGATCTGTACGCTGGATGCGATGAGCACGGCGACCTCAGAGATCGGCCGCCCGGCGCCGTCCTTCAGCCTGCCCGACACGCAGGGAGCCCTCCACGACCCCCGCCCCGGCGAGATCACGGTGGTCGTCTTCACCTGCAACCACTGTCCGTACGCCCTCGCCTGGCACGAACGGCTGATGTCGGTGGCGAGCGACTACGGCGACCGCGGCGTGAGCATGGTGGCGATCAACCCCAACGACGCCGGGCGCTACCCGAGGGACTCCGCGGAGGCGATGCGTGTCCGCGTGGAGGCGGGGGAGTTCGACGGCGTGCCCTACCTGCGCGACGAGTCCCAGCAGGTCGCCCGGGCGTTCGACGCCAAGACCACCCCGGACGTGTTCGTGCTCGACGGCGAGGGCATCCTGCGCTACCGCGGCGCCCCCGACGGCGACCACGACGACCCCTCCCAGGATGCGGCCTGGCTGCGGGCGGCGCTCGACGCGCTGCTCGACGGGCGCCACCCGAGCCCCGCGGAGACCACCCCGGTGGGGTGCTCGATCAAGTGGCTGGCGTAAGCGCAGCGCCGCGCGCGGCCCCCTGACGGACCGATGGCAGCCTCCCGTCGCCGTCTTCCGGCGCTGCTCGGCGGTGCGGCCTGCGCCCTCGCCCTGGTCGCCCTGGTGCTGTACCTCGCCGGCGCGTTCGACTCCGGGCACGATGCGCGCAACCCCGAAGCCGCGCAGCCGGCGACGGGCGCCGGCACGGCCTCGGAGCCGGCGGGCGGACAGCTCGCCCATCCGCGCACGGACAGCGGCGTCGCGCCGATCATGGCGGCGCTGGACAACTACTGGCAGGACATCGGCCGCCACCAGTTCGCCGCCGCCTACGGCTATTACGCCCCCGGGGCCACGAACGAGAACGAGCAGCAGTTCATCTCCCGCCTCGAAGGCGAAGGGGTGAGCTCCGCCAGCTTCGCCGGAACGGTGACCGCGAGCACCGGCTCCGCGGACCTGATCGGGAGGTCGTTCGCGACGGTGGCGGTCACCTCGCTGGTGACCCACGACGCCGCGCACGGCTGCCGGCGCTGGTCCGGCACGTACACGATGTTCCTCGAAGAAACCGGCCTGTGGCACATCCAAGGTGCAGCGCTGCGCGCGCACCCGTGCTAGACAGAGTCTCGTGAGGAGATCGGGGTGGACCGCTGTGCTGGCCATATGCGCGGCGATCGTCGCGTTCGTCGTCGTCACCGCCGTGGACGGCGGGGGATCCGGCGGCGGTCACCGGCAGGCGGACGCCGGGACCCCGTTCGCGGCCTACTACGCGCGTGCGCCGCACGTGCTGAGCAGCAAAGCCGTCTACTCGCTGCCGACCACGCCCCGGCTCCCCTCCTACCCGGAGCTGGTCAGCTCCCGCTTCGAAGCTCCGATCGCCCAGTACCGGGCGTACGCGGCCGCCCAGCTGGGCGCGCTGGAACAGCAACTGCCGGTGCTGCGGGCCGCGCTGGAGGCGAACGACCGCGCCTCGGCGCAGGCCGCGTGGAGGTCGGCGTACACCACCTACCTGAGGCTCGGGGCGGTGTATCTGGTGGGACCGGTGGCGGCCCTCAACCAGCAGATCGACGGGACCGCCGGCGGCCTCGAAGGGGGCGTGTCCAACCCCCGCTTCAGCGGACTGCACAGGATCGAATACGGACTGTGGAGCGGCGCCGCCCCACGCTCCCTGCTGGACACCGAGCGCCGGCTCGAAGCCGCCGTGCGCCGGCTCCACGGCCTGGTGCCCCACGTGACGATCCTGCCGCTGGAATACGCCACCCGTGCCCACGAGATCCTCGAGGACGCCCAGCGCGACCTGCTCAGCGGGGCCGACGTCCCGTGGAGCGGCGAAGGGCCGCTCGCCACCTACGCGGGACTGGAAGCGACCGAAGAGGTGATCGCGACGCTGAAACCGCTGCTGGTGGGGGACGAAGGGGTGCTGCGGTCGGTGAAGGCCGAACTGGCGCTGCTGCGCTCGAGGATGGACGCGATCGCAGCCGCCCACGGCGGCCGCCTGCCGGCCAACGCGGCGCTCACCCAAGCACAGGCCGAGCAGCTCGACGGCGCCCTCGGCGGAGCGCTCGAGGCCCTCTCGGAGGTGCCCGGCCGGCTCGAGGTGGAAATCCCCCCGCACGTGACGCCGATCCCTTCGGGGGACGTGAGGATCGACCCGTGAGCGACCAGGATCGACCCGAGCGGGGCACCGACCGGCGCACCTTCCTGACGCGCTCGGCCGCCGTCCTCGGCGCCGGGGCGCTCGGGGGTGGGGCCGCGATCGTGCGCGAGAACGCCGACGCGCAGGGCACGGGCGCTTCGGGCGAGCCCTCCTCCGGCGAGGAATGGGCCGTCTCCCAGGCGCAGCTCGCGCAGGGGGAGAGCTTCGACGGATACCACCAGGCGGGGATCCTCACGCCGCGCCCGGCCCAGGCGACGTTCGCGGCGCTGGACTCGGTCGCCCCCGACCGCGTCACGCTGCAGGTGGCGCTGGCGGCGCTCAGCAACCGCGCCCGCGAACTGGCGATCGGCGGTCCGATCCCGGAAGTGATGACCGGTCCCCCGCCGGCGCTGCTCGAACCCGACGCTCCCCCGCTGGACTCGGGGATCCTCGGGCCCGTCAACGAGCCCGACGGGCTGACGGTCACGATCTCCTTCGGCGCCTCGCTGTTCGACGGCCGCTACGGGCTGGCCGCGCGGCGCCCCCGGGAGCTGGTGCGGATGCCGACCTTCCCGGTCGACGACCTCGACCCCTCCCAGAGCCACGGCGACCTGCTGCTGCAGATCTGCGCCCACCAGCGCGACACCGTCACGCACACGCTGCGGGAGCTGCTGCGCACGGTGCGCGGCGCGCTGCAGCTGCGGTGGATGGTCGACGGCTTCTCGGGGGCTGCCCGCGGCCCGACCCCCCACAGCAGCAACCGCAACCTGTTCGCCTTCCGCGACGGCACCGCCAACCCCCCGACTGACGACGCCAAGCTGATGGACCGGCTGGTCTGGGCCGGGCCCGGGGAGCCGGCATGGGCGGCCGGTGGCACCTACCAGGTGGTGCGCGTGATCCGCATGCACGTCGAGTTCTGGGACCGCGTCGGCCTCGCCGAGCAGCAGAACATGATCGGGCGCACGCGGTCCAGCGGAGCGCCGTTGGGCGGGACCGAGGAGTTCGAGGACCCGCGCTACGACCTCGACCCGCGCGGCAAGCGGATCCCCCTGACGGCGCACATCCGGCTCGCCAACCCGCGCACCGCTGCGACCGAAGACCAGCGCATCCTGCGTCGCGGCTTCAACTTCGCGCGCGGCTTCGACGCGGCCGGGGCGCTCGACCAGGGCCTGATCTTCGTGGCCTTCAACCAGAGCCCCAGCCGCCAGTTCAGGACGGTGCAGGACCGGCTGCTGGAAGAGCCGATGAACGACTACATCACCCCCGTGGGCGGGGGCTACTTCTTCGCGCCCCCCGGCTGCCGCGGCGAAGGTGACACCGTCGGCTCGGGCCTGTTCGCGCCGGCCGCCTGAGCGGGGCCGACGGCCGCCCGCAGCGCGTCGCGGACGTCGAGCGGGTCGGGGGTGGCGGAGATGCGCCCGTCGCGGCGGCGGTAGATCCGGCACGTGAGGCCGGTCGGCTCGTGCGGGGGCGGAGGCTGGATGTCGCGCCCGTCGATGCGGATCGTGGGGGAGCCGACGAAGCCCTCCTCCCGCGCCCGCTCGTCGCTGCCCACCTCGCGGACCCGTACCTCGGTCTCGTCGAGCCCGAGCTCGCCCATCGCCGCGCGCAGGTCGGCCAGCGCCCGCGGGTGGGACGGACAGCCCGACCAGTACAGGAGCTCCACCTCCGGAGCGCTCACCGGCGCTCCAGGAAGCGCTGCACCGCCTCCCGATGCTCGGGGCTCCTCCAGCACTCACGCATCAGCTCGTGCTCGCGGGCCTGTACCAGCGCAAGGTCGCTCTCGGTGGCGTTTTCGCTCAGCAGCCGCTTGATCATGCGCAGCTGGGGCCCCGGGTTGGCGGCGATCTCCCCGGCGATCTCCAGCGCCGTCCCGATCAGCTCCTCGGGCGCCACCAGCCGCTCGGCGAGCCCGATGCGGCAGGCCTCCACGGCCGCGACCAGCCGTCCGCTGAGGCACATCTCGCCGGCCGCGCCGATCCCCACGCGCTGGGCCAGCAGCCTGCTGCTCGCCAGCTCGGGGACGAGGCCCACCTTCACGAACAGCATCCCGAAGCGGGCCGTCTCGGCGGCCACGATCACGTCGAACGGGAGGATCATCGTCATACCGATTCCGACCGCCGCGCCGTTGACGGCCGCCACCAGCGGCTTGGAGGAGCGCACCAGCGAGACCCAGTCCACCTCGGCCGGCATCCCGCCCGTGTGCTCGCTGTCGCCGCCCGGATCGACCCCGTCGAGTCGCGTCTTGAAGGTGTCCTGCATGTCCGCCCCGGCGCAGAAGGCCCGTCCCGCGCCGGTCATCACGATCGCCCCCACCTCGGGATCCTCGTTGGCGGCGGCGATCGCGTCGGCCTGCTCGAGCGCCATCCGCGGGGTCCACGCGTTCAGGCGCTCGGGCCGGTTCAACCTGAGCAGTGCGACGCCGTCACGCCGCTGGACTGTGATCGTCTCGTACTCCACGAGCTGGCTCGCATGAGCCTACCCCTAGACTCCCGCTCCCGTGCCGCAGATCCCCACGGCCGAGCAGCTGCGCGAGCTGATGCCGTTCGCGCTGACACTCGGAATCGAGCTCGAGCAGCCGACCCCCGAGGGGGCGGCCGGCTCGCTGGCGTGGGCTCCCGGGCTGTGCACCGCGGGCGGCGTGATGCACGGCGGGGCGATCCTCTCGCTGGCGGACACGCTGGGCGCCGTGTGCGCCTTCATGAACCTCCCCGAGGGCGCGGCCACGACGACGATCGAGACCAAGACGAACTTCTTCCGGGCGGTCAGGGGCGGCACCGTCAAGGGCGTCGCCCGGCCCCTGCACGTGGGTCGCACGATCATCGTCGTCCAGACCGAGCTGAGCGACGACGACGGGCGCGCGGTCGCCCAGACCGTCCAGACCCAGGCCGTGCTCACGAGCTCCTAGATGGTGGGGAGCGCAACGCTGCCGGAGCACCGAGGTTGGACGTTCCCGGACAATTAATTTTCTAGGTTTCCAGCGGCTTCGCGGGTAGTGTTTGCGGTCGTAGGGTCGAGGGCGAAGCCATCAGCGAGGGACGTCGGCGGAGCATGACGGAGGCAAGGTAGGTGCCGGAGGGAAGGGGAAGGGTGATCGCCGGAGCACGCAGGCTGCTCGGGCACAACCGCGACGAAGCGCTCGTGGCGGGCGTCCGTCGCCGTGACCGGCGCGCCTTCGAGGCGATCTACGAGCGCCACGCGGCGCAGCTGCTGACCTTCTGCATCTACCTGCTCGGCTCCCGGCACGACGCCGAAGACGCGCTCCAGGCCACCTTCGCCTCGGCCTACCGGGCGCTGCTCAACGACAGCCGGCCCGTGAGCCTGCGTCCGTGGCTGTTCACGATCGCCCGCAACGAGTCGCTCAGCATCCTGCGCAAGCGCCGCCCCCAGGTCGAGCTCAACGGCGAGGTGGCGCTCACCGGGGACCCGGTGAAGCTCGCCGAGGTGCACGAGGAGATGGTCAGCATGATCGGAGGCATCCGCGAGCTGCCCGAGAAGCAGCGCGCCGCGCTGGTGCTGGCCGAGGTCCACGGGATGAGCCACGCCGACATCGGGTCGGTGCTCGGCGTGCGCCCCGACCAGGTCAAGGCGTACGTGTTCCAGGCGCGTTCCAACCTCCTCTCCGACCGCCACGCCCGCGAAGTGGACTGCCGCGAGATCCGCGAAGAGCTCGCCACCGAACACGGACGCGTGCGGACCCGCGCGCGGCTGCGTCGCCACCTGCGCTCCTGCGACGGATGCCGCGCCTACGCCAACGGCGTCGAGCACCAGCAGCGCCAGCTCGCCTCGCTGCTGCCGATCCTGCCGGCCGTCACGCTCCGCTACCGCGCGATCGACCAGGCACTGGGGCTGTGCGGCAGCGACGTTGCCAACTACGCCAACAGCGCCACGATGGCCGGGACCGCCCTGGAAGTCGCGGGGGGCGGGATGACCGCCCTGGCGGCCAAGGTCGCGACCGGGATCGTGGCGGTCGGGGCCA
>DATJNL010000533.1:0-3610 GCA_035508175.1 Myxococcales bacterium
CGCTCTTGGGATCGGCCGCCGCCATCTGGTGCAGGTAGCCGGCCGCGCGCTTCGGATCCTGCGCGAACCAGCTCTCGGCGAGGAGGTACAGGAGCTCGGGATCCTTGGGCCGCTTCGAGAGCAGCGCCTCCAGCGCCGGCCGCGTGGAGGCCGACTGCCCCAGCACCGCCTCGAGCCCGGCGTTGGCCTCGATGACGTCCGGCTCCTTCTTGCCCACCACGGACCAGCGATCCAGCTTGGCGCGCGCCGCGGCCGCTTCCGGCACGGTCTGGCTGAAGCGGCGCTGCAGGTAGAAGACGGCCTGGGCCGCCACCGCCGGAGGCTCGACGGCGCGCGGGGCGGCGGCCTCCGCCCGCTCGGCCAGCTGGAGCGCCTGGCGGTACGCCGGGTAGGTGTCCTTGGCGATCTCGGCGCGCGCCTGTTCCAGCATCTTCGCGGCCGCGCCGCTCCGCGAGACGTGGGGCGGTCCGGCGATGGCGTAGACGCCGAAGAAGCCGTAGGGCGTGAACGCGAGCCACGTGCCGATGACCAGCACCAGGAGCAGCACCGCCCCGGCGATGATGAAGGGCAGCCGCTTCTTGAAGTTCGCGACGTGGTCGACGGATTCGACGATGGCCGAGCTGGCCATCCGGCCGCCGTAGAGATCCTGCAGGCGGCGCAGCGTCTCCGGATCGTTCGAGCGGTGCTCCTCGCCCCCGGCCTCACCGGGCAAGGGGATGTTCAGGCCGCCCGGGGAGGCCATCAGCTCCTCGATGACCGCGGCCATCAGCGGCACGCTCGAGATCACGACCCAGTGGTCGCCGTCGGTCGTGACCTCCTCGTTGCCCAGGAGCTTGCCCTCGCGCAGCATCTGCACGACGGTCGACTCGTCGTAGGGTCCGAACGCCTTGCCGCTCCGCTTGCGCACCTGGTAGCGCTTCTCGCGCGGCGCCGGGCTGGCCATCGTCGCCGAGAGGCTGGGCCCGGCCGAAGCCTTCGAGGGTGCCGCCTCGTCGATGAAGTCGAGGACCTCGAGTCCGTCCTCGGCAGCGGCCGCGGGCGCCGCCGCCTTGGGACGCTGCGTCTCACCCTCTCCGGTGGGGTCCTCGAGGAAGCGCCGCGAGTCCTGGTCCGCCGGCCCTGGTCCAGGGGCGGGCGGCGGGGGCAGGACGTTCGTGGAGACGTCGAAGCCCAGATCGGTGTTCAGATCCAGCGGCGGCGGCGTGGGCACCGCGCGCGCACCGGGCGCGGTCTCGAAGAGGGACGCCGCGTCGTCGCCGGGCACGGCGGTCTCGAACGTGAGATCGCCGCCCGCGGGCGCCTCGAAGGCGGAGGGGGCTTCCGGCGCCTGCGGGGAGGCGACGCTCGTCGGCGGTTCGTCGAAGAAGTTCGGGATGTCCTCGCCGCCCGGCGCTTGCGGCATCTGCTCGAACGCGGTCGGCGATTCCCAGTTGATCGTCTGACGGCCGGAGGCCTGGGGCGGCACCGCACCGGTGGGATACGATCGCTGGCCCGGCGGGAGCGGTGCGGCCGGCCGGCCGCCGCCCGGCAGTGGAACGGCGCCCGAGGGCGCGCCCCTCGGGGCCGCGGGGGGGCCGGGGCGCTGGGTTCCAGCGGGCAGCGGGACGGAGCCGCTTCCGCCCGCCGCACGCGCGGGAGGCGCCGGCCGGGGTCCGGAGGGCGAGGCGGCCGGCGGTGGACGCGCGGTCCCCGGCAACGGCACCGCGCCGGAGCCGGCGGCCCGCGGCACGGCGGGAGGCACGGCGCCGCGGTTGCCGGGCAACGGGACCGGGCCGGAGGGAGCTCCCCTGGGCGCGGCGGGAACGGGCGGCGGCACGCGCTGGGCGCCCGGACCGCCGGGCAACGGCACGGCCCCTGAAGCCGCCGAGCGGGGGGCGGCCGCGCTCCCGGGAAGGGGCACGGGCGCACCGGCGCCGGGCAGCGGTGCGGCTCCCTCGAGGCTGACCGAGAAGTTGTTGCCGCAGCGCGGGCAGCGCATCGTGAGGCCCGCGGCCGGGATGCGCGAGTCGTCCAGGTTGTAGCTCGAGCTGCAGTGCGGGCAGGCGACGGTCACGGCTCAGGCCTTCATCTCTTCGTGCTCGGCGTACTCGAAGCGCTTCTTCAGCGAGAGGAACTTCTGGTAGCTGTCGGCGAGTGGCTGCGCGCCGTGCTCCCGCGCCGCGAGTCGGGCGTCGAGGAGCTTCTGCACGATGCGGTGGACCTCCTCCTCGGCGAGCCCGGTCACGCCCGCGAGCTCCGAGGCCGGAACCGGGTCGTAGCGCTGTCCGAGCTCGAGGTAGTGGAGGTAGTCGTCCACGATGGCGTCGGGCGCGAGGATGGGCGCGGCTCCGTCCGACTGCACGATGCCGGAGAGCCGGAGGCGACGCTCGATCTCCTCGGCCTCGCGCAGGGGCACCCCCGCGAGCGTCGCGAGGTAGGGCGCCCCGAACTCGGGCGGGAGCTCCCGGCGCGTGCCGCTGCCGCCCTTGGCGAGACCGCGCAGCAGCTCGACGGCCCGGACGACGCCGCTGGAGGTGAGGAAGGCGCCGATCTGCCGGTCCGCCTCGCGGAGGCGCGCCGAGAGCTTGCGCAGGATTCGCAGCGCGATCTCGCCATTCTCCTTGACCATCGACTCGAAGACCCGGCGGTCGAGCTCCACGACCACGCTCGCATCGGCAGCCACCGCGCAGGCCGTGCGCGGCAGCGCCTCGAGCACCGCCATCTCGCCGAGCAATTCGCCGGGACCCAGGATGGCGATGTTCACCTCGATGGGGCCCACGCGCCGGAAGAGGCGGATCCGGCCGCTCTGGACGACGTACATCGAGTCGCCCGGGTCGCCCTCCTCGAAGAGCCGTTCGCCGGCGCCGAGGTGGCGGGCGTAGCGATCCATGGACGCGTTCCCCTGGGGCATCAGCGCCCTCACGTTAGCAGGGAAGCTCGCGGCAACACAACCAAAGCTGGTGTTTTCATGCGGGGGCTTCGCCCCTGCGCCCCCGTCGTGCGCTCGAGCTGCACTGCAAAGGGCAGCGGTGGATCAACGAGGGCCGGAGGGGGCCGCTTGCTCGGGGTCCGGACCCCCGTCCGTCCTCGCGCTCCCCACGCGCGGGACCGAGTTGTACCGTCACTCGTGCACCAACATGGGCGCGCTGCGGGCGCGGCGGGGGCCCCCCGGACCCCTGCGCGTCGGCCCCCCTCCTCCCCACTTTCATTTACCTCTGTCTCACCTCTACCTCTCTACCGCCTATGCACCTGTTCCCGATCGCATCTCGATCAGCGCCGCAGGCAAGGTTTGAAGTTCATGGATCCGTGGGTTGAAGGGGGTTCGTAGAGTGGAGAGGCGGGGCGGGTGAGGGGGCGGCTGGGACCGAGCGTCGAGGCCGATGCCACTCTGGAACGAGCGCCTATACGCTGCGGGATCGAGTCCGGCGAGGCCGAGCCGCGAGTGGACCGGCCGGCCCCGAACCCGCTCCGCCGCCCCGCGCTCAATCCCGCGTGAACCCTGGCCCCTGATCTCGAGATCGTACGCAGCAGGGGCGCGGGGGCGGCAGCCCCCGAAGAAGAGAGAAACCGTTCGTTGACTTGCGCCCCCGAACCTTCCACAGTCCCCGCGATGGCCCTGGGGAAAAAGCTC
>DATJNL010000534.1:0-4559 GCA_035508175.1 Myxococcales bacterium
GAACAGCTCGTCCGCGCCCTCGCCGGTGAGGACCACCTTGGCGCCGGCCGCGTGGACGAGCTTCGAGAGCAGGAAGAGCGGCGCGGGCGCGGTGCGCAGCAATGGTCGCTCCGCGTGCCGCACCACGTCGGGGAAGACGCGCGCGACGTCGGCCGCGGACACGGTCAGCTCGTGGTGGTCGCTGCCCAGCGCCTCCACGAGGCGGCGCTGGTGGCGCGACTCGTCGAGCTCCGGCTCCTCGAAGCGCACCGAGTAGGTGGCCAAGGACCGGCCCGCGGCGCGCCGGGCGAGCGCGGCCACGAGCGAGCTGTCGAGCCCGCCGGACAGGTAGCAGCCGACCGGGACGTCCGCGCGCGTGACCCGCAGCCGCGTCGCCCCCTCCAGAGCGTCGCGCACCGAGCGCGCGGCCTCCGGCAGCGAGCCCGCGAAGCCGTCGCCGGCCTCCGGGAAGCTCGGCTCCCAGTAGACCCGCTCTTCCACCTGGCCCCGCTGGTAGCGCCGCCAGCGCCCCGGCGGCAGCTCCCGGATGCCCTGGAACACCGACTGCGGCGGCACCACGGTCCAGAAGGTGAACGTCTCGTCGAGCCCCGCCGGGTCGAAGGCCCGCGCGAGGCGCGGCTCGGCGGCGAAGATCGCCTTCACCTCGCTCGCGAAGAGCAGCCGGCCGCCGGGCTCCGCGAAGTACAGCGGCCGGATCCCGAAGCGGTCGCGCGCGAGGAGCAGCGACTCCTCGGGGGCGCGCCACAGCGCGAGCGCGAACTGCCCGTTGAAGCGCAGCAAGGCGTCCTCGCCCCAGGCCTCGAGGGCCCGCAGCGCGACCTCGGTGTCGCTCCGCGTGCGAAAGCGGTGCCCCAGCCCCTCGAGCTCGCGGCGCAGCTCCACGTGGTTGAAGATCTCGCCGTTGAAGGCGAGCCAGCGCGTGCCGTCGTCGCTCGCGAAGGGCTGCTGGCCGGCCTCGAGATCGATGATCGAGAGGCGCGTGTGCACGAGGCCCAGGCGCCGGTCCCGGTACAGGCCGCTCTCGTCGGGGCCACGGTGCCGCAGCGCCGCGGCCATCTGCTCGAGCGGATCGAGCCCCACCGGCTCGGCGCCGCCGCTCGCCGCGGAGAGGATGCCCGCCACGCCGCACACGCCTCAGGCCGATCGGGTGGCGGGCGCCGCCCCGGACGCGATGCCGAGGGGCGGCTCGTGCAGGTAGCGCGCGGCCCGCCGCTTCGCCTGCAAGTCGAGGAACACCCGCCCCACCTGGGCCTCCGTGAGCCCCACGGCCGCCGCCACCTCCGCGGCCGGCACGCCGTGATCGAGGGCGTAGAGGCACTGATCGAGCGTGGCGTGCGGCACCGCGAAGTAGAACTCTTCCTGGGTCTGCGGCAGCGAGAAGGTGTCGGTCGTCGGGGTCCGACTCCGGATCTCCTCCGGCACGCCCAGCGCCTCCGCCAGCGCGTACACCTGCGTCTTGTAGAGGTGGGCGATGGGCTTCAGATCGGCCGCGCCGTCGCCCTGCTTCACGAAGAAGCCCAGCTCGTGCTCGAGCCGGTTCGCCGTCCCCGCGACCGCCCGGTTGAGCCGGTCGGCGTGGTAGTACTCCGCCGTCTTGCGCAGCCGCTGCTTGTAGTTCGTGGCGGCCACCAGCGCGCGGTAGGCCTCCCCGGAGAGCCGCTCGCAGCGGCGCGCGCCCAGCGGATCCTCGACCGTGAGGAGCGAGATGGGCAGCCGCTCGCCGGCCAGCGGGCCCGGCAGCGTCAGCTTGCAGCGCCAGCCGGGGCCGAACTCCGGGAACACCGTCCGGATGGCCGCGGCCTGCCGCTCGTAGCAGCCCGCCGCCTCGGCGACGGGGCCGATGGATTCGACGAGGGTCTCCAGGCCGAGCTGCTCGGCCGCGAGGGTGCCCAGCCGCAGCGCGTCGCTCGACGAGTCCCGGTCGGGCATCAGCAGCCCGAGCACGCGGTCCGCCCCTAGCGCCCGCGCGCACAGCGCGGCGACCACCGAGCTGTCCACCCCGCCGGAGAGCCCCAGCACCGCGCCGCGCCGGTGCAGCGTCTCGAAGACCTGCACCCGTATCGCGGCCTCGATGCGCGCGATCTCGACCGCCGCGTCCAGCTCGAGAACCTGTCTTCCGAACATGGCCTTCCCCTGGACCCAAGGTAGTCCCGCCGGCCGGCGCGGCATCGTCTCGCTTGGGGATTGCCGTTTCGATCCCGCCGGCGCCAGCTTGAGGCCCATGGCCCGCAACGTCGCCGTGGGTGCGCCCGCGTCGCCGCCATCGCCCGGCGAGGCCTTCCGGGCGGACCGCGCGAAGTACTACCGCATCGCCTACGGCACCGAGGACCCGCCGCTCGGCCAGCGCGCGCGCCTCTGGCTCGGCCACTTCGGCTTCCACTGCGTCGCCGTGCATCGCCTGGGCGAGCTCTGCCGCAGCCTCGAGGGGCGCCGGCCGGTGGTGCGGCTCCCGTGCGCCCTGCTCTTCCGGGCGCTGGATCTCGCCGTGCAGCTCGTGCACCACGTGGCGATCGAGGCGCAGGTGGGCCCGGGCTTCTACATCGGCCACCCGTCCGCGCTGTACATCGGCCGGACCACCATCGGCCGCAACTTCAGCGTCACGCACAACGTGACCATCGGCATCGGCCACGGCGCCGCGGCCGCGGGCCTGCCCGTCATCGGCGACGACGTCTGGGTGGGCACGGGCTCGGTGCTCTTCGGCGCCATCCGCGTCGGCGACGGCGCGACGATCTCGAGCGGGACGATCCTGTCGCGGTCGGTCCCGGCGGGCGCGCTCGTGGGCGGCAACCCGGGCCGGGTGCTGCAGAGCGGCTACGACAACCGGGCCCTCTTCTCGGCGACGCCCGAGGCCGGGCCACCCGAGGCGCGGCAGAACGCGTGACCGAGCTGGATCCGAGGTCCCCTCACCCTGCCCTCTCCCCTGGAAGGGGAGAGGGTTGATCTCCCGCAACGGGGTTCACACTCCGTTGTCACAAGCGGAGGGTTCACCGCCAACAATCCCCTCTCCCCTCGAAGGGGGGAGGGTTCACTCCCGCCAATCCCCTCTTCCCTCGGTTCACTCCCGCCAATCCCCTCTCCCCCGGAGGGGGAGAGGCCGGGTGAGGGGGCCTCGCGACCCACCCCTGCTCAGCCCCCGGCGTTCGCGCCCTGCGGGCAGCTACCGCCCGCGCCGGGCGCCGAGGGCGCCTCGCAGGCGCAGGAGCCGTGGACGTCGTCGCAGACGTCGCCGCCGCTGCAATCGGGATCCACCTGGCAGCGCTGCAGGCACGTCCCCTGCGGTCCGCCGCTGGCCGCGCAGTCCACGCTGCACACGTACGTGCCCCAGCAATCGCCGTCGCTGCAGCAGCTGCCGTGCGGCCCGCAGCCCGCGGCCAGGATCGCCCACGCCGCGGCGGCGGCGAGCGTCAACGCCCGCATGGCGCCTCCAGCCAGCGGCTCAGCGGGCGCGGCCCGCCGTCCTCGGGGTCGAACCGCTCGGCGAGGCCGGTCAGCTCGCGGCAGTGCTCGCGCACCTTCTCGCGCAGCGGCCGGTTCATCCCGGTGGCCAGCTCGCAGCCGAAGGTGCGGCAGCCGAAGGGACGCTCCTGGTACACGGTGCAGCGCCGGCCGCTCTCGTCGAGGAAGCGGCAGCCGCCGTCCTCCCGCGGCGGCGGCACGCGCCCTCCCCGCTCGGCGATGCGCCGCTCGAGCAGCTTCCACTCGAGGTGCCACAGGTAGGGCTCCCGCCCCGTCTGCGCGAGCTGGCAGCAGGCGGCGCGGTTGGGGCACGAGAAGCCCGCGTGCGCCGCGTCGACGCGCGCGTACAGCGCGCCCAGATCGGCGAGCGACTGCTTCTCCGGGTCGGCGAAGCGCCTCATGCCCGGATCCCCAGCGCGCGCAGCGCCGCCTCGGTGCCCGCCGCGCTCTCGTGCACGATCCCTGCGCCGCCCAAGCTCACCATGGCCTCCACGTTCTCCGGCCGGTCGTCCACGAGCACGCACGCGGCGGGCTCGAGCGCGAAGCGCCGGAAGGCCTGCCGATAATACTCCGCTTCGGGCTTCAGGGCGCCTGCTTCGTACGACAGGTGGAAGCCGCGGAAGCGGTCCAGCAGCGGCAGGTGCGCGCGCGCCCAGGCGAAGTGGACGGGATCGGTGTTGCTGAGCAGGTAGGTCGGGTGGCGCGCGGCCAGCCGCGCGGTGAGCGCCTGCATCTCGGGCAGGTCGTCGAAGATGGCGCACCAGGCCGCGCGCAGCTCGGAGTCGCCGAGCGGCCGGCCGCAGGCCCGCCGCAGCTCGTCGAGGAACGCGGCCTCCCCGAGCTGGCCGCGATCGAAGCGGTCCTTGACCGCCGTGAGGATCGCCGCCTCGAGCTCGGCCGCCGGCCGCCCCGAGAGCCGAGCCAGCGCGACCATGGCGCGCCGCGGCTGCGCATCGAGCAGCACGCCGCCCAGATCGACGAGCAGCGCCTCGATCACGCCGGCGTCCGGGCCACGAGGACCTTGAGGTAGCGGGTCTCCGGGGCGCCGAGCAGCGTCGGGTGGTCGCGCCCCGCGCCGCGCCGCTCGACGATCTGCAGGGGCC
>DATJNL010000535.1:0-5913 GCA_035508175.1 Myxococcales bacterium
CCTGGCGGTTGGAATCGAGTTCCAGCGTGCGGGAAGGGTGTTCCGACCGCCAGCAAGGGACATCCTGGCGGCTGGAATCGAATTCCCGCGGGCGGGAAAGGTGTTCCCGCCCGCGGGAAAGGACATCCCGGGGGCGGGAATGGAATTCCAGCGACCGGGAAAGGCGCTCCCGCCGCCTGGAACGGACACCCGGGCGGCTGGAATCGAGTTCCCGCCGGCCGAAACGGCGCTACGCCTCGGCTCGCTCTTCGGGCGCGGGCTCGCGGGCGTCCGGATCCTCGCGGCGCACCTGCTCCCAGGCGCGCTGCGCGTCCGCGGGGCGCTTCAACACGCCGTCGTAGAGCTTCGCGAGGCAGCGGTAGCCGTCCACCCGGTCGGCTCCGGTGACGCCGGGGCGCTCCAGGGCGAGCTCGAGCGCGCGCGCTCCCGCGGCGTCGCCCGCCTCCGCCTTGAGCTCCGCACGCTCCCGCAGCGCCGGCCACGAGCCCGGCGAGGCCCGGAGCGCGCGCTCGAGATCGTCGGCCGCGCCGGGACGGTCGCCGTGGCCGCGGCGCCAGCGCGCGCGCAGGAGCAGCGTGGCGGCGAGGAGCTCTCCGGAAGGCCCGGCGCGCTCCACGGCCTCCTCGAGGGCGCGCCGCGCCGAGAGGGTGTCGCCGATCTCGTGGCAAAGCCTGAGCTGCTCGCGCAGCGCATCCAGCCCCAGCCCCGCCACGACGGCCAGGCCCCACGCGCGCACGGCCTCGGCGGGCCGTCCCAGCTCGTCCTCCATCAGCTCGGCGAGGCGCGCGAGGCGCTCGGCCCGCTCGGCGCCCTCCGACTTCTGGGCCTGCAGGGCATAGAGATCGGCGAGCTCCTCCCAGCGCCCGCCGGCGAGCGCCAGCTGCTCGAGCGAGCGCGCGGCGGTCAGATCGTCCGGCTTGCGGCCGAGGAGCTCCCGCAGCCAGCCCGCCGCGACCACGTCCTCGCCGTTGGCGAGCGCCCGGTTGGCGAGGAGCCGCGTGGCGGGAACGGCCACCGGCGTCGCCCCGGAGGCGAGCGAGCTCACGGCGGTGAGGGCCTCCCCGAGGGCACCGGCGTCGCCGGCGGCGGGGAGGAGCGCCTCCAGAGCCGTGGCAATCTCGGCCACCTCGCCACCGCGGATCGCGATGTCGAGGAGGGCGCGGCGGGCGCGGTAGATGCCCTGGGAATCCGCGGTGGCCGAGGCGAGCTCCAGCGCCCGCTCGAAGAGGCCCCGGGCCGGCGCACCGACATTGTCGCGGAAGGAAGCCCGGCGCAGCGCCAGCCGGTTGCGCGCCCGCACGAGGCCGCGCGCCAGCGCCCGCTCCTCGAGATCGGCGAGGTGCCCGTCGACGGCCTGGGAATCGCCCCGCCGCTCGGCCAGCCACGCCTGGACGGCCACCGCGCGGCGGTCGTCCGGCTTGGCCTCGAGGATCCGCGCGCAGGCCTCCTCGGCGAGCGCCAGCTCGCCCACCCGCCGGCTGGCGCGCAGCCGCCGGCGCAGCGCGCGGAGCGGGTTCTTGGAGGCGGAAGGCGGGCGCGGCCGGGGCATGAGAAGCGCCACCGATCCTCTGCCCGTCCCGGGTGGGCCGTCAAGCGGCCCGGGCCGCTCGAATGGCAGGGCGCGCCGCGTTCACCATGTCCCTCGACCGCTTGACGGGGTGGGTCCCGCGCAATAGCAATGGGAACGCCTTTCGAAAGGAGCACCATGCCCGCATTGCTGGACCGGATTCGTTCGAAGGACGCGAAGGTGGGCGTGGTGGGGCTCGGTTACGTCGGGCTGCCGCTGTCCCTCGCCTTCGCGCGCAGCGGCTTCGAGGTGCTGGGCTTCGACATCGATCCCGCCAAGATCCAGAAGATCGCGGCCGGGGAGAGCTACATCCGCCACATCGATGCGCCGGCCATCCGCGAGGCCACCTCGCGCGGCCGCTTCGCCGCCACCACCGACTTCTCGCGCGCCCGCGGCGAGGACTGCCTCATCATCTGCGTGCCCACGCCGCTCACCGCGGCGCGGGAGCCCGATCTGAGCTTCATCACCGGCACCGGCGAGAGCCTCGCGCCCCACCTGCGCGCCGGGCAGCTCGTGGTGCTCGAATCCACCACCTACCCCGGTACGACCGAGGAGTGCCTGAAGCCGATCCTCGAGAAGAGCGGGCTGCGCGCCGGCGCCGACTTTCACCTCGCCTTCAGCCCCGAGCGCGAGGACCCCGGCAACGCGAAGTTCCACACCGCGCAGATCCCGAAGGTCGTGGGCGGGATGACGCCGGCCTGCCTGGAGGCGGCGATGGCGCTCTACGGCGCGGCCATCGACCGCATCGTGCCGGTGTCGAGCACGCGCGCAGCCGAGATGACCAAGCTGCTCGAGAACATCTACCGCTCGGTCAACATCGCGATGGTGAACGAGCTCAAGATGCTCTGCCACCGCATGGGCATCGACGTCTTCGAGGTGATCGACGCCGCCGCCACCAAGCCCTTCGGCTTCCAGGCCTTCTATCCGGGCCCGGGCCTCGGCGGGCACTGCATCCCCATCGATCCCTTCTACCTGACCTGGAAGGCGCGCGAGTACGAGTTCAGCACGCGCTTCATCGAGCTGGCCGGCGAGATCAACATCGGCATGCCGCTGTACGTGGTGCAGCGGACGATGGAGGCCCTGAACGAGCTCGGCAAGGCGCTCAAGGGCAGCCGGATCCTCGTGATGGGCATCGCCTACAAGCGCGACGTCGACGACATGCGCGAGAGCCCGGCGATTCGCGTCATCGAGCTCCTGCAGGAACGCGGCGCGGAGGTCGCCTACCACGATCCCTACGTCCCGGCCGTGCCCAGGATGCGCGCCCACAAGGTGGATCTTCGCTCGGTGCCGTTCACGCCCGCGGAGCTCGCCCGCTACGACGCCGCCGTGATCGTCACCGATCACGGCTCGATCGACTACCAGGCGCTCGTCGACGCGGTTCCGCTGGTGGTCGACTCGCGGCGCGCCACCGCGAAGGTCACGCGCCACCGCGAACGCATCCACGTGGCCTGATCAGCCGCCGTCGCCGGCATCGCCGCGGCCCGCGTCGGCGGGGCCGGCGTCCTGCGGACCCGCGTCGACGTACGGCAGGCCGTAACTCCCCGTCTCGGCGTCCACGATGCAGGGCTCGACGCCGCCGTCCGGCGATTCGCCGGCGATCACCCAGGTGGGATCGCCGCCGGTCAGATAGGAGCCCGCCTGCAATTGCACCTTCGTGAGCGGCCCGAACGGGCAACCGGCGTCCGCGGCGATGGCGAAGGCCGCCGTGCTGTCGACGGTCCAGGCGAGAGGCGAGGCGGCGCCGGCGAAGCCGCAGAAGCCGGTGAGCACGGTCTGATCCGCCAGCGGCCGGAGGATGGCCAGGCCCCCCGATTGCGTGCCGGTGGCGACGGGGTTCGGAGGGCTCTCGAACGTGAAGGTCCAGCCCGCGTCGGGCGCGAGGTCGGTCCCGTCCGGGCCGAGCGTGCCCGTGAGGCCGGTGAGGCGCATGCCCGGCTTCCAGATCTGGGCGACCGCGCGCGCGGCCGGCAGGACCTGCGAGGCCGAGCCCACCGCTCCCGCATCGTAGACGGCGGCCGCGAGGCAGCCGAAGTCGAGACCCGCGTCGCCGCCGCCGCTGCCGGAGCAGGCACCCAGCGCGAGTGGCAGGAGCCAGAGAGCGCCCTTCATCCTGCGTCCGGTGCCGCGCACCACCAATCGGGGTAGCCGCACTGCGAGGTGCAGGTCTGCCCGCTGCAGGTCTCGGCGAGGAACCCCCCGTTGCAGCTGCAGCCGCCGCCCGCGCAGTGGCTGTTCGAGGGGCAGTCGTACGCCCCCGCGTCGCTCGCGCAAGGCACGTCGAAGTTCTGCGCGCCGCACGCGCCGGGCTGCAAGGGTGCGCACCACCAGTTGCCGAACATGCAGCCGTTGTCGCAGAGGGCCCCGGTGCAGTAGAGCGCCACGGTGCCGCCGTTGCAGACGCAGCTGCCGCTTCCCGCGCAGCTCGAGTTGGCGGGGCACGAGCCGAACGAGCACGACACCGTGAAGTTCGCGCCGCCGCACGGACTCGTGGCGCCGGTGGAGCCGCCCGAGGAGCTGCCTCCGCCCGTGCCGCTGCCGCTGGACGAGCTGCTCGCCGCGCTGCTGCCGCCGCCCGTGCTCGACACACCCCCCGAGCCGCTGCTCTCCCCCGCGGTCACAGCCCCGGTGGACGAGGCGGCCGCGCTGGATCCCCCCGAGGAGGCGGCGCCCGTCTCTCCACCGCTCGAGACGCCGCCGCCCGAGACCGTGCCGGTCGACGAACCGGCGGCCGAGGACGCGCCGAGGCCGCCGCCGGTGTTGCCGAGCGTGAGCCCGCCGGACGATTGTGCGTCGGCGCCCGTGGATCCGCCGACGGGTCCCTGCGACGTGCTGCAACCCGCGAGGGCGAAGGCCAGCAGCATGCTTTTCGTTTTCGGGCGCATCGAGTCCAGGGTCGTGAATTTGCGACGTTCTGCCAACTTCGGTATACTGCCTCATCGTGCCTTTCCGGCCAACCCCGGCGCCATTGGGCGGGTTGACGGTCGGCGAGCTGTTCTCCCTGGCGGCGAAGTCTCTGGCGGATGCGGAGAAGCGTCTGGGTAGCTCGCTGGCTCTGCTGCCGCTCGAGCCTTGGGTCTTTCCCAACGAAGAGCACACCCGGGACACCACGCTCGCCGGGCGCTCGCCGCTCGTGCCCACGACCCTCGGGAAGCAGGCGCCCGCGCTCGAGGCCTGGCCTTATCCCGTGCCGGCGCTCGCCACCGTGGAGCTCGGCCGCAGCCGCCAGGTGGCCATCCGCATCGACCAGCCCACCATCTCGCGGGTTCACGCCGAGCTCGCGCGCGTCGCGCGGGGCTTCGCGCTGCGCGACCGCGGCTCGTACAACGGCACCATGCTCAACGGCCGCGTGCTGGACCCCGGCGAGGCGCCGGAGCTGGCGGACGGCGACGTCATCACGCTCGGCGAGACGCAGCTCCTGTACGGCTCGCTCTCGCACCTCGCGAAGATCGCCCCCTCGCACAAGAAGCGGTAGTCACTGTCGATTTCGGCGCGAGAGCCTCCCTGCCGCCGTTCTCGCTTGACTCATTGCAATTTGTAATTAGACTATTCCCAACTGCCATGACCCTCGGAGAGAAGATGCAGGGGCTGAGACGACTCGAAGGCGAGCTGCGCGGCCTGGGGCGCGAGATGAGCCAGCAGGAAGTGGCGCGCGCCATCCGCGACGACCTCGGCGGCAAGGTGAGCCAGTCGTACCTCTCGCAGATCGAGAGCGGGCGCCGGCGGCACCTGAGCCACTCGACGCGCCTCGCGCTGGCGCGCTTCTTCCAGGTGCATCCCGGCTACCTGGTGGACGACCCCGAGGGCTTCACCTACGACCTGCAGGCGTTCCGCAGGCGCCCGCAGGCGGCAGCGCTCGTGGCGATGCTGCGCGAGGCGGCGGCGCGCGCGGCAGGCGATCCGCCGCTGCGCACGGCGTTGCTCCGCATCGCGGGCGCGCCGGATCCCCGGCGGCAGATCCTGTTGCTCGCGCGGCTGGTGGAGCTGCCGGCGCTGGCCGAGCGCTTGATGGAGACGGTCGCGGGGGAGGCGTCATGACCTTGCAGAGCTTCTTTCTGCTGTGCTTCTTCGTCGGGCTCTTCTGGAGCGCGCTCACGATGCTCGCGGGCGGCGGCCACGCGTGGCACCTGCCCGGCTTCGTGCACCACGGCGGCTTCCACGTGCACGGGCACGGCCATGGGGGAGGACGAGGCGGTGGCCTCTCGGCGATCAACCCGTCCACCGTGGCGGCGTTCCTCGCCTGGTTCGGCGGCGTCGGCTACCTGTTCATTCACCACTCGGCCACCTGGGCCGCGGCCGCCGTGGGCGCCGGCACGCTGGCGGGGCTGGGCGCCGGCGCGGTGGTCTTC
>DATJNL010000536.1:0-13728 GCA_035508175.1 Myxococcales bacterium
AGCACGTGCGTGAACGGCCTCTGCTACGAGAACGGCACCAGCGGCGGCAACGGGGGGACGAACGGCGCGACCGCGGGGAACACCTCCGGCGCCACCTCGGGTAACACGTCGGGCAACACGTCCGGCAACAGCGGCGGCCAGACCAACGGCAGCGCGAACGGCGGCGCCACCAGCGGCGGCCAGCCGACCGGCGTCTGCGCCACCGGCGGCACCTGCCCCTCCGGCAGCAGCTGCGACACCCAGAACGGGCTCTGCTACGCCTCGAGCAACTCGGGCGGCAACGGCGGCTACACCGTCACCGGCGAGTGCTTCGACGGCGGCGTCTGCCCCGCCGGGAGCAGCTGCAGCACGAACACCGGGCTGTGCCTCGCCTCCACCGCCGGGAACGGCTCGGGCGGCTACTTCTTCAACGGCTCGAGCGGCGGCGGGAGCGCCGACTGCCAGCCGGGCACGCCCTGCGCCGACGCGGGCGCGCAGAGCACCGGCGGCGGGCTCATCACCGGCTCGTGCGCGAATGGCGCGGCGTGCCCGCCGGGGAGCACCTGCAACACCTCCAACGACTACTGCTATGCCACGCAGCCCAACAGCAGCGGGGGGTGGGGCGGAAACAACGGCGGCAACGGCGGCGGCGCCAATGGCGGCGAGATCGGCGGCAGCACGGGCAGCCCCTGCACCGGCCTCACCGGCTGCGGGCAGAGCTGCGCGGGCGTGGAGCCCGACCCGTGCATGGTCAACGGCCTCGCCTGCGACCAGGCGACGGGCACCTGCCAGAAGCCGACCTTCGGCTACCCCTGCGAGCCGAACGTGGGCTGCCAGGGCGTGAACGTGAGCTGCCTGCAGTCGTCGCAGGTCAGCGGCGAGTACCTCTGCTGGCAGACCTGCACCAGCAGCCAGCAGTGCTCGCCGCTCATCTCGAGCTGCGAGCCCTCCCAGCTCGTCGACGGCAACTCCTGCGGCACCGACTCGTGCAACGACTACTTCGGCAGCTGCAACTCGACCGGGACCAACGACGGCACCTGCCTCTTGCCGCCCAGCGGCTCCTTCTCGGACTGCCCGGCGGGCGGCTGCGGCGTGTGCCTGCAGGGCGGCAACCTGAACCTGGGCGACGGCTGCGACTCCACGCGCGGCAGCAACTTCTGTGAGCAGGCCCTGTCCGATCCCACCGATCCCGGCGGCATGATCTGCGCGCCCTCGGCCAACGGCGGCAGCAACACCGCCTGCATGCCGATGTGCAGCCCGCTGAACGGCCCCACGCTGTGCCCCATCGGCCAGGCCTGCTACTGGCCGCCCGGCAACACCGTGGGCTACTGCGTGATCCCCTGCCCCGTCGACCCGCTCTGCCCCGTGGGCGCCGGCGTCGGATCCGACTGCGGCTTCTGCGGCAACGACACGGCGGCGCAGCTCGCCGAGGCCTTCCTCTGCCTCGGCAGCTGCTGCATCACCACCTGCCCGGGCAACCTCTCCTGCCAGTTCATCTCGGGCACGCCGATCCTGGCCTGCCTCCCCTGAGAGGGCCGGGCCTCCCTTGACGGGGAGGCCCGGGCGGGTGCATTTTGCGCGCTTTCTACGCGGAAATCCGCGAGGGAGCGTTCCATGTCGCGCATCGTCAAGGGGGGCCTCATCCAGGCCCACACGCCGCTCGCCGACGAGAAGGCCGGCGTCGAGAAGATCAAGGCCGCCGCCTTCGAGGCCCACCTGCCGCTCATCGAACAGGCCGGCAAGAAGGGCGTGCAGATCCTCTGCCTGCAGGAGATCTTCAACGGGCCGTACTTCTGCCCCGCGCAGACGCCGTTTTGGTACGGCATGGCCGAAGAAGTCCCCGGCCCCACCACCGAGAAGCTCGCCGCCTACGCCAAGAAGCACCAGATGGTGATCGTGGTGCCGGTGTACGAGAAGGAGATGGCGGGCGTCTACTACAACACCGCCGCCGTGATCGACGCCGACGGCAAGTACCTCGGCAAGTACCGCAAGAACCACATCCCGCAGACCTCGGGCTTCTGGGAGAAGTACTACTTCAAGCCCGGCAACCTCGGCTATCCGGTCTTCCAGACGCGCTACGCCAAGGTCGGCGTGTACATCTGCTACGACCGCCACTTCCCCGAGGGCGCGCGCTGCCTGGGGCTCAACGGCGCCGAGATCGTGGTGAACCCCTCGGCCACCGTGGCCGGCCTCTCGCAGTACCTCTGGAAGCTCGAGCAGCCCGCGCACGCCGTGGCCAACGGCTACTACATCGGCGCCATCAACCGCGTGGGCACCGAGGCGCCCTGGAACATCGGGAAGTTCTACGGCCACTCGTACTGGTGCGACCCGCGCGGGCAGATCCTCGCCGAGGCCTCCGAGGACCAGGACGAGCTCGTGGTGGCGGACCTCGACATGGCCAAGATCGACGAGGTGCGCAACACCTGGCAGTTCTTCCGCGACCGGCGGCCCGAGAGCTACGGCCTCCTCACGGAGCAGCGGTAGATGCGCACGCTCATCGAGAACGGCACGATCGTCACCGCGTCGGACGTCACCCCTGCCGACGTCCTCGTCGAGAACGAGACCATCGCGCTCATCGGCCATGGGCTCGGCAAGCTCGTGGGCAAGGTCGACCGCACGATCGACGCCAAGGGGAAGTACCTGCTGCCGGGCGGCATCGACGGGCACACGCACCTCGACATGCCCTTCGGCGGGACGAAGTCGGCCGACGACTTCGAGAGCGGGACGATCGCGGCGGCCTGCGGCGGCACCACCACGGTCGTCGACTTCGCCATCCAGCCGCAGGGCGGCGCGCTGGCGCAGGGGCTCGCCGACTGGCACGGCAAGGCCGAGGGCAAGGCCGCCATCGACTACGCCTTCCACATGATCGTCCGCGAGGTGAAGCCGTCGACGCTCGCCGAGATGGACCAGCTCGTGAAGCACGAGGGCGTGACCTCGTTCAAGCTCTTCACGGCGTACCCCGGCGTCTTCATGGTGGACGACGCGTCGATCTTCCGGGCGCTGCAGAAGACCGGCGAGAACGGCGGCCTCGTCTGCATGCACGCCGAGAACGGCGGGGTCATCGACGTGCTCATCGAGCAGGCGCTGGCCGCCGGCCACACCGAGCCGAAGTGGCACGCCCTCACCCGGCCCGCGCGCCTCGAGGCCGAGGCCACGAACCGCGTCATCGCGCTGGCCGAGGTGGCGAAGGTGCCGATCTACATCGTGCACCTCTCCGCCTCCGAGGCGCTCGCCGAGGTGCGCGAGGCGCGCGATCGCGGCGTGGCGGCCTACGCGGAGACCTGCCCGCAGTACCTCTTCCTCTCGCACGACAACTACGAGGAGCCGGGCTTCGACGGCGCGAAGTACGTGATGAGCCCGCCGCTGCGCCCGAAGGGCAACGAGAAGGGGCTCTGGCAGGGGTTGCGCCAGGACGACCTGCAGCTCGTCTCGACCGACCACTGCCCGTTCTGCATGAAGGAGCAGAAGGAGCTCGGAAAGTAGGACTTCTCGAAGATTCCCAACGGCGCGCCGGGGCTCGAGACGCGCATGTCGCTCCTGTGGGACGGCGGCGTGCGCGCGAAGCAGATCGACCTGAACCGCTTCGTGCAGCTCACGGCCACCGCGCCCGCGAAGCTCTTCGGCCTCTACCCCAGGAAGGGCACGATCGCCGTGGGGTCGGACGCCGACATCGTCGTGTGGGACCCCGAGAAGAAGGTCACGCTGTCGGCCAAGAGCCTGCACATGAAGGTCGACTACAACCCCTACGAGGGCCGCAAGGTCGTGGGCGCCGCCGAGACCGTGCTGGCGCGCGGCGACGTGGTCTACGAAGCTGGGCAGTACGTGGGGAAGAAGGGCCGCGGCCGGTTCGTGAAGCGGAGCGCGCGCGCGGTGGCCTGAGGAGAGAACGATGGATCCCAAGAGCGTCCTCGCGAAGCACAAGGAGTTCGTCTTCCCGGCGGTCATCAACTACTACCAGGAGCCGCTCGTCCCCGAGCGCGGCGAAGGGCTGACGGTCCACGCCGCCGACGGCCGCAGGTACCTCGACTTCTTCGGCGGCATCCTGACGGTGTCGGTGGGCCACAGCCATCCGCACGTGCTGCAGAAGACGATGGAGCAGATGAAGAAGCTGCAGCACGTGTCGACGCTCTACCCCACCGAGCCGATGGGGCTCCTGGCCGAGAAGATCGCGGGGCTCGCGCCGTCGAAGCAGCACAGGTGGAAGAGCTTCTTCACCTCGAGCGGGACCGAGGCGAACGAGATGGCGGTGCTCACCGCCAAGCTCGCGACCGGCACGACCGACATGATCGCCCTGCGCCACAGCTACGGCGGCCGGGCCACGCTCGCGCTCAACATGATGGGCCAGGCGGCCTGGCGCGTGACGCCGAGCCAGCTCCCCGGCGTGAAGCACGCGCACGCGCCCTACTGCTACCGCTGCGACTTCGGCCTCACCTACCCGGACTGCGGCCTGCGTTGCGCCAAGGACGTCGAGACCCTCATCCAGACCGAGACCAACGGGCGCGTGGCCTGCCTCATTGCCGAGCCGGTGCTGGGCGTCGGCGGCTTCATCGTGCCTCCCAAGGAGTACTTCTCGGAGGTCGTGCCCATCGTCCGCAAGTACGGCGGCCTCTTCATCGCGGACGAGGTTCAGACGGGCTGGGGGCGCACGGGTGGGAAGTGGAACGGCATCGAGCACTGGGGCGTCGTCCCCGACATGCTCACGTACGCCAAGGGGCTCGCGAACGGCTCACCCATCGGGGTCACGCTGGCCAAGGCCGAGGTGGCCGACGCGTTCAAGGGCCTCACCATCGCCACCTTCGGCGGGAACCCGGTCACGATGGCCGCGGCGCTCGCGACGATCGAGGTGATCGAGAAGGAGAAGCTGCTCGAGAACACCGAGAAGGTCGGGGCGCACCTGCACGGGAAGCTCACCGAGCTGGCGGAGAAGCACCCCGCCATCGGCGACGTGCGCGGGCTCGGGCTGATGCGGGCCCTCGAGCTGGTGAAGGACCGCAAGAGCAAGGAGCCCGACATGGCGCTCACCGGCCGCTTCCTGGAGGCGACGCGCCGCGCGGGCCTGCTCGTGGGCAAGGGCGGCCTCTACGGCAACACCGTGCGCATCGCGCCGCCGATGGTGGCCACGAAGAACGACGTCGACGAGGCCGCGAAGCTGCTGGACAAGGCCCTGTCCGAGGCCACCGCGGGGGCCTGAAGCCGTGCGCTGCTGGGCTCTCGTGCTCGGGGGGCTCCTCGCCGCCTGCAGCGGCTCCGGGAGCGGTGCGGACGGCGGCGCGAGCTGCACGCTCGATTCGCAATGCCCGCAGATCGGCTGCCAGTGCTCGGGCGGCGCGAACGTCCCGAGCGCTTGCCTCTGCGAAGGAGGCCGTGCGGCGACCGGCTGTGGCCCCGGCGGCGTCTGCGCCGGCGCGAGCGACTGCGAGCAGGCCTGCGCCCAGGAGGTGGGCCTGGGGGGCACGACCGGCGGCAGCGGCGGCAACGGCGGCGGTCCCCTCTGCGACAACGACTCCGACTGTCAGCCGGTCCAGTGCACTTGCCCCGATGCCGGTTCGACGGCGCTCGCCACCTATTGCGTGCAGGGGCAGTGCGAGCCGGCCACGAGCTGCCCGAGCTGCTGAGCGCGCGAACGCGTGGGGGCCCGAGGCCCCCTCACCCGGCCTCTCCCCCTGCGGGGGAGAGGGGATCAGGCGGCTGATTCCGCTCGCGCCACCAGCAGCGCCTCGAGATTGCCGGCAGGGCCCTTGATGGGCGCGTCCATGGTGCCTTCGACGTCGAAGCCTAGCGCCCGCGCCGCCTCCACCACCTTGGCGATCGCCGCCTCCCGGGCCGCGGCGTCCCGCACCACTCCACCCTTCCCCACCTGGGCGCGGCCGGCCTCGAACTGCGGCTTCACGAGCGCCACGAGGCGGCCGCCGGGCTTCAGGATGGCCGCGATCGCCGGCAGGACCACCGTGAGCGAGATGAACGAGAGGTCGGCCGTCACCAGGTCGACCGGCTCGCCCAGGTCGCCGACGGACACGGCCCGCACGTTCAGCTTGTCGTGCACCCGCACGCGCGGGTCGTTCGCGACCTTCGGGTCGAGCTGCCCGCGGCCGACGTCGCACGCGTGCACCCGGGCCGCCCCGCGTTGCAGCAGGCAATCGGTGAAGCCGCCGGTGGAGGCGCCCAGGTCTGCGCAGACGAGTCCGGCGGGATCGATCCCGAACCGGTCGAGCGCCGCCTCGAGCTTGAGCCCGCCCCTGGACACGTAGCGCAGCGCAGCCCCGCCCTTGAGTCGGAGCGGCGACGCTTCGTCCACGAGCTGGCCGGCCTTCTCGACCCGCTCCTCGCCCGCCACCACCTGGCCGGCGAGGATCAGCGCCTGGGCTTTCGCCCGCGTGGGCGCGAGGCCACGCTCCACGAGCAGCAGATCGATTCGCTTCTTCAGAGGGGCGGCTAGCCCGCCGAGGCGAGCTTCGCCTTGACCTGGCAGAGCTCGAGCGCGGCCACCACGATGCCGGCCTCGTCGAGCCCCACGCGCGCGCGCTGCTTCGCGGGATCGCCGTGCTCGATGTTCTCGTCCGGCAGCCCGAGGCGCTTCAGCTCGATGCCGTGCAGGCCGGCCCGCTCCAGGCACTCGAAGATCGCCGAGCCGAAGCCGCCGGCCAGCAGGCTCTCTTCCACCGTGAGCACGCGCCGCACCGAGGTGGCGACGTCGCGGACCAGCTCCTCGTCGAGGGGCTTCACGAAGCGGGGATCGACGACGACCGCGCGAACGCCCTGGGCGGCCAGCTTCTCCGCGGCCTTCTTCGCGGGGTGCACCATGGCGCCCAGCGCGAAGATGGCGAGATCGGCGCGGCTGGGATCGCCGCTCACGATCCGCCCCTTGCCCACCGGCAGCGTGAGGAAGTGGCTGTCGAGCGCGATGCCGGTGCCGCTGCCGCGCGGGAAACGCACCGCCGCCGGCCCGTCGATCTGCAGGGCAGTGTGGAGCATGTGGCGGAGCTCGTTCTCGTCGGCCGGCGCCATCAGCACCATGTTCGGAATGGCCCGCAGGTACGCTATGTCGTAGATGCCCTGGTGGGTGGCGCCGTCGGCGCCGACGAGGCCGCCGCGGTCGAGCGCGAAGGTCACCGGGAGCTTCTGCAGGCAGACGTCGTGGATGATCTGATCGTAGGCGCGCTGCAGGAAGGTGGAGTAGATGGCCGCGATGGGGCGCATGCCCTCGCAGGCGAGGCCGGCCGCGAAGGTCACCGCGTGCTGCTCGGCGATGCCCACGTCGTAGACGCGCTCCGGGAAGACCTGCTGCACCCGGTTGAGGCTGGTGCCCTCGAGCATCGCCGCGGTGATGGCCACGACCCGCGGGTCGTGCCGCATGATCTCGATGACGTCGTCCGCGAAGAACTCCTGCCACGACTTCACGGCCGGCTTCTTGGCGGTGCTCTTGCCGGTGGCGATGTCGAACGGCCCCATGGCGTGGCCGCGGGTGACCGGGTCGGCCTCCGATGGGCCGTAGCCCTTGCCCTTCTCCGTGACCACGTGCACGAGCACCGGGCCGTCGAGGTTCTTCACGCGCTCGAAGGTCTCGAGCAGGTCGAAGACGTTGTGGCCGTCGATGGGGCCCACGTACTGGAAGCCCAGCCCCTCGAAGAGCATGCCGGGCGTGAAGAGCGCCTTGGTGGTGGAGAGCGCGTGGCGGATGGCGGCGATGGCCTGCTGCCCCCGCGGAAGGGCGCTGAGCGCCTCCTTGATGCCGCGGCGCCAGCTGTTGAAGGTGCGGCCCGAGAGGCGCTTGCTGAACCAGCGGGAGAGCGCGCCCACGTTCGGGCTGATCGACTGCTCGTTGTGGTTCAGGACCACGATGAGGTTGCGGCCGAGGTGCCCGGCGTGGTTCAGCGCCTCGAAGGCCATGCCGCCGGTGAGGCCGCCGTCGCCGATCACCGCGACGACCCGCCCGCTCTCGCCCTTCTGCCGCCGCGCCTCGACCATGCCCAGCGCCGCCGAGATGGAGGTGCTCGCGTGGCCGGCGCCGAAGGCGTCGTGCTCGTTCTCGGCCCGCGCGGGGAAGCCGGCGATGCCCCCTTCCTTCCGGAGGGTCCGGAAGCGGTCGCGGCGGCCGGTCAAGAGCTTGTGCGAATAGGCCTGGTGGCCCACGTCGAAGACCAGCCGGTCGAGCGGCGACTGGAACGTGTAGTGCAGCGCGAGGACGATCTCGACGGCGCCCAGCGAGGCCCCGAGGTGGCCGCCGTTCTGGGCGCAGGCGGCGATGATCTCCTCGCGCAGCTCCTGGGCGAGGGCGGGCAGCGAGGCGGTGGACAGGCGCTTCAGGTCGAGCGGGCTGTCGATGGCGTCGAGCAGGCGGGGCATCGGTTCCTCCCTGGGAAGGGGCTCTCTCTTACCGCGTTCGGCGCGCGGCGTACAAGGCCAGATCCCTCAGGAGGTCGGCCCCCGGCAGGGCGGCCACCAGGTCGCAGGCGGCCTTGGCGTGGGCTTCCGCCTTGGCGCGCGCACCATCGACTCCGAGGGCGCGCACGAGCGTGGCCTTGTCCTCCGCCTCGTCTCCGCCCTGGCGTTTCCCGCGGGCGTTCGGGTCCGCGACCACGTCGAGGTAATCGTCGGCGGCCTGGAAGGCGAGGCCCAGGGCGTCGCCGTAGCGTCGCAGGCGCGCCACGGCCTCGGGCGCCGCGCCCGCGCAGAGAGCCCCGCCGGCGGTGGCGGCGGCCATCAGGCCCGAGGTCTTGCCCCGGTGGATCTCCTCGATCGCCTCCGCCCCCAGGTCGCGCCGGCCGGTGGCGGCGATGTCGAGCGCCTGCCCGCCGACCATGCCGACGGCGCCCGCGCCGCTCGCGAGCTCGCGGCAGAGCGCCCCTCCCAGCGCACCCTCGATCTCGGCCGTCCACTCGAAGGCGAGCGTGAGCAGCGCGTCGCCCGCGAGGATGGCGAAGGCCTCGCCGAACGCCTTGTGGACGGTCGGTCGGCCGCGGCGCAAATCGTCGTCGTCCATCGCCGGCAGGTCGTCGTGGATGAGCGAGTAGCCGTGGACGAGCTCGAGGGCGCAGCCGAAGCGCAGCGCCGAAGGGAAGCTCCCCTGGCCGACGGCCTCGGCCGCCGCGAGGACCAGGGCCGGACGCAGCCGCTTGCCGCCGCCGAGCACCCCGTAGCGCATCGCCTCGGCGAGCTTGGGGGGCACCCGCGCCAGCGAGCCGTCGAGCAGGCGCGCGAGCTCCGCCTCGACCAGCGGCCGCCGCTCCTCGAGGAATCGTTCCGCCGCGGTCACCGGTCGGGTCCGCCGATGAGATCGTGGACGCGCTTCATGAGCGCCTCCATCTGCACGGGCTTCGTGAAGTAGTCGGAGGCGCCCGCCTCCAGGCCGCGCCGCTGGTCCTCGGCGCCCTTGCGAGCCGACAGGAAGATCACCGGGATGTCCTTGAACTGCTCGTTGCGCTTGATCGACCGGCAGAGCTCGAAGCCGTCGATCCAGCTCATCATCACGTCGAGGACGATGAGGTCCGGCTGGTCGACGTGGAGGCTCGAGATGAGGCGGAGGCCGTTGGCCGCCTGCGCCACCTCGTAGCCCTCGAGCTCGAAGGCCAGCGTGAGCATCTCCCGCGTGTCGCGGTCGTCGTCGACGATGATGATCTTGCGCTTCGCCATGGCGTCCAAGTTGCTGCGCGTCCGTCGAGAAGGCAACGCGCGAGCGCGTCAGAAGGGCACGTCGTCGTCGCTGCCGGGCGGACTGCCGGCGGGTGGGCGGGCGGCCGGGCCGGGCCTCGCCGCCGGCGCCGAAGTGGAGAGGCGCGGTCCGCGCGGGGCTTCGGCCGCGGCCGCCGGGAAAGGCTGCTCGGCCTGGGCGCCGCTCTCGGCGGTGAGCAGCAGATTGACCTGCCCCTCGGCGTCCTGCAGCCGCTTCTCGGCCAGCTTCGCGAGCTCGATGCCTTCCTTGAAGCGCTCGATGGCGCGCTCGAGGGGCAACCGCCCTTCCTCGAGATCCTTGACGCACGCCTCGAGGTCGCGGACGAGCTGATCGTAGGGCCTGTCGCTGCCGCCGTTGTCCACGTGCGCCTCGCGTCGAAGGGAGGCGGAAGCTAGACCCGCCGCCGCCACGGAGTCAACGCTTGCACAAAAAGTAAGGCCGGCGCCCCCCATGGGACGCCGGCCTTCGGTCCTTCGCCGAAGCGAAGGAGCGGGCTACTTCTTGCCCTTCTTGTTGAAGAGGTCCTTCATCGTCTTCGACGGGTTGATCTTGATGACCGTCTTGGCGGGGATCTTCACCGGCTCGCCCGTCTGGGGGTTGCGGCCCATGCGCGCCTTGCGATCGACCAGCTTGGCGTAGCCGAGGCCACCCAGCGGAATCTTGCCCTCGTTCTTCAGCTTCTTGGTGATGACGTCCTCCACGCCCTCGAACACCGCCCGGACCTGGGTCTTGCTGAGCTGCGCCTTCTCCGCCACGTCACTGTAGAACTGAGCCTGCGTCATGGTGCCTCCCGGCGGTCTTCATGACCGCGCGATCGAGTGAAACGACAGCCGCGCAAGCTAGCAGGCCCATCTGACGCCTGAGGTGTTTCAGACAGTCCCTGCCAGCGAGCCCGTGCGTTATGGATCCTCGCCGGCCCCGCGTCAAGTGCCCCTTTTGCGAGACGACGTTCTTTTTCCCTTGAAAGCCACGGCCCGCGTGCGGCTATCCTCAGCCGGTGCGTCCGCTGGCCCTGGCAGCGATGTTGGCGGGAGGGCCGAGGCTCGTGGATGCCGCTGCGCTCGTCCCTGGCCTGCGCGTCGACATTCGCTACGCCACGAGCCGCAACGTCGTGGGCCGGCCGCTGTACCGATCTGGGCGCTGCCTGCTCCTGCCGGACGTGGCCAGGGCGCTGGCCCGCGCGCAGGCGGCGCTGCACCGGCGCGGCCTCGGTCTCCTCGCCTGGGACTGCTACCGCCCGCTCTCGGCGCAGCGTGAGCTCTGGAAGGTCTACCCGCACCCGGGCTTCGTCGCGAACCCGGCGCGCGGCAGCAACCACAACCGCGGCGCCGCGGTGGACGTGACGCTCGTGCACCTCGACGGCAGCCCCGTCGCCATGCCCACCGACTTCGACAGCTTCGAGCCGGCCGCGCACCAGGGCGCGACCGAAGGCGTCACGCCGCAAGCGCAGGCGAACCGCGAGCTCCTGCGCGCCGCGATGGTGGCCGCCGGCTTCACCACGATTCGCAAGGAGTGGTGGCACTACAACATCGCGGGCGCGCTCGCCCGCCCGCTGCTCGACGAACCCCTCTGAGCGTCAGGCGCCGCAGCAGCGCTTGTACTTCTTGCCGCTGCCGCAAGGACAGGGATCGTTGCGGCCGGGCTTCGGCGGCGCGACGTAAGGCTTCATCGCCTCCTTCGCCTCGCTCTGGATCAGCCCCTGGACCTCGGCGCGCCAGGCCTCGACGGCTTCTTCCGCGGGCAGCTCGGCGGCGGCCTCGTTCCAGAGGGCGAGGAAGTTCAGGGCGAAGGCCTGCACCGTCTCGGGATCCTCCGGGTGCTCCTCCTCGTTCTTCTCCGGACCGACCACCTCGCCGAGGAGCGTCGTCGGCGAGACCACCCGCCGGCTCTCCACCGCTTCATGGATGCGCCGCTTCACCCCTTCGACGGTCTCGGGGATCTCGAGCTTCGCGATCTGCTCGGCGAACACTTCGTCGCCGGCGTAGCGGAGCGCGTTCTTCTGCGGCGCGGGTTTCGGGCGGGCCATGGCGCGCCCTTCTATCAGGCCGAGAGCGCGGTGGCCAGGAGCGGCACCGAGACGTCGTAGCGGTGCGCCGTGGCCCGGTGGCCGCCTTCGAACTCCTCGTGGCGGTGCGCGATGCCCAGGCGGAAGAGCTCCCGCGAGAGCTGGCGCGCGCCGAACTGCAGGGCGTACTCGTCCTGCGTGCCGGCGTCGAGGTAGAGCACGCGCAAGGAGGACAGCGCCCCGGCGTGGCGGGCGGCGGCGCGGAGCGGGTCGAAGCCGAGCCAGTGCTCGAAGACCTGCGGCACGATCGCGGCCGTCGCGAGGTCGAAGGGCAAGGCGAAGCCCCAGGGCTCGCGGGCCGGCTGCGGGGAGTAGGCGGCCGAGCAGCAGAGCACGTTCATCAGCTCGATGGCGGCGCCTTCGGGCGCGCGGCCGGAGCGGAGCTGGCCGAGCACCTCGGAGATGCCACCGCGCCGGGCGATCTGGATCGCCGCGTCCGGGAAGGCGCGCGCGAGCGACAGCTCGAAGGCGCAGTCGCCGCTGTGCGAGGCGGCCGCGGCGAAGAGGCCGGGCCGGCGCATCGCCAGCCAGAGCGCGCCGATGCCGCCGCTCGACTTGCCGAGCACGCCGCGCCCCGCCGGGCCGAGCGTCCGGTAGCGCCGGTCGATCTCCGGCACGACCTCGTCGCAGAGGTAGTCCTCGTAGCAGCCGAGGGCGACGGAGTTCACGTACTGGCTGCCGCCGAGGAGCGTGAAGCAGTCGGGGAAGACGGCGATGGCCGGCGGCATGCGGCCCGCGCCGATGAGCCGGTCGAGGCGATCGGGCAGGTTCTCCTGCCAGGCGGTCCAGTTGACGAAGGAGAGGCCGCTGCCCGTGTAGCCCGCGAGGAAGTGCAGCACGGGGTACCGGCGGGTGCTCTCGGCGTAGCCGGGCGGCAGGTACACGGCGAGCGGCCGCTCGGCCGGGTCGCCGAGCGGGTTGCTCTCGAGGCAGCGGCTCCGGAAACGGAGGATGTCGACGGTGCCGCGCGGAAAGGCCAGGTGTTCCTCCTTCGGCTTCGAGGGGAGCGCTGGTATACCACGGCCATGGCGCTGCCGCTCCCCAACGACGGCCTCTTCCGGATGCTGCGCTTCCTGCAGCACCATTTCCAGCGCGGCCTGGAGCACGCCGACTTCCGCCTCGACGGGGCCGACGAGCTGGACGGCGACGACCGGGAGGTCGCGCTCGAGGTCGCGCACGCGCTCTGCGAGGCGCTCGAGTACACGCACGGCTGGCTGCTCGAGGCCTTCACGGCGCTCGGCCGCTGGACGCTGGAGCTGCGGGAGCTGCCGACGCCGGGCGGCACGCGGACGGTGGCCGCCCTGGTCTTCGAGCCGGCCGCCGGCATGGCCCGGCCGCTCGGCCTTCCCGCCCGCTCGCTGCTGGTCTTCGACGGCGCCTACGCCTACCTGATCCGCGGCGAGCGACCGGAGCTCTGGGTGGAAGTGACCGCGGAGGGGCCGCGGCCACCCGCGAAAGCTCGCCTACCGATTGTCGGCTGAGCCGCCGCTCGCCACATTGAGGTCCATGTGGACCGCTCTGGCGGTGACGCTGTCGCTCGGCCTGGGGACTCCCGTGCGGCGACCGGAGGAGGCGAGCGTGCTGCGGGTGAGCGCGCGCTGGTGCGCGCCCTGCCTCGAGATGCAGGCGGGCTTCCGCGCGGCGGCGCGCGCCTTCCAGGGCCTCGCGCGCTTTTCGACGATCGACGCCGACGCCGACGCGGCGGCCGCCCGGCGTCTCGGCGTGCGCTCGCTGCCGGCGACGCTGGTACGCTTTCGCGGCCGCACGGTGGAGCGCGACATCGGCTACCTCACGCCGGGCGAGCAGTGGGCACTGGGCCTGCGCGCCGCGGTCTGGCCGGCGCTGGCGCAGGCGCTGGAGAACGCGGGAAACGACTGAGGCGGTGGTATGCTGCCGTGAATGGCCGTGACCCGCAGGGGCTTTCTCAAGCGCACGTTGCTGGGCACCGCGGCGCTGGCCGCCGCCGGCGCCGTCCCCCTCGCCCTGCGCCGCACGCGCCTGCGCCCTCTGCCCG
>DATJNL010000537.1:0-7980 GCA_035508175.1 Myxococcales bacterium
AGAGCGCCCTCCAGCGGCTGGCGGGGCAATTGTTCACGAGCCCGGTGTGGCGCTCGGTCTTCCGGCATGGCTACGAGGACACGCCGCGAAACCGCGTCCTCCAGGTCTCGGCCAACGTCTGGTTGCACCTCCACCCGAGCAAGACCCGGCGGCACGGCATCCGGTATCGGCACACCTGGTGCGCCGGCGGACTGACGTTCCTTCTCTACCTGGTCACGGTCGTCACCGGCGTCGTGCTCATGTTCTATTACCGGCCGGTCCAGGAATACGCGTACTGGGACGTCAAGTACCTCGACTTCGACGTTCCGTTCGGTTTCGTCATGCGCAACATGCACCGCTGGGCCGCCCACGGCATGGTGCTCTTCATCTGGCTGCACATGTTCCGCGTCTTCATGACGGGCTCGTACAAACCCCCGCGCGAGTTCAACTGGGTCGTGGGCGTGAACCTGCTCGTGCTGACCCTCCTGCTGTCCTTCACCGGCTACCTGCTCCCGTGGGATCAGCTCGCCATCTGGGCGGTGACAGTGGGAACCAACATGGCTCGCGCGACGCCGCTCCTTGGCCACCAGGGGCCACTGGGGCCGCAGCTCGGCATGACTCCACGCTACGACGCTCGCGCGTTCCTCACCGCCGGCACCCTGGTCGGTGCACCCACGCTGCTGCGGTTCTACGTCCTCCACTGCATCTTCATCCCCATCGTCGCGAGCATTCTCATGATCCTCCACTTCTGGCGCATCCGGAAGGACGGAGGAATCAGCGGGCCGCTGTAGCAGCGCGCGGAGGTCCACGCCATGGCAACCCCCATCGACAGCGGGCTGCAGGCCGAGGAGGTGAAGGTCACGGCCGGCAAGCGGCGCGCCGCCGCCCTCGACGAGCTGCCCGACAAGGTTCACACCTGGCCGTACCTGGTTCGCGCCGAGTTCATCGCCGGCTGTGTGATGATGCTCGTGCTCATGGTCTGGTCGATCACCATCGACGCACCGATGGAGGAGCCGAGCAACCCGACCAAGACGCCGAACCCCTCCAAGGCGCCGTGGTACTTCCTCGGGCTGCAAGAAATGCTCGTCTACTTCGACCCCTGGTTCGCCGGCGTCGTCGCGCCGTCGCTGATCATCGTGGGGCTGATGGTGATTCCCTACGTCGACATCAATCCGAACGGGAACGGCTACTACACGTTTAGGGAGCGGCGATTCGCGATCTCGGTTTTCCTCTTCGGCTTCCTCGCACAGTGGTGCAGCCAGATCGTCATCGGCGTGTTCCTGCGCGGCCCGGGATGGAACTTCTTCCTTCCGGGCCAGTTCTGGGATCCGCACAAGGTCGTGGCCATGACCAACGTAGACTTGCCGTACCTGCTCGGATTCCGAACGGTGACGAGCCAGATGCTCTGCGGCGCCGCCCTGGTCCTGGGCTACTTCAGCTTGATACCCATCGGCTGGAAGCTGCTCAAGGACCGGCCGGTGATGCAGCAGCTCGGCGCCGCCCGCTACTACGTCGTCGCGTTCCTGTTCCTCACCCAGATGGGGATCGTGGTGAAGATGGTTCTTCGTTGGACGCTGGCCGTGAAGTACATCATGGTCATTCCGAACATCGTCAACATCTGAGCCTTCAGCGAGCGAGGGTCCAAGTCCGTGGGAAAGCCGGTCGAGCGACAGAACCTGAGCGTCACCTTCTTCGTGCTGGCGGCGCTCATCGCCCTCAGCACGCTCTGGTGTTTCAAGCAGGAGTTCTTCGACCGCCGGCCCTGGATGGCGTACCAGGACACCTTCTTCAAGAAGTACCTGATCCCGAAGAGCCAGCACGATCTCGACGTCGCCGAGGCCGAATTCAAGAAGCACGACAAGGATCTCCAGACCCTCGAGGCCCAGCTCGCCGAAGCCGAGGCCGCCGTGAAGGACCCGGCCAAGCGCGGACCGTTCGAGAAGGCTGAGGAAGACCTCGATCGCCTCAACATCAAGGTCGCCGAGGCCGAGCAGGACGTGAAGTTCGCGAAGAGCGACCTCGATGCGGCGTACTACAAGTACAAGCACGCGGAGCACGGCGGGCTGACCGCCGAGATTCCCGAGACACAGGGCGCGATGCGCGACGTCGAAGCGCGGATCGACCGCTTGAACAAGCAGCTCGCGAGCGTGACCCTCGACCGCGACGCCGCGCAGGGGCGCTTCGACCACTTCGCGGGCCGCATCACCGAGCTCCAGAAGCAGATCGAGGAGCTGCGCACCCCCGTCGACGACGCGCAGCGCAAGCTCGACAAGGCCAAGGACAAGGGCACCGAGATGACGCAGTACTGGATCCCGGACCTCGCCACGGCCAACCCGCCGGGCGTGGACCGGTGCCAGAACTGTCACGCCGCCATCGACACGTGCGGCTTCAGCGACCCCCACGAGATCGTCGCCGACCGAAGGGCGCAGAAGGAGGCCCTCGACGCCGCCGGCGGGGCGGACGACGCGGCGCTCGCGAAGCTCGACCAGGATCTCGCCAAGAAGTACTGCGTCGACGTCGGGCGCGTTCAGACCTGGGCCGCCGAGCTGGACAAGGACCCCAAGCGGACCACGTTCACGGGCTACGACCTGCCGCTCGTCTTCCGGACGCACCCCTACCGCAACGAGCTCATCGGCGCCAACCACCCGGCGGAGACGTTCGGCTGCACGATCTGCCATGGCGGCGAAGGTCCGCAGACCAAGGGCATCGGCTTTCACAAGTTCGAGCACGCCTACGACGACCACTACTGGGCGGGCTGGAACGAGCCATTGCTGGATCTGGCGCAGGTCAACGGGAAGACGCTGCCCGGCCACCCCTTCGTGCAGGCGATGTGCGCCCAGTGCCACCGCGACGACACCAATCTGAAGTTCGCTCCGGTGCTCGACAACGGGCGCAAGTTCATGGCGGAGATCGGCTGCTACGGGTGTCATCCCATCGATGGCTACGAGAAGATGCGCCACCCCGGGCCGACGCTCACCGACGTGCAGGCGAAGCTGACTCCGGCCTGGATGGAGAACTGGATCTCGTACCCCCGTGCGTGGCGACCGCACACGCGGATGCCGAACTTCTGGCCCGAGGCGATCGACGAGGCGACCGGCAAGGTCAAGGAGGGCTCGCCCGCGGCGAAGCTCCGCCAGGACGAGGTCACCGCCATCACGGCCTACCTCTGGACCCATTCGACGAAGAACGAGCTGCCGGCGGCACCCGCCCTCGCCACCGCCAGCGCCGACCGCGGCCGAGACCTCGTCTCGAGCGTGGGTTGCTACGCGTGCCACAAGATCGAACAGAACGACGCGCGTCGCCCGATCGCCACGAGCGAGTCCCGCGACTTCGCGCCCGACCTCTGGAACATCGGCGCCAAGACGAACAAGCTCTGGATCTACTGGTGGCTGAAGAACCCGACCGCCATGTGGCCCGAGACCAAGATGCCGAACCTGCGCCTGTCGGATCAGGACGCGGCCGACATCGCCACGTACCTGGCGCAGCACACGGGCGGTCAGGATTTCTCGAAGGTTCCACCGGAGTTCCAGAAGGGCTACGACCCGCGGGCCTTCGCCGATCTGGTCACCCAGGGGCGCTCGCTCATCGACAAGTACGGCTGCTTCGGCTGCCACAGCATCAACGGCTTCGAGAACGCGCAGAAGATCGGCGCGAACCTCTCCGACTTCGGCAAGAAGGCCGTCGACCTCCTCGACTTCGGCGACGCCATCACCGACCACCACCAGCAGAACTGGTACAACTGGCTGAACCTCAAGCTGCGCCATCCCCGCGCCTACCGTTACGAGCGCGTCGACACCCGCATGCCGCAGTTCGATTTCTCCGACGACGAAGTGAAGATGCTGATGGTCTTCCTCAAGTCGCAGAAGGGGCCGGCGGCCGTGCCCCACAAGTACCTGGCGGCGCAGGATCCGGAGAAGGCCGCCATCATCACGGGCGACCACCTCGTCGACTTCTACAACTGCCGCGGCTGCCACATGATCGACGGCCAGGGCGGCGTCATCCGCGATCGCTACAAGGACGATCCAGGCAAGGCCGACGACCTCAGCATGGCCCCGCCGAAGCTCAACGGCGAGGGCGCCAAGCTGCAGCCGGCCTGGGGCTTCGAGTTCGTGAAGCATCCCATTCCGCTGCGCCCCTGGCTCCACGTGCGGATGCCGACCTTCCCGCTCACCGACGAGCAGGCCACCGACATCATCCACTGGTTCGCCGCGAAGGCGGGCCAGAGCTGGCCCTACGCCTACGTGAGCACGCCCATGCCGCCGGCGGCGGAGATCGACCAGGCGAAGAAGCTCATGGACACGCTCCAGTGTCTCCACTGCCACGTCCTCGGAACGCCCGGTCCAGACGTCGATCTGGCGACCGCCGCCCCCAACCTCTACATGGCGGAGCAGCGGCTGCGTCCGGACTGGATCGTGTCCTGGATCACCAACCCCTCCAAGATCGTCGACGACACCAAGATGCCGAGCTTCTTCGCCGGCGGGGCGTCGCCCGCGCCGCAGTTCTTCGGCGGCGACGCGAAGCGCCAGATCGAGGCCCTGCGCGATCTCCTCATGCACCTGCACGAGGCGCTGCCGCCGCCCGCCTCGCCGACGCAATCGGCCTCGACGAAACCGGCCAAGCACGGGCGGGCCAGGCACGGCCGTGGCTAGCCTGGCGCGGCGAGTGACGTCGCGGTATCATTGAGCTGGAGAGCGAGATCCGATGGCGTTCAAGATCATCGAAGCCTGCACCGGCTGCACTGCCTGCGAGAAGCGCTGTCCCACCAACGCGATCACGGGCGAGCGCAAGGAGCTCTTCGTCATCGATCCGGCGCTCTGCATCGACTGCGGAGCCTGTGGGGTGGTCTGTCCCGAGGCCGCCATCTACGACACCAACGGCGTGCCCCAGGAACTGCTCAAGAAGCAGCAGCGCCCCTACGCCTTCGTGGACGAGCTCGCGTGCACCGGCTGCGACAAGTGCGAGGAGCGTTGCCCGTTCGACTGCCTCCACCTCGCGCCGGTCGACGACCCCAACAGCCCGTACTTCGAGGTCATGGAAGTCGAGGAGAGCAAGTGCACGGGCTGCCGCGAGTGCGAGAAGGCCTGTCCCTACGACGCGATCTTCGTCTATCGCAAGGATCAGATCCCGGACTGGCTCGCGACCTCGAAGGTTCGCAAGGCAGAGAAGCCCGCGGCCGCCTAGCCGCCCCCGCTAGTCTTCGTCCTCCCCCTCTTCCTCGTCTTCGTCGTCTTCGTCCGGCTCCTCTTCGGCCGCGGCCTCGGGCTCGGCCGTCTCCTCGCGCTCGGCGGGCGCGGGGCGTGGGCGGCGTTTCTCCGCGTGGGCCGGCGCCTTGGCCGTGGCCTCGCGCTGATCCGCCCCGCACTTCGGGCAGATGGGCTCGGGCTTGTGCAGATCGTAGAACTTCGTGCCGCAGTTGAAGCAGACGTGCTTCGCGCCGAGGTCTCTCGCCATGGGCTCCGCCGGGGGGGGCTGGTACCGTGAGAGCGCCGGAGATAGTGCAGGCCCGACCGCCCTGTCAAGCCTTCCGAGCGCCCGCTGGGACCGTTGACCTGGCACGCGTGGAGCCCCTAAGATGGCCTACCGCGTGGACTTCTCGCGGCTTGCGGCGAGCAGCTCCACGCCCGCTCACGGCGACGAAAGGATCCCAGAGCTCGGCATGCGGTTCGTCTGTGAGCAGTGTCAGACCCGCTACACCATCCCCGACGAGAAGGCCCGAGGGCGCGCGCTCAAGGTCCGTTGCAAGAAGTGCAACGGGGTGATCGTCATCCGGCCCGAGGTCGCAGCGGCGGAGCCTGCGGCGGTGCTGGAAGAGGATGCCACCGCGATCGCCAGCCCCGAAGCCGTGCGGAAGCTCCAGGAGTCCTTGCGGGCGTCGCCGACGGCCCCGGACGCCGTCGAGAGCGAGGCGGAACCCCCGGCCCAGGCCGATTCGGCCGAGGTCGAGTGGTACGTCATCGTGAACGGCGTGCAGCAGGGGCCGATGGATCAGAAGGCGCTCGTCGCCCAGATCGGCTCGGGCCTCCTCAAGAACCGGCACTACGTCTGGAGCGAGCAGCTCCCGGAGTGGAAGCGGCTGGAAGACGTCCCCGAGCTGGCGGTCTGGCTCTCGGAGCCGACCGATCACGCGATGCCGGTGCGGTCGCCCACCGTTCGCGATCGCAAGGCCGCCGCCGTCCCGAAGGCGGCCGCCTCGAGCCCGGCCATCCAGGACGTCTTCGACGACGTCTCGCTCGACCACGCCGACCGGCCGGCGGCCCCGGAGCTGGACCCCTTCGCCGCGGTTCCGGATTCGCCCGACATCGTCAAGCCGGAGATGGGCGAGATGACCCGCTTCGTCATCGCCCAATCCGGCATCGAGCAGCGGAAGTCGCCGTGGCGCATCGCCGCCTTCGTGGGGGGCGCGCTCGTGCTCCTCGCCGGCCTCGCCTTCGCCCTCTCGAAGGTCGGCGTCAACCTGCCGCTGGTCAACCGCATCGGGAGCAAGGGTACGGGCGACAAGGTCTACACGGACGTGGGCGGCGATCAGTCGCTGCGCAGCAAGCTCCTGGGCAGCGCGCCGCGCCAGGCCCCGGTCAGGGGATCCGCGCCCTCCCCGGGCAGCCGCGTCGCCTCGCGCGAGCCCGCGCCGCTCGTCCACAAGGAGGCCCAGCACGTCGATCAGCTCGACGACAAGGAACGGGAGCGCCTGAAGGCGCTGTACGCCCACTCCGGCCAGGATCCCAGCGTGAAGGTCGCCCGGCCGACCGCCGCGGCCGCGATCGATCGGCCCGACGCGCCGCTCTCCGCCCAGCAGGTGTCCAGCACCGTCGCGCGCTACCAGAGCGGCTACGGGAGGTGCGTCGACCAGGAGCTCAAGCGCAACCCCGGCTTCCGCGGCGGGAAAGTCCGCATCGTGACGACCATCATGGGCTCCGGCCTGGTGCGGCAAGCCGAGATCCAGAGCGACGACGGGGCCCTGGCGCGCCGGCTCAACGGCAGCCAGCTGGGCGGCTGCCTCATCGACCAGACGCGCCGGATGGTCTTTCCGAACTTCGCCGGCGACCCCTTCGACGCCGAGATCCCGCTCGTCCTCGGGGCCTCGATGTAGGCGGCGCCTTGTGCTATGCAGCAGCCGGCATGTACCTCGGAAAGGTGATCGGCACCGTCGTTGCCACGCGGCGCGTCGCAGGCCTCGAGGGCCGCAAGCTCCTCGCCGTCGAGCCGCTCGACGAGCGGGGGCAGTCCAATGGTTCGCCCGCCGAGGTCGCAGTCGACGTCTCCCAGGCCGGGCCGGGCGACGTCGTGTTCCTGGTCGGCAGCCGCGAGGCCGCGCTCGCGGTCGAGCCCACCTTCGTTCCCGTCGACGCCGCCATCCTGGGCATCGTGGATCACCTGCCGGGGAAACCATGAGGCTCTGCCGCGTCCTCGGTCCGGTGGTCTCGACCGTCAAGCACGAGGCCTACCGCGGCCGCAAGCTCCTGTCGGTGCTTCCCATCGACGAGACCGGCCGGGACGCCGGTCGATCGTTTCTCGCGGTCGACAGCGTGCAGGCGGGAGAAGGGGATCGGGTCCTGGTCCTCACCGAGGGCAACGGGGTGCGCCAGATTCTCGGCGGCACGCCGCCCATTCGTTCAGTCATCGTCGGCGTCGTCGACCGCGTGGACCTGGGGGAAGGGCGTTGATGCGCTCCCTCCTCGATCTCAAGTCCGAGGTCGTCCGCGGCGCTCGGCGGCTCCACGAGGCGGGCTGGGTAGCGAACCACGACGGCAACCTCAGCGCGCGCCTGGCGGCCGGACGGTTCCTGGCCACACCCACGGCGGTCAGTAAGGGCGCGGTGCGCGAGGACTGGCTCCTCGTCGTCGACGGGGCGGGCAAGGTCGTCGAGGGCCGCCGGCGCGTCTTCAGCGAGATCGATCTGCACCTCGCCTGCTACCGCGCTCGGCCCGAGATCGGCGCCGTCTGCCACGCCCACCCCCCGGCGGCCACGGCCTTCGGCGTCGCCGGTGCGGAGCTGCCGCTGCC
>DATJNL010000538.1:0-4141 GCA_035508175.1 Myxococcales bacterium
ACGAGCACCGAGACGTCGTGCAGGCCGCCAGACGTGGGCACGTACAGTTCCACGGTGGGTATCGTCGACGCTGGCGAGCGCCATGCGCAGATGCCCAGGTGGATCACCGCGGCGTAGAACGGGTGCTCCACCACGGCATCACGGAGATGTTCGAGGAGCACTTCGTTGAGCGGCGCGTCCTCGTCGAACATGCGCTGGCCACGCGCATCGACGATCGGGGCGCCGCTCAGCACGCCGAAGCGCTGCGTGTTCCACGGCTGCGGAATAGAGGCGCTGCCAAGGCCGAAGCCGTCCTCTCGATTGAGCGGCAGCGGGCGCAGCACCGCAGCGGTCTCGACGGCGACGGGCAGCGCCACACTGGCGGGGCCGAAGCGCCGCAGAGCGAACTCGAAGAGGCCCTTCGGACGCGCGGAGTGTCCGAGTGCGTAGCTGTCCCAGGCGGCGAACGGCTGCGAGCGCTCGGGGAGGTCGGCCATGCGAGCTTCGAGCTCCGCCGGCGCGAAATCGACCAGACGGTTGCCGCCCTCCAGAGGCTCAAGGAAGGCGTTGAGCTCGGCCAGCAGCGGCGCGAGCTCGCCTTTCGTCCACTCCTCGAGCTCCACGGTCATGCCCGTGCGGCCGGCATCGACCAGCCCCTCGACGAGGATGCTGAGCAGGTAGGCGCGGTACTCGGGCACCGCGAAGCACAGACGACGCCCGGCCTGCTGCGCGTCGCACTCGAGGAGGTGCACGTAGGGTGGCGTCAGGTGCCAGGCCACCAGACGACCATGATCGTCGTGGACCGCCTCGAGGGCACCTGCGCTCTCGAACACCGAGACCCACGGCCCTGCGCCAAGCGTTTCGGCTTCGTAAGCCGAGATCTCGCCCCACCGGGCAAGATGCCCGAAGAGTGTGACCGCGTCGGTCGGGTGGGCGGGGAGACTCATGCCGCAGCCTCCATGACCAGTTGACAGGCCGCTCGCGCGCTCTCGGCTGCGGCCCACCGGCGGAAGTTCGTCGCCGCTTGACGGGAACGCAGGACGACCCACTGCTCCGGCTTCTTCGGATCCTTCCTGATGCTCCAGTCCCAGCCCGACCATCCGTTGGCGGCGTACTGCTCACCGCAGGGAGCCAACCTCCAGTCGGGCAGCCGGAGCGCCTCGAGATCGCCGATCATCTCGGACGGCGTCTGGTAGCGGACGGCGGGGTCGGGAGAGACCGCCTTGTTGACGATGCGCGCCAGGCTCTTGGGCACGTACGGCTGCATCTGCCCGAAGGAGATCACGCCCTTGCCGGACGCAGCCCGGGCCAGCGCACGGTCGACCACCTTCTGCCTGTCGAAATCGTCGACGCCGCCGCCCGATGCCTCCGCCAACACGCGGAGCTCCTTCCTCGCCTCGCGGTCCAGGTAGGCGTCGTCGTTGTACGGCAGAGCGCCGTGCACCATCTCGAAGAGCACCAGGCCCGCCTGGTAGAGGTCCGATCGCACGTCGTAGCGGCTCGGCGTCGCCCATCCCTCGGTCGGCACGTAGAGCGCGCTATGGCGCGAGGCGGTCACGCTCGCACTCGCATTAGCGAGTCGGGCGACCGAGCCGAAGTCGGTGATTTTTGGCCAGATGCGCCCGTGACGCTGCGAGACGAGCACGTTCGCGGGCTTTATGTCCCGGTGAATGAGGAGTGCCTGGTGAAGCTGCGCGAGCCCGTGGAGAAGACCGATCGCCGCGCAGACGGCCTCCATCATCGGGAGCGGGCCGCCGCTCAGGCGCGAGAGGATGCTGCCGCCGTCGACATACTCCATGGCGACGAGGACGAAATTCTCGCCGAGGCGCTGCGCGTCGTGGACCCGCACGAGGTTGCTCTCGCTGCCCTCGGTCCTGGTCGCCTCCACGAGCAGGCGCGGCTCCGCGAAGAGGCCGCCGCTCTGATCGGGGTAGAGGACCTTCAGGAACACCGGCAGGTCGAGGGGTACGTGATGCGCACGGAAGGCGTACGCGTTCGCGCCCTCGGTGTTCTCCGCCTCGAGCCTGTACTTCCCGGTCGCAGCGATGAGCTGCTGGATGTCCTGAAGGGTCGTGCTCATTCGTCGAGCCCCCACCATGCCACGAGCACCGCGTCTCGCCAGATCTTCGGCTTGAAGTCAGCGCCGCCATTCAACACGCCCTCGGGAGAGCCGGACGCGATGGCGCCGAAGCGCTTCTCCTGCGCGCGGAGGGACTGCGGCGCGACGAGGTCGACGGTCAGCTCGAGCTCAGCGCCCACCAGCTGGACGATTCCCTCTGCTTTGACGCGCGAGGCCGACGGCCCTCGGAACTGCGAGGAGCCAGCCTGCAGCACGCAGACGCGCTCGACTCCCTGCTCGGCCAGGAAGGTCGAGAGCAGCCGCCGAAGGCTCAGCAGCGCGTGCCCCTCGCATGCGTCGGCGGGCAGCTTCTGTGACGTAGACGGAAGCGGCAGAATCCGGGGTAGGGCCCGGGTGCCATCGAGGAGCGCCCGCTTGAAGTCGGTCGAGCTGAGAGCGATGCCGAGGACCCTCATGCGTCCTCTGCCAGTTCCGGGATGTCGTGCGCGGTCGGTGGCTTGAACGTTCCGGCGAGGATCGCCTGCACGTCGAGGGTGCCGTCGATCAGCCCTTCGACGTCGGCCTTGGCCTCGTTGGCGAGTCGGCGAGCGTGGGCCCGTAGCGCGCTCCGCGAAAGGAACCCGCGAACGAGCGCCCGACGAACCTCCGCCTTGAGCCGCGGCACAGGCAGTCGGAGCAGCTCGTCTTGTCCGATCTGAGGCTGAACCGCGCCATAGGCGATTCGAAACTGAAGAGCCTTCCCCAGCTCGGTATTGAGGAAGAATGCCAGCCACGCGCCTTGCCCCAGATCGGCCTTGTGCAACTGGAGCCGAATGAAGTGCGAGCTGATGATCGCGTTGGCCGCATCACGTTGGACGACTGCGGCCTGGCCGATGGACCCCGTCCTGACCACCAAGACATCGCTTTCAACAATCCGGCCGCGGTCAGGGATGGGCGCGTCCGCCGGAATCCGAGGGGCGCCGTCTGTATCGAGGTCGCCGTCCCCAACGTTGGTCACCGTCAGGTAGGGGACTCCATCAGAACAGAACTGCCGATACTCGATCCCATTGCTGACCTCTGCGACGATGTCGCCGATGGGCTCCCAGCCATGCTCACACTCGGTGATCTCGCGAACTGCATCGAGGTACTCTCGGCGGTAGTACTTGGGATCCAGGCGTCCCGAGAGCTCTGCAACGGCCGAGACCGAGGTCAGGGAGAACTGCGGCGGCGCCGACCAAGCGAACAGGCTCTGAAACAACCCGACGGCCTTCTGCCAGTGATCTTCGGCCGCTGCTCGACAGCGCTCCGCCAACTCGACCTTCGCGCCGATGTAGTCCTGGATGCAACGGTCGGGGAGCGGGACTGGGAAGCTCTTGAGATAAGTCGTGGAGAGCGTCAGCTGTCCCGTACTTCCCGTGGTGCCCTGATCGAACAGAAGCCTACCGAACCGCCCCTGAAAGTACGCGCACAGGAACCGTGGATTCAACGTGCTGTCGGACACCCGAACCACGCCTACATGTCGGCTGTGGATTGCCTCGACATCGGTGTCGAACACGCACGCCTTGCCGATCGAACCGGCCCCCGTGAGGGTCACAAGGATGTCCCCACGTTGCAGCTTGAATCGCTGCAGGCGGCTGAATTCCTCGGCCGACACCCAGTTCGAACCGCTCATCTGTAGCTGATCTGTGGCAACGTTTCGCGTGATTACGCAGGGGTAGCCGTTGCTCGTGTACTGCGGGTTCGGCCCCTGAGTGATCCGCGAACAGAGAACACCCAGCGAGGCTACACGGCGAGCAGCACCCGCTACGCGGACACGCGCCTCGAGGTACTGAGGCAGGTGAGCCTGCGCACTCAGCCAGTCTCCGATGAGCTGACCAGGCGCTACCCATGCGTGGTTAGCGCCCATCAGCGTACGCTCCAGCAACGGCGACGAGGTCGTTTCCCTGCGGATCGGGTACTTCAGTCTTGCCCTTCTTCAGGTAGCCGACGTGTTCGGCGACAGCCATGAAGACCGGCCCTTGCTTCTCGGCCGGGTGCCGCTTCTTCTGCAGGTAAAGGAAGCTGGTCTTGGCGCCCGTGCCGGCGAAGGAGAAGGTCTCGGTG
>DATJNL010000539.1:0-9618 GCA_035508175.1 Myxococcales bacterium
CGGTCCAGCTCCTCGGCCCAGTCCCGGAGCTGCCCGAGCGTGTCGAGCAGCTCCAGCTCCGCCGCGAGCAGCCCCCGCGTCCGCGGCAGCGGCCGCCCACGCAGGTACGACACCATTCCGCGCACGCGGCCGATCCGCCGCGCCAGCGGCTCCCGCTCCTGCCAGGTCAGCTCGCCCAGCAGGTCCGAGGCCACCTCCCGCTCCTCGTCGGCGGGCGGCTCGGTCGCGCCGCCGTCGATCATCTTCGCCACCATCGCTTCGAACTGGCTCATCTCCATTTCACGTCGCATGGTCGTCACTCCGTTCGCGGGCCGGCTCGATTGCCGGCCACACTCCCAGAGCTGCAAGGACCCCCCCGAAACCGTGCCAACGGGAGAAGCGCCTGGACCTGCTGGAGAAATCGCCGATCGGCCCCGGAATCGGCCCCGGCGAATCGCGAGATCTCGCGATTTTGATCGCGAAAGTTCGCGATTCGTCGCGAGATCTCGCGATTTTTGAATGCAACCCCCTGAGATTCGGAGGCCCGCAAGATGTTGGGCCCCTCTGGTCAATCGGCCGTCGCCGGCCCCGGTCCTGTCCCTGCTCCGCCGGCGAGCTCCGCCAGCTCCAGCTCGAGCAGCGCCGTTCTGTCGATCGCCTCCTGGACGACGCCCGTCCCCGCCCGGTGAGCCGCCTGGGCCCTGGCGAGCGCCCGCTCCGCGGACGACGAGGCCGAGGTGAGCAGGGTCCGGATCTCGGCCTCCAGCCTGCGGCGACTCTCCAGGATCCGCTCGTCGAAGTCGTTCTGCACCCGGGTGGCGTTCATCGACAGGAGCTCTGCCAGGTAACCGTCCATGGTCTTCTGGACGGCGGACCGCGCACGCGCCTCGGTCCCCAGCGTGGTGGCCAGCCAGACGGCGGGCGAGCGGGCCGCCAGCTCCCACAGCTCGGTGTAGAAGAGCCGGCTGCGGCTGCGGAAGCCGAGCTCGGCGGCCAGCTCCGGCGGCAGCTGCTCGGCGCCGGCGAGCCCGACGCGCGCCAGCCGCGCCAGCTCCTCGTTCGCCAGATCGGCGAAGCGGCGGGCGGCCGCGCGGTAGCGCTCCTCGGCGATGGGCTGCTGCGCCGTGAACCAGCGGGCGAGGCGAACGCCGGCGATGCGCTGCGCCTCCTTCGCCGCCCCCTTCCAGAGCGCGCCGCCTCGCGAACGGCGCGCGCCGAGCCACTCGCGCAGCTCGGCGCGCGCTCCGGGGAGCGCGTCCGCGACGAACGTCTCCCGCTCGCACACGAGCTGGTCGGCCAGCCTCTCCTGCTCCGCGGAGAACAGGTGGCCCAGATCGCCGAGGGTCTGGTCGATCGTCCCGAGCGTGCTTCGCAGCTCCGCGATCCGGCCGGCCGTTTCCTCGAGGGGGCGCTCGAGCGCGGCCCGTTGCTCGGCGAGATCGCGCTTCAGCCGCGCCGCCAGCAAGTGGAACCAGCGTTCCCCGGAGCGGTGCACGAGATCGGCGCCCGCCTCGGCGGCGAGCTTCGTGAGCCGTTCGACCAGCGCCGGCCAGTCGCCCACCGCGCGGCCCGACCGCTGGGCGAGGCCGGAGACCTCGAGCAGGGGGCCGATCGGCCGGCCCAGCCGCTCCGCCAGGACGCGCTGGCTGAAGGCGGCGGCCTCGGCCCGCTCCCGCTCGTTCAAGCGGTCGACCTTGCTGAGCACGAAGATCAGCTGCTCCACGTGCGCGGCCACCTCCGTGACCAGCGCCAGCTCGTCCGCGGTGATGGGCGGGTCGGCCCCCAGCACCACGAGCGCGGCGTCCACGTGAGGCACGAAGGCCCGCGTGGCCTCGGTGGCCCTGGAAAACACCGACCCGACGCCCGGCGTGTCCACCAGGCACATGCCGCGGCCCAGCAGGGGGCTGGGCAGGAACAGCTCGACGGCCGCGATGCCCTTGCGGTTGTCGGGATTGCCCTCCTCGGAGACGAAGGCCGCCACCTCGTCCACGTCGATGGGCCGCGCTCGACCGTCCTGGGAGTGGACGAGGCCGCGCCGCGGCTCGCCGAACCGGAGGATCGTGACGACGGACGTGACGGGGACCACGCCCACCGGCAGCACGTCCTCGCCCACGAGCGCGTTCAGCAGCGTGGACTTGCCACGCTTGAACTGGCCCAGACAGGCCACGTGGAACAGGCCCTCCTGCAGCCTCTGCGAGAGGCGCCGCGCCTCGCCCGCCAGGGACTCCGCTCCCGCCGCCTCGGCGAGCTGCGCGAGAGCCCCGAATCGATCTGTCGGCCGCGGGTCGGGCACGGGAGCTGGCCGCGGCATTCAGCCCGCCTGCTGCGGCCCCTTCGAGCGCGGCGCGTAGCGCAGGACGCGCACCTTCTCGACGGTGACGAGCCCCTCCTGCACCATCTCGTCGAGGATCGGCAACAGCGCCTCCACCCGGTCCTCGCTCTCGACGACCTCGATCAGCACGGGCAGATCCTCGGAGAGGCGGAGGATGTGCGAGGTGTGTACCACGCTGTGGGCCCCGAAGCCGGCGATGCCGTGAAACACGGTGGCCCCGGCGAAGCCTTCCTTCCGGAGCCGCTCCAGGAGCACCGTCGCGAGCGGGCGGTGGTGCCACAGATCGTCTTCACCGATGAAGATGCGAACCAGCGATCGCTCACCATCCAGGATTCTCATGACGCCTCCTCAGCCAGGGCTGAACCCCAGCCACGGTTGTACGGCCAGCCACCGCGCCAGGAGCAACCCGGCCGCGCCCGCGGCGAGGCACAGCAGCAAGGTGACCGCGATGTTCAGGCAACCCAGGAGCCACGCTCCCTGCTGGAAGAGGGAGAGCGATTCGTAGTTGAACGTGGAGTAGGTCGTGAACCCGCCCATCACGCCCGTGGTGAGCGCGAGGCGCAGGTCCGGCCCGATCACGTTGGCGGTGAGGCTCAGGTACATGATCGCGGCGATCAGGAAGGAGCCGATCGCGTTGACCGAGATCGTGCCGTAGGGAAGCGCCGAACCCGCCACGCGGGCGACCCAACCTGCGAGCAGGTAGCGGGCGCCGCTGCCCACGCCGCCGCCGAAGAAAACGAGCAGGAGCCTCTTCATGCCGTCCTCCAGTCGAGCGGTGAAGGAGGACGGGCCTCCCACGGCTCGATCGCGTTCGCCGTAGGAGTCATTGGTCGCCGGATGAGAGCGACGGTTCTGGGCGGACTCCACCGCCTGGCTGACGGCAACCCTCATACCACCCGGCCTGCGCGCCCGCCAGCATCTGGGCGCCGGGAACCCTCGGATTCGCCAGCGCCTCGCGCCCCGGCCCGGTCGCGGCGATCTCGGCGTGCCGGGCGTCGGCGGGGTGTGGCCTCGCTCCCTCGGATCGACGCCGGAGAGCTCTCCTGGCTGTGAACCTTCGCCCGATCTGATAGGACGGCGACATGATCGAGCGCGTCTACTTCAGCCAGGACGACGAGATTCTCGCGGAGGCCGATCTCGAGCTCGGCGCGGTCGCGGTGGGGGCGGACGAGAGCGCGCAGATCGTGCTCCCGCCGCAGCGCTGCGTGGGCCCGCTCTGCAAGGTCGAGCTGTCGATCGACGGCAGCGTGCACGTCGCGAGCGCGGGCAACTCGCTCGTGTTCGATCCGGCGGGGCAGGGCAAGCACCGGCAGCGGCTCGACCACGGGACGTTCGTGCGCGTCGGCGGGCCCACCGGCATCATGGTCACGCGGCTGCGGCACCGCGAGCGGCCGGCCCCGTCGGTGCGCAACCCGCGCGTGCAGGCGGCGCCGACCGAGGGCTCGCCGGACGTGGTCTCGCCGATCGGGCCGCTCATGTCGCTGGAGGTGGAATCGGGCGGACTCCACTGGCGGCACGACCTCGACCCGGCGCTCGGCGCGATCGTGGGCCGCGGCGAACCGCTCGACCCCGCGATGCCCTTCATCGACCTCGGCCACCACTGGGTCTCCCGCGAGCACGCGGCGGTCTACTGGCGCGACGGCGGCTTCTGGCTCTCGGACCTCGGCGGCAAGCACCGCGTGGCCGTGAACGGCCGGCGCATCGAGCGGGGCGGGGCGGTGGAGATCAAGACCGGCGACCTGATCCACGTGCCGGCCCGTCCCGGCTGCCCCACGCTCCTCTTCAGCGACCGGCAGAAGGCCATCGCGAACCCCCGCGGCGATCCCGTGCGCAGCCTGCTCCTCGGCAGGTCGGCCGGCATCCGCGAGGTCCACCGGCTCATCCTCAAGCTCGGGCCGCAGAAGATCACGGTGGTGATCCTGGGAGAGACCGGCACCGGCAAGGAGCTGGCGGCGCGGGCCATCCACATGGTCTCGGCGCCGGACCGGCCCTTCATCGCGATCAACTGCGGCTCCATCCCGCAGTCGCTCCTGCAGTCCGAGCTGTTCGGCTACGTGAAGGGCGCCTTCACCGGCGCCACGCACGACAAGCCCGGGCCGTTCGAGCTCGCGGCCGGCGGCACGGTCTTCCTCGACGAGATCGGCGAGATCTCCGAGGCGGTGCAGGTGAGCCTGCTGCGCGTGATCCAGGAGCGGCAGGTGACCCGCGTGGGCTCGACGAAGCCCATCCCCATCCATTCGCGCATCGTCACCGGCACGCACCGCCCGCTCGCGCAGATGGTGAAGAAGGGCGGCATCCGGCAGGACTTCTACCAGCGGCTCAACGTGGGGGAGATCTTCATGCCCGCGCTGCGCGAGCGGCCCGAGGACATCCCGCTGCTCGCCGAGTCGTGGCTCGCGAAGAAGAACCCCGCGAAGCAGCTCAGCGCCGGGGCGCTCGCGCTGCTCGCGAAGCAGCCCTGGAAGGACGGCAACGTGCGGCAGCTCCAGAACGTGGTGGAGCGCTCCGCGGCCCTCGCCGACGGCGACGTCCTCGAGGCCTCCGACCTCGTGATCCTCACCGAGGGCGACAAGGAGGCGCTGCGCAGGCAAGAGGAGGAGGAGCGGGCGAAGCTGCCCCTCCGCCAGATCGGCGACGTGCGCGCGCTGGAGAAGGAGCTCGTGCGCCAGACGGTCGAGCGCTGCCGCCGCAACCTCGCCGAAGCCGCCCGCGAGCTGGGCGTGGCCGACAGCACGCTGCGCAGCCGCTGCAAGGCGTGGGGGATCTAGGCCTCGCGCCGGGTCAACCCCCGTCGAGTCGATCGGCGAGGGAGACGACCTCCGAGAGCCGCGAACGCAGTCCCTCGAACCGTTCCTTCCCCAGGGCCCGGCGCAGGCGCGCCTGGGCATCCTCCCAGAGCGGGTAGGCCGACTCGAGCAGACGCTCGCCCGCCGGGCTGAGCAGGATGATCCGAACCCGCGCATCCGTGGCCGACCGCGCGACGCGCAGGTAGCCGGCCTTCTCGAGCGGCACGACGTTCCTCGTGATGGTGGTGCGGTCCATGACCAGCTCGTCGGCGAGCGCCCCCATGGTCGCTCCCTTCTCCCCGAACGACGTGACGGCCACCAGCACCGAGAGCTGCGATTCCTGAATGCCGACCGGCCTCAGCGCCTCGTCATAGACGCGGGTGAGCAGGCGGGACGCCTGGCGAACGCGCAAGCCGGCGCACTCCCGGGCGATCCGGGAAGCCATCTGGGCGTGATCTGCCATCGTTGAATGCATATGCAGTTGTCGCGCGAATGTCCAGCCGATCATCAATGCGATGGTCGCCGCAATGATTGATCGACTTGACGGCTGGCAATATAGTGCATATGCATTAATCTGATCGCGAAGGAGCCGACGATGTCCTCTCATCGTTTCATGGTCGAACGCATCGACGTCACGACGGAGCGGAGCTTCGAGGAGGCGACCCTCGCGCTCGAGCAGATCGTTCCGCCGGTCGACCCAGCGGTGTTCTCGCGCCTCGTCGAAGCGCACGCCAGCTCGAGCGAGGTCGCAGCCGCGGTGAGGCGCGCGCAAGGGGAGCTCGAGCTCATGACCTTGGCGAAGATCTCGCAAGGGTCGCTCACGTCCCTGCTGGGCACGGCGAAGAAGCTCAACGTCTATCTCGTGGGGAACCCCCTCATCGCGAACCGCATGTTCGAGCGTCACCGCGGGACCGGCCTCTACGCGCCCCTGCGCGTGGCCCTGTACGAGGACCCCGCGGGCGTCGCGCACTTTGCCTACGACCGGCCCTCCTCGCTGCTCGGCTCCTTCGGAGACGCCGAGATCGACGCGGTGGCCTCGGTGCTCGACGGCAAGCTGGCCACGCTCGCCGGCCGCCTCGGCGCCGCTCGAGGCGGCGGTCGATGACCATGCCCCCGCTCCTGGCCTTCGGCCTGGGCGTCTTGATGAACGGGGTCGGCGTCGCCTTGCTCGCTGCGCTCTTTGCCTGGCCCTGGCTGAAGGCCAGGAGGGGCCACGAAGCGCTCACCTGGCTGGTGGCCCCGCACACGCTCATCCGCTTCCTCGGGCTCGGCTTCCTGGTGCCCGGGGTCGTCTCGGCGTCCCTGCCGAGAGCCTGGGCCCTTCCTGCGGCCTACGGCGATCTCGGCGCCGGGGTGCTTGCCATCGTCGCCACCGTCGCCCTGGCGCGTCGCCTCGGCTGGGCGCTCCCGGCGGTCTGGATCTTCAACCTCTGGGGAGCGGCGGATCTGCTGTTCGCTTTCTTCGAAGGCAGTCGCGCGCAGCTCGAGCCCGGAGCCCTCGGCGCGGCGTTCTACGTCGTGACCGGGGTCGTACCGCTGCTTCTGATCTCTCACGCCCTCATCTTCCGCCTGCTGACGACTCCATCGCCCGCGCCGTCGATGGCAGGCAGGTGAGTTGACGCAGCGGGCCCGAGGTCTTCCGCTCGGGTGAAACTTTCCGCCGCGTCGAGGACGCCGGCGTCTGCGGCGCGGTGTGCTGCCCGTTCGGTGCCGGGAAGCAACCCCGGTCCCTGACGGGCGACGATTCCAGTCGGGCTTTGCCGCCCCTGGGGCCTCATGGCAAAGTGAGGCGTGACGGGGGCCTGGGGGAGCTAGACGATGCTCGAGGGGCTGCAACCGGCGATGGTGCTGGGCCAGGGGGGCGAGGGCACCGTGCGCCTGGCGTGGGATCCGTCGCTCGCGCGCTGGCTCGCGGTGAAGACGCTGCGCGTGGCCGGGGACTCGGCGGAGGCCGGGCAGCGGCTGCTGGCGCGCTTCGCGCCCTTCGCGCAGGACATCGACCCGGGCCTGGCCGCGCTGCTCGCGTGCGGGCTGAGCAGCTCGGCGCCGGCCGCGTTCCGCGAGCGCTTCGGCGCGGCGGCCGGGCTGTGGCTCTACGTGGTGCTGCCCTACGTGCATGGCCTCGACGCGGCCGAGCTGGGCAACGGGCGTCCGCTGCCGGCCAGGGTCGTGGCGGCGCTGGGCGCCGAGACCGCGCAGATCCTGGAGCGCCTTCACGCGCGCGGCCTCGCCCACCTCGATCTGAAGCCGCAGAACGTGCTCGTCGATCGGAAGGGCCGCGTGGTCCTCGTGGACTTCCACGCGGCCACGGGCGCGGGCACGTCGGGCTACGCCGCGCCCGAGCAGGCCGGCGGGGAGGGCGGGCCGGCCGCGGACTGGTTCGCGCTGTCGCGCACGCTCCTGTCGGTCTGGACCGGCGAGCCGCTCGAGGCGGGCCGCCCGCTGCCCGATCCGCCGGAGCCCGCGGCGACGCTCTCGGGGCAGGAGCGCCTCGCGCACGGCGCCCTCGCGGCGCTCCTCGAGCGCCTGGGCAGCCGCGACGCCGCGGAGCGCCAGGGCAGCGCCGCCGAGCTGGAGCGTCTGTCCGCCGCGCTCGGCGCCGCGGAACGCCCGGCGGTGCTCGCGGAGGCCGTGGGAGCCTCGCCCCGCCGCGCGAAGCTCGACGACATCGAGGCCCGGCAGCGGCAGAAACCAGGCGCCCTCGCTGCGCCGCCGCCGCGCGCCGCCCGCCGGCCGCCGTTCGTGGGGCTGGGCCTCGCCGCGGCCGCGATCGCCTGCGCGGCGGGCTACGGGGCCTGGCGCGTCGCGCATCCCCGGCCCGCGCCGCCCTTCGCCGCGGACGGCCTGCCGCCGCTGCAGACCATGCCCGAGGCGCCGCCCGCGCCGCCCGCGGACGCCGCGCCGTGCGTCCTCGGCGAGGTGCTGCAGCCGGGGCTGGCGCGTGTGCTCTGCGCGGGCGCCTCGCCCGGCCCGCACCGCGGCGTCGTGCCCATCCGCGCGGTCGCGGACTCCCCGGACGCCCGCATCGCCGCCGACGCCACCGGCGACGTGTGGCGCGCCGCGCCGCCCATCCCGCACAGGAGCGTGCGCCTCGAGCTCGCCCCCGGCTACTACCACTGGTACCACCCCGCGAACGCCTGGGGGCCGGCCTTCGTCGTGAACGCCGGACAGGTCGCCGACGAGCGCCTCATCGGCGGCGACGTCGAGTACACGCCCCGGGCGTCGGCCGAATGGAACCGGGCGAACTGGGCGAAGGTCCAGAAGGAGCACCCCGAAAGCGTGGTGCGCAAGGAGCCGACCTTCCCCGCGTTGCCGGAGCCTCAGGCCCTTCTGCGGGGCCCGCTCAACCTGGTGGAGCTGGGCTGGAAGGGCGCCGGCCGCCTCGTCCTCGCCGTCGACGACCAGCACCCGTGCGAAGGCGCGTACGAGCCCATGACGCCGGACGGCGTCAACGCCGGCAACCCGCTCTACCTCACCAAGAGCGAAACGCTCTGGGCGTGCCCGGCGCCAGGCGCCAAGGGGGAGCTCGCCGCCCATTTGGTGGGCTACACCTCGCACGACTAGCGCTCGCCCCTCACGGGCCCGGAGCGCCGTCCCCGCGGGCGTCGTGGCGATTCCCGGGCGCGAGAGCGCGATTCCAGCTCCCGGGAAGCCCTGGCCGGCGCGTGGCATCGCCGCTCCAGCCGGCGGGAATGCGCTTGCCGCCCCCGAGAAAGGCCTTCCCGCCCGCGGGATTGCCGTTCCCGCCCGCTGGAATTCGATCCCAACCGCCAGGATGTCCGTTCCTGGCGGTCGCAACACCTTTGCCGCCCGCTGGAATTCGATTCCAACCGCCAGCATGTCCGTTCCTGGCGGTCGGAACACCTTTGCCGCCCGCTGGAATTCGATCCCAACCGCCAGCATGTCCGTTGCTGGCGGTCGCAACACCTTTGCCGCCCGCTGGAATTCGATTCCAGCCGCCAGGATGTCCGTTCCAGGCGGTGGGAACACCTTTCCCGCTCGTGGGAATTCAATTCCCGCGCCCGGGATGTCTTTTCCAGCACGCGGGAAGAGCTTTCCACCTCGCTGGAATTCAATTCCCGCGCCCGGGATGTCTTTTCCAGCACGCGGGAAGAGCTTTCCAGCGCGGTGGAATTCGATTCCCGCGTCCGGGATGTCCTTTCCAGCCCGCGGGAAGAGCTTTCCAGCTCGCTGGAATTCGATTCCCGCTCCCGGGATGGCCTTTCCAGCCCGTGGGAAGAGCTTTCCAGCGTGCTGGAATTCGATTCCCGCCCCCGGGATGTCCTTTCCAGCCCGCGGGAAGACCTTTCCCGCTCGCTGGAATTCGATTCCCGCCCCTGGGATGCCCTTTCCAGCACGCGGGAAGAGCTTTCCCGCCCGCTGGAATTCAATTCCCGCCCCCGGGATGCCCCTTCCAGCAGGCGGGAAGACCTTTCCCGCTTGCTGGAATTCGATCCCAGCCCCCGGGATGCCCTTTCCAGCACGCGGGAAGACCTTCCCCGCCCGCTGGAATTCAATTCC
>DATJNL010000540.1:0-5438 GCA_035508175.1 Myxococcales bacterium
ACCACGGACTTCTGGTCGCTCGTGCGCGGCCACGTGCTCAAGGCCGAGACGAAGGGGTACGTGCCGAAGCTGATCGCGGCCGCGCTGATCGCGAAGCACCCGCACGCCTTCGGCTTCGACGACGTCGCGTTCCTGCCGCCGCTCGAATACGAAGAGGTGCCGGTGACGCAGCCGACCGACCTCGACGTCGCGGCCCAGGCCGCCCAGGTGGACGTGTCGGTGATCCGCGAGCTGAACCCGGCGCTGCGCCGCTTCTGCACCCCGCCCTCGCGGGACGGCGAGCCCTACCAGCTGCGCGTGCCGGTGGGCACCAAGGCGGCGGTGGCCGCGGCGCTCGCGGCACAGACGCCGTCGAAGGCGCTCGCGTTCAAGTACCACAAGGTCGCGGGGCCGGAGACGCTGGACAAGATCGCCCGCGACTTCCGCGTGCCCGCGGCGGTGATCGCCCGCATGAACGGCCTGCGCCGCACGGTCCTCAAGGTCGGCCGGGAGCTGGTAATCCCCGTGCCGGGCACCGAGACGAGCGACGCGCGCGTGGCGGCCGTGGGCGACGAGCGGGAGACGGGGCGGCGCCGGCGCGTGTGGCGCTGGCGGCACGGGCGCAAGCACTGGTACTTCACGAACGGCGGACCAGGCGGCTGGCTCGCGAGCGACGACGGGCAGGATCCCTGGCACCCGCGCCAAGGGGAGAACGCGGAGGCGGAGGAGCTGGCGAACGCGGAGGCCAGCGTGGGGGATGAAAGCGCGCGGGCGACGCTGGCGCTGACGCTGAGCCCGACCCCGACCGCGATCCCGACCGCGACCACGACCACGACCGCGACCGCGACCCCGACCGCGACCGCGACCCCGACCGCGACCCCGACCGCGGCCACGAGCCCGGCGCCCAAGAGCGCGGGCCCCCTCTTCTTCTCCCGCGTCCCCTCCCACGTCAGCTCCCGCCCTCGCCCCCCTCCCGTTCCCGAGGAGCCGCCGCCCGCCGATGCCGTCAAGTACCAGGTCGCCGAAGGCGACACGCTCTGGTCCATCGCCCAGGCGCACGGGGACGAGCTGGAGCAGCTCTGCCGCTGGAACCGCATCCGGCGGCCCTCGCACCACAAGCTCTTCCCCGGCGAGGAGCTCTGGGTCGTGAACCGGGCGCCCGCCGCCGCGGCTTCTCCGCCCGCCGTGGCTCCCGCGCCTGCGCCGGCCGGGCCGACGCACGTGGTCGCGTACCAGGTGCAGGACGGGGACAACCTCTGGGAGATCTCCCGGCGCTTCAAGGTGAGGGTCGCGGACATCGAGCAGAGCAACCACCTCGACGAAGAGTCGACGCTGCAGCCCGGCATGACGCTGCAGATTGCCGTCGCCGGTCCGTAAGGGGGCGCCGGCCCGTGGCACGCCTCGCCGCCGCCGCGCTGTGGCTCTGGGCGAGTGCCCTCGCCCTCGCCGCCGAGGCTCCCCCGCTCGCGCCCTGGGAGCGGGCGCCGCTCGCGGCCGACCCCAAGGCCGTGCTCGCCGCCGCAGCCGGGCCTGCGCCGGAGGGGGCCGGCACCGAGGTCGTCTTCTCGGAGCAGACCGCCGAGTTCGACGCGGAGGGGCGACTCGTGCGGACGGTGCACATCGTCTTCCGCCAGCTCGGCGCCACGCCGGCCTCGGGCTGGGACGGCATCACCACCCGCTGGGAGCCGTGGCACGAGGCGCGGCCGGTGGTGGAAGCGCGTGTCGTCGGAGCGGACGGTTCGGTGCACCTGCTCGATCCGGCGACCGTGACCGAGGGCGCGGTCGCCTCCGACCAGAGCAGCGAGTTCTACGACGCGCGCAGCCTGCGCGCGCCGCTGCCCGCGCTGTTCCAGGGATCGGTGGTGGAGGTCCGCACGACCGTGCGCGAGCGGACGCCGCTCTTCCGCGGCGGCTACTTCGGCTCCTACGTCTTCGGCTTCGACGCGCCGGCGCGGCTGGACCGCCTGCGGTTGAAGGCGCCGGCCTCGCTGCCGCTGCGCGCCGAGGCGACCGGCTTGACGGCTCTGCCGCGCCGCAGCGTGCACGACGGCACGCAGGAGATCGTCTACGAGGCCGGGCCGCTCGACGCGGTGCAGCGCGGGGAGCCGTACTCGCCGCGGAACGCGCCGCCCGGGCTTCAAGTGAGCTTCTCGACCGGCCGGTCGTGGTCGGAGCTGGCGCGGGGCTACGCGGCCCAGGTGGACCGCCAGCTCGCCGCGGGGCCGCTCGCACGCGGCGTGGGGCCGCCCGCCGGACCATCGGGCGACCGCGTCGCCATCGCCCAGCGCGCCCTCGACTGGCTCCACGCCACCGTCCGCTACACGGGCGTGGAGCTCGGCGAGGCGGCGATCGTCCCGCGCCCGCCCGCCGAGACCGTCGCGCGCGGCTACGGCGACTGCAAGGACATGGCGGCGCTGCTCGTGGCGCTGCTCCGGCGCGCCGGCCTGCGCGCCGACGTGGCGCTGGTGCGCTCGGGCTGGTACGACGCGCCGGACGACCTGCCCGGCCTCGAGCTGTTCGATCACGCCATCGTGCACGTGGGCGGGGAGCCCGAGCTGTGGATCGACCCCACCGACCCGGACGCGGTCGTCGGGCTGCTGTCCTCGGGCGATCAGGGCCACCAGGCGCTCGTCGCCGCGCGGGGAACGCGGGGGGTGGTGCGGCTGCCGGCCGGCGGCCCCGAGGCCAATCGACGCATCGCCCGGCGAAGCGTCACGCTCGCCGAGTGGGGACCCGCGGCGGTCCTGGACCAGGAATCGAACTGGGGCTTGCTGGCCGAGAACCAGCGGGCGCTCCTGGGAAAGAACGCGGACGCCGCCCGGGACAAGCTGGTCGATCGAGTGAAGGGCTGGTCGGGCGCCGCGTCGATCTCGGACGCGGAGGTCGACGATCCCCGGCTGGCCGGCGCGCCGGCCCGGACCTCGGCGCGCGCCAGCGGAGCCAGCATCGGGAGCACGCTCTCGAGCGGCGCCTACTGCTCGGTCAGCGCGGCGCGGATCTTCTCGCTCCTGCCGCAGGAGCTGCTGTCGCCCGCGCCTTCGCCTCGCCGGACGCCCTTCGTCGTCCCGTTCGCCTTTCGCGCCGAGCTGACCTACGACGTGGTGCCTCCTTCCGGCTTCGAGATCCACGTGCTGCCCGAGCCCGTGACGAAGGTCTTCGGCCCGGTGCGCTACGATCGGACGGCGGCGCGGGGAACCGGCGGCGAGGTGATCGTGCGCCTCGCCCTCGAGGCGGGCCCCGGCCCCCTCTCACCCGACGAGGTCGCCGCCCTGCAGGGGTACGTCCAGACCGACGTGTCGAACGCGCTGCTCCTGTCCTTCGACGACCTGGCGACGCGGGCCCTCGGCGATGGCGAGATCAAGCAGGCCCTGGGCATCGTCCGCGGCCGCATCGCGGCCCACCCCACCGAGGCGCTGCACCACGCCCAGCTCGCGCGGGTGCTCCTCGCGGCCGGGGCGGGCGAGCTGGCGCGCGCCGAAGCGCGCCGGGCCACGGAGCTGGAGCCGGGGTTCGCCTGGGCCCAGCGCACGCTGGGCTGGATCCTGCAGTTCGACCTGGTGGGGCGCCAGCGGCGGCCGGGTTTCGATCCGGCGGGGGCGGCGGCGGCCTACCGCCGCGCCATCGCCCTCGACCCGAAAGACGTGGGCGTGCGCATGGACCTCGCGCAGCTCCTGCTCGTGAACGACCAGGGGGAGCGGTACGGCCGCGGGGCCCACCTGGACGAGGCCATCGCGGTCTACCGCGGCATCAAGCAGGACCTGAAGGCCGACGACGCCGACGACGACTACGCGGACGCGCTCGCGCGGGCGGGGAAAGTGACGGAGCTGGCGGCGCTCCTGCCCTCGCTCCGAGACACCCCCAAGCGGCGCGCGTTGCAGGTCGCCGTCGCGGCCGCGACCCACGGCGAAGCGGACGCCCTCGACGAGGCGGCGCGCGCCGGCGACGACGCCGCCCGCCGATCGGCGCTCGCCCTCGCCTCGATCCAGCTGGCCGCGTGGCGAGACTACGCCCGTTCCGCCGCGCTGCTCGGCGAGGCGGCGCGCGGGGGCTCCGAAGAGACGAAGGTGGCGCCGGTGATCGAGCTGTTCGAACGGCTCGCCCGGCCCCCGCCCGCCGCGAGGTCGGACGACGGTACTTCGGCCCTCGTCGCGGAGCTGCTCACCGCGGTCCTCGGCCAGGCCGGGCCCGACGTGCCCAGGCTGAAGGCGCTCTTCGCGCGCCGCCCCTGGATCCAGCTGGACGCGGAGGGCGGCGCTCCCTCGATCGAGGCCATGCTCGGGAACGTGCGCCAGTTCGGCCTCACGGAGCAGAACGTCCTCGACATGGCCCTGGCCGCGCCGCGGATCTCCGACGGCAACGATCGGCTCGGGCGCCGGACCCGGCTCGAGCTGCCCGGCTCGAAGCTCGCGTTCTATTCGGTCCACGAGGACGGCAAGGATCTCGTCCTCGCCGTGGGCGGAGGACAGGGATCGGACCTCGCCCAGGAGGCGCTGCGCCGCGCCGACGGCGGCGACCTCGCGGGCGCGCACCAGTGGCTCGCCTGGGCCGACGAGGTCGTCCCCGAGGACGCGGCGGACGATCTGCGCTCGCCCTGCCTGTTCGCCTATCTCTGGAAGAAGGGCGTGCCGCCGGATCGTCCGGCGCTCCGCGTGGCGGCGGCTTCGCTCGTCGCCCTGGGCAAGATGCCCGCGGCCGCGCTGCCGATCCTGGAGGAGGAGCGGGGTCGGGCGCCGCCGGAGGAGAGGGCCAAGATCGACTGGTCGCTGGCCACCGCGGCGCTCACGCTCGAGAAGGACGAGGTGCTGCTGGCCGCGCTCGGACGCCTCGCCGCGGACTCGCCCGATTCGGTCGACGTGTTCCAGCTCCGGAGCTGGGCGTTGCGGCGGCGCAAGCGCTTCGCCGAGGCGGTGGCGATGGCCCGCCAGCGGCTCGACCGGCAGCCGGCCGACGCGCCGGCCATGGAGGAGCTGATGCTCGCCGCCGCGGAGCAGGGCGACTTCGACGGCGCCGAGCAGTGGGGGCGGCGCGCCGTCAAGACCGGACGGGCGTCGGCCACCGCCTCCAACAACCTGGCGTGGTACGCGCTCTTCCGCAACGGCGACCTCGCGACCGCGGCCCTCGACGCGAAGACCGCCACCGAGGAGTCGGACCACCCGCGCGCGAACCGCCTCAACACGCTCGCCGCCGTCCAGGCCGAGCTCGGCGAAGCCGCGGCGGCGCACCGGACGCTCTTGCGCTCGCTCGACGCCGCGGACACGGCGGAGCTGTCCCCGGCGGCCTGGTACGTCCTGGGGCGCGTGCAGGAGGACTACGGCCTGCCCGAGGCGGCCATCGCGGACTACCGGCGCGTCACGGTTCCCGCCGGCGCCGCCCCGGACGACGTGAGCCACCTGGCGGCGCGCCGCCTGAAGGCGCTCGGCGCCTCGCGCTGAAGCTCGGGCCGGAACTAGCGGCGCTTG
>DATJNL010000541.1:0-6580 GCA_035508175.1 Myxococcales bacterium
ACGCCTGGGGCGACGTCCCTCGAGATGGACACGATCGGCGGCAGCATCGTCCGCCCTCCGGAACGGTTGCACCGGCCGACATTCTGGCCGGTGCCCTCGCTGGTCTCCTTGCGGGGCGGCCCCTGCACGGTTCACCTCGGCTTCGAGGCGCCGACCGCGGTGTCGTTCGGTCCGCCCCAGGCCTTGGAATGGATCGTCTCTCGGAACGCCCCCAAGGAGCGGGCCTTCCGCTTCCTGCCGGTGCTGGCGCACCCCGTGGGAGGGGGCGTCGGCGCCGCACATTCGCACCGGGCCGCCCTGCTCATCACGCGTGGGCCCTCGCTGCCGGACGAGGCCCGCCGGCGGATTCACCTCGCCTGGTATCCGCCCGAGCAACGGCAGCTCCGGCAGTTCGCGGATGCGCTCGTGAGCTGTGACGATCCGGCGGTCTCCATCGCGGCCAGCAAGCGGGCAGACGTGGGCCGCGGCGTGATCGTGCGCCTCGCGGGACCGCCGCGAAGCCCGCGGACGGTCCGACTCGGGTTGCCGTCGCGGGAGGTCCAAGCAGCTTTCCTTTGCAACGCGCGGGAGCAGGATCTGCGACGGCTCGAGGTCCAGGACGGCCGGGCGCTGGTGCCCGTCGCCTCGCGCCTCACGAGCGTGCGGCTGGTGCTGGGCGAAACCGATCGGGTCGAGCCGGCCGCCTGAGGCCGACCTGGAGCGCGACGCAACCTGCAGAGGAGGGAGAGAGCGAGGCCCCCGCCTCTCTCCACTTCGAACTTATGCCCGAGGCGGGGGCTTGCCGCAAGCCCGGGGGGGTGCCCGACAGTCGCGCGCCTCGAGAGGAGAAAGGAGACCCACATGCCGGACGCGAGGGAGCACGAGGTGGTGATCGCCGGAGGCGGTCCCACGGGGTTGATGCTGGCGGCGGAGCTGGCGCTGGCGCGCGTCGACGTGGCGGTGGTCGAGCGGCGCGAGAGCCAGGACCTCGCCGGCACCCGCGCCGGCGGCCTGCACTCACGGACCCTCGAGGTGCTCGATCAGCGGGGGGTCGCGCAGCGTTTCGTCGCCGAGGGAACGGCGCACCCGGCCGTCCTCTTCCCCGGTGTCTCCCTCGCCATCGGCGACCTGCCGAGCCGCCACGCCTACGTGCTCCAGCTGCGGCAGGAGCGCATCGAACGCCTCCTGGCCGCGTGGGTCGAGGAGCTGGCCGTGCCGATCCTTCGCGGATGTGAGGTGACCGGCCTGGCGCAGGACGAGGTCGGCGTCGACGTCGAGCTGTCCGGCGGCCTCTCGTTGCGCGCCCGGTACCTCGTGGGGTGCGACGGCGGCCGCAGCCTCGTGCGCAAGCGCGCCGGCATCGGCTTCCCGGGGTGGGAGCCGTCGATCAGCTACCTGATCGCCGAGTGCGAGATGGCCGATGAGCCCGCCTGGGGCCTCCGCCGCGGCGAAAAGGGCGTCAATGGCCTCGGCAAGCTGGAGGACGGCAAGCGCGTGCGCGCGGTGCTGATCGAACGGGAGGTGAGGCACGGCGACGCGCCGACCCTCGACGAGCTTCGCGAGGCGCTCGACGCCGTCTACGGGACCGACTTCGGCGTCCACGACGTCACCTGGCTCTCGCGGTTCACGGATGCGGCTCGGCAGGCCGCCTCCTATCGTGTGCGGCGCGTGCTCCTGGCCGGTGACGCGGCGCACGTGCATTCCCCGGTCGGCGGACAGGGGCTCAACCTCGGCGTGCAGGACGCCGTGAATCTGGGGTGGAAGCTCGCGCAGGTGGTCCACGGCAGCTCGCCGGAGAGCCTGCTCGACACGTACCAGGCCGAGCGACTCCCCGTCGGCGCGCGCGTGCTCGCGAGCACGCTCGCGGCCACGGCCCTCAACCGCGGGGACGATCGGACGAACGCGCTGCGCGAAACCATGTCGGAGCTGTTGACCCTGGACGAGCCCCGCCGGCGCTACGCCGCGAGGCTGTCGGGTCTGGACGTTCGCTACGACCTCGGCGCCGGACACCCGCTGCTCGGGCGCCGCATGCCCGATCTCGACCTCGTCACTCCCGACGGTCCCCTGCGTGTGTTCGAGTTGCTGCACCAGGCCCGACCGGTGCTGCTCAACCTCGGTGAACCCGGCGCGCTCGACGTCGCTCCCTGGGTGGACCGCGTCCGACGGTTCGACGCGCGATACGCTGGTGCGTGGGAGCTCCCGGTGCTCGGAGCGGTCTCCCCGCCGGCGGCCGTGTTGATCCGCCCCGACGGCCACGTCGCGTGGGTCGGCGACGGCACGGACGCAGGTCTGCGCGACGCCCTCGTCACCTGGTGCGGAGCCCCTCCGGCGAACGAGGCCGGCCGGCGCGCAGAAGCGGTTTGACAATCGCCGTGGGCCGCTGCTTCACTGGCGGCCATTTGGAGGGAAACCATGAGATTCCTGCGCGCGGCCGCCCTGGTCGGATGCCTCTTCGCGATGCCCGCGGTGCCGGGCGAGCCGGCCTGGACGCGGTTTCAGCCCGAGGACGGCTCGTTCTCCGTGGTCGTGCCCCAGGCGCCCGAGAAGGGAACCGACATCCGGGGCCGCACCTACTACATGGTTCGCCTGGCGCCGGGAGTCGGCTACACCGCCAGCTGCCACGACCTCGGCCGCGCCTCCGCCGCGCTCGTGCAATCCCATCTGGACGACATGCGCCGCGGCATCGTCGGCAAGCGGACGCTGATCTCGCAGCAGCCCTTCCAGCGAGGCGCCATGCACGGCTACGAGCTGCGCGTTGCCGCAGCTCCGGACGGGAGCGTGGTGATGCATTCGCTCGTGGTCGCCACCACCGGCCGTTACGCGTGCGCGTTCCAGACGGTCGGCCCGGCTGGGCCCGACACGGAAGGCGCGAAGCGCTTCCTGGAGTCGGCCCGGATCAACTGATTCGGGGGACGTGACATCCGGAGGCGGGGCGTCGTGACGGTCGCGGGCAACCATCGCCGGCGAGCCATGGCGCGATCGGCGTGAAGGAGGCGTGATCACGGCCGGTCGAGGCCGGCGTAAGGTTCGAGCCGGCCGCCACATCTCATACCGCCGGACGATGCGTTACCTCGCACGAGCTTTCTTCGCCGCGATGTGGGGGGGCGCGGCCCTCATCACCTGGACCAGCCGAGCCTACTTCTTCGGCGACGACCTGCACGACTTCATCCTCGAGCGACTGCCCGTCCCGCACGAGGCCGTCTGGCTGGCCGCGCTGCACGTGCACGTCACCACGGCGCTCTTCAGCTTGCCGGCGTGCCTTGTCCTCGCGTCGCGCGGGTTCCTTCGCCGATTCCCGCGCGCTCACAGGTACCTGGGACGAACGACGGGGCTCGTCATCCTGGGCGGCTTGCTTCCCTCGGGCGCCTGGCTCGCGCTCACCGCTCGCGGCGGCTGGCTCTCCACGCTGGGCTTCTGGCTCTCGGGAGCCATCGTCGGCGCGGCGACGGTGGCGGGCGTCCGCTACGCACGCGCGCGCAACTTCGCCGCCCATCGCCGTTGCGTCCTGCACGTCGTGGCGCAGATGTCGGTGGCGGTCACTTCGCGCGCCCTTCTGTTCCTGCTGTCCCAGGCCTCGACGGACGGGGACGCCGTCTACGTCCTGGCGCTCTGGTTACCCGTGGCAGCCAGCGCGGGTCTTGCGTGGCTCATCGGACGTGAACCAAGGAGGAACCATGAGGCTGACCCAGATCGCTTTGCTCTTCACGCTGGGCTGCGGCGTGGTCGCGCCGCCGGCGCAGGCTGATGACGACAGGGCCGACTCCAGCGGCGTCAAGGCGCAGTTGCGGCGCGACGTCGTGGACGTGCTCGCTCAGCGGGACGGCGAGCATCGATCCTTCTCGCGGGGCATGCCCAGGCGGATGACGCGCAGGGTGCGGGTCACCTCGGCGCCGCTGCGCGACTCGCGCGGCCACGGCTACGTCACGTTCAGCGTGGACGCGCGCCCGCTCGGGAGCAGCGGGGCCTGGCGCAGGGACAGCCTCACCGGCTGCATTTACCCCGACGCGGGTGCCATCTACCTGGGCTCCGGCACCATGTATCGACCGGCTGCGTTCCTGCTGGGGGAAAAGACGGACCTGGTTTCCGATCCAGTTTGCCGGCCCGCCGGGTAGCGGGCAACGCGGGGGAGGGTGCTCGGCCCGGCATGCCGGTCTGGCCGCCGGTGGCTTCGGCGCACACTCGGCCTGGCGGCTTCAACCTGGGCTCCGCCTTTCTCGCTGCGACGCCGTTCGCGCCGCTCCTGGGGGCCTGCCTTGCCGAAGGGATCGATCGGTTGCCCCACCAACTACCGCGTCCGGAGTCACCGGAGCGGAGCGGGCTCCGCGCGGCGACCAGGAAGGCCAAGCCCAGGCCCCAGCCTGAGCTCGGCCCCCCTCGGCGGAGCCCCCAGCTCTATGCGCGTTGACTCGGTCGCGGCTTGGTCGAGGGGCCGTTCCCGCGGCTCGGTCTCGCCGATGCCCGCTCACCGAGAACCTCCAGCAGTCGCCTCGCCAAGACGGCGGCCGAGGCCGGGTTCTGCCCCGTCACGAGGTTGCGGTCCTCCACCATGTAGGGCTTCCAAATCTCGCCGCTGCTGAACTCGACCCCGATCTTTTCCTTGATGTCGGTCTCGAGCAGCCACGTCGCCCGGGAGGCCAGGCCGACGCCTTCCTCCTCCTTGTTCGTGAAGCACGTGACTCGGTAGCCCTTGAAGGGCGACACGCCGTGGATTCTGGTGGCCATGATCGCGGCGGGACCGTGGCAGACGATGAACAGCGGGTTGCCAGAGGCGAGCTGCGCGGTCAGCAACCGTCCGACGTCGGCGTCGAAGGCCAGGTCCGACATCGGGCCGTGACCACCCGGCAGGTAGACCGCGTCGTAGTCCTCGAGACGGACGTCCGACAGCTTGAGCGGCCGCCGCATCGCCTCAGCCGACCGGATGATGGCCTCTAGATCGAGGGCTTCCTGGACACCGCCAACCATCTCCGGGCGCAGACTCATCATGTCGACATTGGGGGTCACGCCATTGGGAGTCGCCACCACCACCTCGTGGCCCGCGTCGGTGATGATCTTGTACGGATTCGCGAACTCCTCGGCCCAGTAGCCGGTCGCGTACCTCGTGCCGTCCTTCAGCACCCAGTACGTGGCACCGCTGACTATGAAAAGCACCTTAGCCATTGTGGAAACTCCTCTCGTGTCAGGGGACTAACCCTTCAAGCGACTCGTAAGGCAGGCGCGCCGCCGAACAGCGCCTTCGCCGTCGCAGCTCCTCACTTCGTTGAATGGAAGATATTGATCCGCCCGGAAGGGAGCACTGACCAAGGCGTCGATGGCTCGGTAGCGGATCCGGCCAGGCGCCGAGGCAAGGCCCGTACACTCGGCGCTTATTTCAAGCGTTGCTGCAGAGCCCCGTGGAGGCGCCGGAAACCTAACGAAAAAGCCCCAAGCATCGGGGCCTTCGGTGCGAACAGGAGGCGGGGTGTACGGGACTCGAAGCTTCCGAAACACCCCATGATCAGGCGGAACCTCGCAGCGCTGGCGTAGGGATTCCAGGCGTTTCGGAGGCTGCAAGCAGCGGGTCGCAGAGTCCGGCGACGGCCGACTGTCACTCTGTCACTCGCGAGCTGGAACAGGCCCTCGCTGGGCTCGACGCCGGCCGCGTAGACCTTGCCCGAGACGCGCTCAAGCGAGCGCTCGCCGAGCTGCGGCGGCGCCGGGGAGGGGAATAGGCCATGCCGCAGACCTGCGCCCCGTGCCGCCATCCTCAGCGCCCCGCAATCGATGCCGCTCTGCTAGGAGGAGAGCCATTGCGGACCATTGCGGACCGTTTCGGACCATCGAAGACGGCGCTCCTGCGGCACCGGGGGCACCTCCCGAAGACGCTTGCGGTTGCCAAGCAAGCCGAGAAGGTAGCGAGCGCTGACAGCCTGCTCGACAAGGTGGGCGCACTCCTCGAAGACGCTCAACGGCTCTGCAAGAAGGCCGAGGCGGCCGAGGACACGCGGACGGCGCTGGCCGGCGTGCGCGAGGTGGGGCGTGTTCTAGAGCTGCTGGGCCGACTGCGTGGGGAACTCGCGAGCGGAGCGAACGTCACGTTTCTGGTTGGCAAGCTGCCTGACGAGGCAATCGAGGGGGAGTGGCAGCGGCGCTTCCCGGGAACCATCCTCCCCCGCCAGCCGCCGGAGAGGTTCGAGGATCTCGTGGCCGAGTTGAATGCGATGCGGGCGCCAAGGGCGGGGAGTGAGGCTTTGCTGCCTGGAGAGCATCGGCGGATCCGCGGCACGACCGAGGAGCCGGCACCGCAACCGAGATCGGCACCCAATGCCTTTGGAGGCTACCGGGAGGACCCTGTAGCACCGGGGGAGTTGGGGCATCCCAATCCGCGGCCAGAGGATGGGGATGGCCCCGAGGGCACCTACCCCCTCGTGTATGCCATCGAATCCTGCCGGAGAGGCGCGCCCATCGACTGGAGAGCGATCCCCGAGACGCTCCACGCTGGGGCGCGGGCTACCCTCGCGGCGCAGCACCTGACTGAAACGCCGCGCCAGTCGTCGGCGCCGGCTCCTACTAGGCCGCTCCCCACCTCTCGATGATCGCCCGCCCGCTCCGCAGCGGCACTCCG
>DATJNL010000542.1:0-8996 GCA_035508175.1 Myxococcales bacterium
CTCCTGCAGGCGCTCCGGAGCGGCGAGCAGTTCCTCGATCGTTGCCACCCAGCGCCCCGGCTGATCGGGTGGCAACGGCGGGCTGACGCCTTGCCAGATCTCGTCGAGCGAGGAGCCGCGGGCGACGAGGACCGGCGTGCCGCAGGCGGCCGCCTCGAGCGGCGGCAGACCGAAGCCCTCGTACACGGAAGGAAACAGGAACAGCGAGGCCGCAGAATAGAGCGGGGGGAGGTCGGCATCGTCGACCTTGCCGAGCAGCTGGGTCGGGGAAGACGGGTGCGATTCGAGGCCGCCGCCCGCGACCACCACGGGCAGTCTCGGCGCCAGCCGACGCGCGAGCTCGAAGGCCAGCGCGGCGTTCTTGTGCGGCCGGTCGCTGCCAAGGTAGAGGGCGAAGCGCGCGGGCAGTCGCCAGCGGGCACGGATCCGCTCGAGCTCCTTGACCGGGCTGGGAGCGAAGGATCCGTCCACGGCGTAGGGCGTCACGCGCACCTTCGTCGCCGGGAGGCCGAGCCAGCGCTCGATCTCCCGGGCGGAAAATGCGCTCCCCGTGAGCACGCGCGCCGCGCGCGCGGCCGCGGGCGCGACCACGCGGTGGTAGTAGGGAGTGCGTCCAGGCCCGCTCCAGCCCGGGAGCGCGAGGTGGTTCACGTCGTGCAGCGAGAGGACCAGCGGCCCCCGCCAGGCCGCGGGCACGGCGAAGCTCGTCGCGTGGAGCAGCTCGACTCCCTCGCGGCGCAGGATCAGCGGAACCTCGACCTGCTCGAGCGGCGAAAGAAAGGGCGCGCGGCAGCGCACGAGGCGATCGCCGGATCGCTGGGGGGTCAGCGGAGAAGCTTCCGCCACCAGCCCCACGTACCGGATGCGGGGATCCTCCGGCAGCCCGTCCCAGATCGCCCGTCCGTAGCGCGCGATGCCGTGAGGCGTCGGCCCCACCATGCGCAGATCGATCGCGACGCCCGACGGCATGCGGGCATCCTACCAGCGTGTGGTAGCCTGGCTCCGTGAAGATCGTCGAGCGGCTCACGCGGTTCACCGACGCGCCGTGCTTCTCCTTCGAGTTCTTTCCTCCGAAGTCCGAGGAGGGCGTGGAGGAGCTCTTCCGGACGCTCGGCGACCTGGCACCGCTGCGGCCGGCCTTCGTCTCGGTGACGTACGGCGCGGGGGGCGCGACTCGCGAGCGCACCATCGATCTGGTGACGCGCATCAAGGCCGAAACCGGCATCGAGGCGATGGCCCACCTCGCGTGCCTGGGCCACACGGAGGACGAGGTCGCGGCGCTGGTCGATCGGCTGGCCGCCGCCGGGGTCGAAAACCTGCTGGCGCTGCGCGGCGACCCGCCGCGCGAGGGGCCGCTGCCGCCGTCGGAGTTCCGGCACGCTTCCGAGCTCGTCCGCTTCGTGCGCCGCCGTGGCCACGACTTCTGCATCGGCGCGGCCGCCCACCCCGAGGGCCACATCGAGTGCGCCGATCGCGGCGTGGACATGGCCCACCTCAAGGCCAAGGTCGAGCAGGGCGTCGACTTCCTGGTCACGCAGCTCTTCTTCGACGACGCCTTCTATTTCGATTTCGTGCGGCGGGCGCGGGAGCGCCGCATCCGGCTCCCGGTGCTTCCCGGCCTGATGCCCATCACGAACGCGGCCCAGATCGAACGCTTCACCCGGTTGTGCGGCGCCACCGTGCCGATGCGCCTCGTGCTGGAGCTGGAGCGGCGGCGCGACGACCCGTCGGCCGTGCTGGAGCTAGGCGTCGCCCACGCGCTCGACCAGGCTCGCGATCTGCTGGCCCGCGGTGCGCCCGGGATCCACTTCTACACGTTGAATCGATCCCCGGCGACGCGCCGCATCCTCACGGAGCTCCGCCGGACCTACCCCGCGGCCGCCCAGGATGCGCCGTCGAGCCTGCCGGCCCACGCGGACAAAAAAAGGGCTGGATAGGTTTCCCTATCCAGCCCCGTGGACCCAGAGGGGGAGGGGGGGGACCCCTGGGCCCAACACCGTGGAAGCGTTCGTTCGGGACGGAAACCCGCGTCCCCCGGCGTTCATTCCCCACCATTCCCGGTGAGGCTTCCGGTGCGCCTCCTATCGATATTATAACCGCCGCAAGGGCCTCCAGCAACCGGCCTGCCGGGCGGACAGGCGCGAAAGGTCATCGAGACAATTCGATAAATGGTTCCGGATGCTTATGACACAGAGGCCTTCGAGCGGCGCGTGCTCCAGGTGCTCCGGGCGCTCCCAGTGCGGCCTTCCCGCTGGCTGGTGGGAGCCAGCGGCGGGCCGGACTCGGCCGCCCTCGCGGCCCTCCTGGCGCGGCTCGTCCCAAAGCTGGGAGGGGAGGTTCACCTCGCGCACGTCGACCACCGGCTGCGGGCCTCGTCGGTCGAGGACGCAGCGGTGGCGCGCAGGCTCGCGGGCACCCTCGGATTGCCCTTTCACCTGAGGGCGGTCGACGTGGGGCCCGGCGATGGGCCGGAGGCGAGCGCCCGGCAGGCGCGCTACGCCTCGCTCGGAGAGCTGGCGCGCGAGCTCTCGGCCGGCGTGCTGGCGGTCGGGCATACGCGCACCGATCAGGCCGAGACCGTCCTCTTGAGACTCCTGCGCGGCGCCGGGGCGCGCGGCCTGTCCGCAATGGCGGCCTCGCGTGCGCTCGTCGACGGCGTCGAACTGGTGCGGCCGCTCCTGGGGTTCTCGCGAGCTGACGTGCGGGGCTACGCCGCGGCGAGGGGGCTCCCCACGCACGAGGATCCGACCAACGCCGATCCGCGCTTCCGCCGCAACGCATTGCGGCGTCTCTGGCCGCAGCTCGTCGAGCTGTCGTCCCAGCTCGAGCGCCGGCTGGCGCAGCTGGCCGACCTCGCCCGCGACGACGAGCGCGCGCTCGACGATCTGGCGGCGGCGGCGCTCGAGAGCCTGGAGGGTGGCGCAGGCCTGCCGACCGCCTCCCTGGCCGCGCTGCCGACGGCGGTGGCGCGGCGCGCGATCCGCCGCCTGGCCCGGCGCCTGCGCTCCGGCAACCCTCCATCCGCCCCCCAGATTGATCGCATCCTGGCGCTGGCGTCTCGGGCCACGCCGGGGACGGTGCACGTGGCCGGCGACCTCGAAGCGACGGTCGGGCGCGGCACGCTGAGGCTGGAGCGCCGCCTGCGCGAGGTACCGCCGGCGCCGTTCTCGGTGGCCGTTTCCGGCGAAGGCCGCTGGCCGTGTCCTGGCGGGGGACTGGTGCTCGAAGTGACCCGGGGGAAAGTCGAGGCTGCCGGCGGTCCGGACGTTCTGTACCTCGCTTGCGAGGCGACGCGGTTCCCGCTCACGCTCCGCAGTCGTGTCCCCGGCGACCGCTTTCACCCGCAGGGGGCGCCGGGCCACCGCAAGCTCAAGCGGTTCCTCATCGACGCGGGCATCCCGCGGGCGCGACGCGATCGGCTTGCGCTCCTCTGCGCCGGCGAAGAGATTCTCTGGGTGGTCGGCGTACGGCCCTCCGAAGCGGCGCGGCGGCCCGAGCCGGGCCGGGTGGCCTGGGCGTTCCGCGCCGCTCGGGACCGTTGAGCCAACGGCCTACAGCGAGCTCACGAACGGCAGGCCCCTCGCGCGCAGCACGTCCTCTGCCGCCGCCACCCCCCAGTGCTGCGCTTCCTCGAACAGGGCCAGCCCGGAAAGGTCCGTGTTGGCGAAGCGCAGGCGCCCCAGGGGCTCCCGCGCTTGCCGCAGCGCCCCGCCACGCATCAAGCCCACCGTCGGCCGCACCATCGCGTGTCCCCAGCGCCAGACGTCGATGCGCTCGACGAGCCCCGGGAGGTCCGGGTGCGGGCGCGACAGATCCGTGAGGATCGCGTCGACCCAGTGCTCCCACGACGCCTCGAGCAGGAGCCGCCGGTTCTCGGCGGGAGTCCCCTTCGTCAAGGGCAGATAATACGTCCACACCGTCGGCCCGCGGTCTCGCCCCGTCTGGTGCGTCGCGTCCACGTAGCCGAGCGAGGGGCTGTCGTAGAGCACGTTGTCCCAGGCCAGCGGGAAGCCGGCTTCGCGCGGCCTGTCGCGCAGCGTGAGGTTCGCGACCATCCACGAGCCGTGCGTCACGTCCGCGAGCCACGGGGGCGGCCGCTCGTGCCACGGGGCGACCAGGCGGCTCGCCAGGAACCTCGGCAGCGCGAAGATCACGTCGTCGGCCAGCCACGCGGTCGTCCGGCCGGTCGCGGGCTCGAAGGCGCGCACCTCGATTCCATTCGACCGCGTGAAGATGTCCGTGACGGCCGCGCCGAGCCGGAGCGCGTCGCCGCAGCGCTCGGCCAGGTGGCGCACCAGCCGGCCGTTGCCCTCGGGCCAGGTGACGAACGCGGCCTCCTTCCCGCCGCGGTGCTCCACGCGTGAGGCGAAGTAGAAGACGCCGGCCCAGGCCGACGTCTCGGTCAGCTCGAGCCCGTAATCGTCGCGGCAGGCGTAGTCGAGGTACCAGCGGAGGCGCGAGGAGTCCCAGCCCTTCTGCCCGAGCCAGTCGGCCACGGAGAGGCGGTCCAGCGCGTCGAGCTCGGCGCCGTCGCCGCAGCCGGCGCTCGGGATGGTGAAGGCACGCCGTCCGCTTGCGTCGCGGGTGTCGATCCAGCGGTCGATCTCCGCCTCGAAGGCGCGGAGTTGCCGCATGTCCTCCACCGTCGCTCCCGCGCGCGGGTACAGCCCCTCGAACCAGCGGCCGTCGAGGAACAGGCGCTCCTGGGGAGCGGCGCAGAGCTGATCCTCGGCGATCGTGACGTGGCCGGTGGCGTCGTTCGCCTGCACCGCGCCGATCTCGCGCAGGATCTCCGCGAGCGCGCGGTTCTCGGGCAGCGGTACCGGCACGTAGTGCGCGCCCCATGGGTAGGCGCTCGTGGCGTTCGCACCCGAGGCAGCAGTTCCGCCCGGGCGCTTCTCCAGCTCGAGGACCACGAAGTCGCGGAACCCTGCCTGCGCCAGCTTCCATCCCGCCGAGAGGCCCGACACGCCACCGCCCACGACGGCCACGCCGACCTTCTTCTGTTCGGTCGGCGCCGGGTGGAAGCCGTCGCGGATCCGGTGGCCCACGGGGAAGCTCTGTCCGAGGAGCGCTCCGCCGAACTCCCGCCTCGGCGGCGGCCGCCGGCACGCCCAGGCCGCGATCGGAGCCCCGAGCAGGGCGGTCAGCAGCTCGCGGCGGGAGAGCGCGTTCACTCAGTTCCAGCGCTTCCACTCGGCGTCGTAGTACTGGACGAGGATCTGGTTGTCCAGGCGGTTCACGTCCACGGGGACCCGGCCCATGTCCGTCGGAAACACGAAGAGGGTCGGCAGAAAGGAATCGTTGAGGTAGCGCAGCGGCACGGCCGCCAGGTGCGTCGGTGGATCGAACGGGCGATCCTCCGCGAGCACGAAGCCCCACTCGCCGAAGGACGGCACCGCCACGTGGTAGGCGTGGGTCGAGAAGCCGGCCGCCTCGAGCGTCTGCGCCACGCACCAGAAGGACTTGCGCGCCATCAGGGGCGACGTGCTCTGCACGACCAGCGGGGCGCCCGGCGCCAGTGAGCGCCTCAGGAGGCCGTAGAAGTAGCTCGTGTAGAGCTTGCCCAGCGAGAAGCTGTTGGGGTCCGGGAAGTCGACGATCGCCGCGTCGAAGCGGCCGTGATCCGCCTGCAGCCAGCGGTAGGCGTCGTCGATGTGAACGTGCACGCGCGGGGAGAGGAACGAACCCTGGTTCAGCTCGCGCAAGAGCGGGAATCGCTTCGCGAGCTCGATCATCGCGGGATCCAGCTCCACCAGGTCGACCTGGACGTCCGGGTACTTCAGCAGCTCGCGCGCGGCGAGGCCGTCGCCGCCGCCGAGGACGAGCACGCGGCGGGCTCCCGGCGCCAGCGCCATCGCTGGGTGCACCAGCGCCTCGTGGTAGCGGTGCTCGTCGGCCGAGGAGAACTGGAGGTTGCCGTTCAGGAATAGCTGGAAGCCCGCGCGCCCCTGCGTGATCACGATCCGCTGGTACGGCGTGCTCTCCGCGAAGAGGATCTCGTCGGCGTACGCGCCCTCCTCGGCCAGCGTGGTCAGCTGGCCGGCGCCGGCGAGGCCCGCGGCGAGCGCGACGAGCACCGCGGTCGCCGCCCAGCGCAGCGGGCGCGGGTTCGGCAGCGCGTCGGCCAGCAGGTGCGTGCTCCAGTAGGCCACCGCGGCGTTGATCAACCCGAAGGCGAGGCCGGTGCGGACCAGGCCGAGTCGCGGGACCAGGAAGATCGGGAAGAGCAGCGACGCCACCAGCGCGCCCGCGTAGTCCGCCGTCAGCACGCGCGCGATGAGGTCCTTGAAGCGGTAGCGGTCCCGCAGGACGCGCAGCAGCAGGGGTATCTCGAGGCCCACGAGGATCCCCACCGCCACGACGAAGAGGTACAGCAGCAGCCGGAAGGCCGCGAGGTGCGCGAACGCGAAGAAGAGCACCGGCGCGGCGAACCCGCCCACCACCGCCACGGCCAGCTCGACCTCGACGAAGCGGCGCGCCGGCTGCCGGTCGATGTGCCCCGAGAGCCAGGAGCCCGCCCCCATCGCAGACAGGTAGACGCCGATGACCGTGGAGAACTGGAAGACCGAGTCGCCCAGGAGGTAGCTCGCCAGCGTCCCCGCGAGGAGCTCATAGACGAGCCCGCAGACGGCGATGACGAGGGCGGTGACCAGCAGGAGGCCGCCCTGGCCCGACGCCGGCTTGGCGACCGGCTCGCTCACTTACCTCCCATGAAGCCGGAGTGCCAGAAGTGGAACGAGCGGTATCCACCCGGCGAGCTGCGGACGCTGGGCGGCACGAGCTCATGGTGGGCCGAGGGGAGGTCCCAGCCCAGGCGCAGCGCCACCGCGTAGACGACCAGCACGGCGATCACGAGGCCGCGGTGAATCCAGCCGAACGCGCTCATCTAGTCGTCTCCTCCGCCGGTCCTGAGGCCGACGTTGCTCTCCTGCCAGCGCAGGTATGAGAAGCGGCCGCGTTGCACGAGGCGCACCAGCGGGATGAGCCACACGAGCAGCAGCGCGAGGCCGAAGCGCCAGGCGCGGGACACGCCCGACGACACGGTGAGCGTGGCCGAGGGCCGGGGCCGCTTCGGGTCCCACTCGTAGTCGAAGCGCGCCACGTAGCGACCCGCCGGCAGCGCGGAGAAGTGGGCCGCGGCGATGGGGCTTCCCTCGCTCCAGTAGCCGTCGTCGTAGCCGTGGTAGTACGACGCCTCGACCTCGAACGAATCGCTCTCGCCGGTGTCCTTCTGGATGATGGCGCCGCCCACCCACGCCCAGGCGTTGTCCACGTCGGCCTGAAGGCGGACCTCCATGTTTTCGTGCGGCGGCACGTCGAAGGGCTGGCTGAGGAAGCTCTGCGAGCCCACGGCCTCCGAGGTACCGGCCAGCTCCACGGGCTGGCCGGGGACGGGCGCGAGGAGCGCCGCCTCGGCGAGGCCGCCGTCGTTCACGCCCCCGTCGCCGAGCACTGGCGGGACGTACTCGGCCCAGCCGCTCTGGAACGCCACCGGATCCGGCAGCGGGGGCAGCTTCAGCTCGGTGAGCGTGGTGGGCAGCCGGCCCAGCGCGATCGAGAAGATCCAGATGGCGGCCGTGCCAGCGTAGCTCCAGCGCCGCAGGGGGCGCACCTCGCCGGCGTGGGGCCACGGCTGCATGGCGCCCACGCCGACCCGCTCGGCCGCGAGCCCGGTCAGGCCGAAGGCCTTCTCCACCTCGTGGGGCTCGAGGTAGCTGCCCTGCGACCACGCCACCTCCTCGTCGTTCCGTTCGCAGGAGAGGCCGAGCGGCGGCTGGATGTAGTCGTCCGCGAACCAGGTCTCGCCGGCGGCGACCTCCCAGTAGAACTCGCCGAGGACGGACACCGTGGTCGCCACCACCGCGGAGAACTTGCGGTAGCGCTTGCCCTCGAAGATGGCGATGCCGCCCTTCTGGGCCACCGCCCCGGCGGAGATGGAGCGCACGAACGACCAGTGCCCGTCGCTCGCGACCAGCCAGAAGAAGGCGTCCTGGGCCGCGGAGTAGAGGAGGTACTCCTCCCAGTCGTAGTCGACCCGGTCGACCGTGCAGCGGCGGCGCAGGTAGCCGGCCACCAGGTAGTCGGTGCTCGAGAGGCGGCCGGTCTTGCCGATCGGAATCTTGGGCTCCTGCTGGAGCCGCTCCAGCGCGGCCACGTAGCGCAGGGCGCCCGAGGAGAAGTCGAGCAGGCCGTGGCAGTACGCGCAGGTGACGCGCTTCGTCTGCCCGGGGATGCGCACGTCGATCGGCCCCTGGCAATGGGGGCAGACGAGCTTCTGCCCGCCGGCGGCGGCCGCGGCAGGCGCGGGCGACTCGGCCGTGTGCGAGAGGTGCTGCTCGGCCGAGCCGATCTGCTTGCCGGCGAACACCTCGGGCGCCTCGGTGCCGTCGCCGTAGTCGATCGTGGCGAAGACGCCCCCGTCGCCCTCCAGATCGACCGTCCGGCGGGAAGGGGTGAGCCCTTCGGGAAGCTCGCCCTCCGCGGACGCCAGCTCGGCCGTCTTGAAGTCGACCGCGGTGAGATCGCCGACGCCGGCGAGCGCGACCCGGCCGACCGCCGCGCGCTCGTGTCCCGGGCCGAGCGCTGGCGTCCGTGGCGGGCCTACGCGGCCATGCACCTGTGGGCGGCCGCCGGCCGGGCCCGGACCGACCGGGTCCGACCGAGAGCGTCGCGAACCGATCCGACGACCAAGGAGCGTGTGGCATGACGGTGGACGTCGCCGGGAGCACCCGGCTCGTGGTGGAGAGCCCCGTGGGCCCCCTCACCCTGGAGAGCGACGGGGAGCAGGTGACCCATCTGCACCTTCCGAACACCGGAGCGGCGGCCAGCGGGTCCAGCGCGGGAGAGGTGGCCCCGCCGCTGCGGGAGGCCGCCCGCCAGCTCGACCAGTACTTCGCCGGGAAGAGGACCCGGTTCTCCCTGCCCTTGGCCCCCTCCGGCACCGAGTTCCAGCGCCGTGTCTGGCTGTCCCTGCCCGACATCCCCTACGGCGA
>DATJNL010000543.1:0-2949 GCA_035508175.1 Myxococcales bacterium
GTCCTGCAGCGCCGCCCGCTCCGCGGCGGTCATGCGGTGCCGCGTCGCGAACACGTACAGGAGCCGCTCGAGCCGCGCGCCTTCGAGCTCGCGCAGGGCCACCAGCACCGTCCCGTCGCCGAGGAGGCGCCGGAAGGCCACGGTGAACGCGCCCTGCGGATCCGCGTCGCCCTTCGCCAGCGCGCGCAGGCGGGCGCTCACGGCATCGCCGTGCGCCAGGTCCACGACGCTCTGCCCCACGGCAGGTCCCCCCAGCCCGGTGGCCTCGCAGAGGGCGGGCGTCAGGTGCAGCACCTCGCCGCCGACGGCCACCGCGGCCGCGAGCAGGTTCGAGGCCTGCCCGAACCGTGCCAGGAGGTCCACCGGCTCGGACCAGGATGGCGCAGCCTCCTCCGCCTCGGCGGCACAGGCGTCCCCAAAAGCCTTCACGAGCGCCTGCGCCTCGCCGTCGTCCGGCTTGGGGAAGGCAGCCGCCAGCACCGCGGTGGGGCGCGCCGCACGGTCGTAGGCCGCCGCGATCCAGAGCCGCGACACGCCGTCCACACCGGCGGCGATCGACATCGCCGCGCAGCCGCCGTCGGCCGGAGCCTCGGGCAACGGGAACGAGCGCCGCGCGAAGGTCGCCAGGCATCGATCGCCCGTGCTGCCGTGCACGGCCGCGTCGCTGGCACCCACGATGCCGGAGCGCAGGAACAGCATGGCCGCCCCGGTCGCCCCGCAGCGCTCGACGACGTTCTTGACCACGGCGGTCCCGCGGTGGTTCGCGGCCGCGATGGCCTGCAACACTCCTGCCGAAGGCTCGGCTTCCGCGATCCGCCCGCGCAGCGGCGGCGCGCCCGGCCCCACGTTCTGATTCAGCATCGCATGACTCCCGGATCTCGGGCCGGCGTGCAGGGCGCCCTCGTGCGGACGGGCGCCGCCGCTCGCGAGGCCTAGTTGCGCCGCAAGGCCATGCGGATGCTCTCACCCTCGTTGCTGAAGAAGATCTTGCCCTCGCGCGCGAGCCAGCCGACCCCCATCTCCACCGGCACGCCCTCGTGGTTGCCCACCTGCCGCCGGATGGTGTTGAAGTCCGCCTGCCCGCCGTGCGTGTCGAGATAACGCCACACCTGCCCTGCCAGCTCGCCGATCTTCTGCTCGTTCATGGTCATCTCCTGTGATGGTCCCGCCCGTGGGCTCGAAAGGAGCCCCTGGCGTGGCGCCAGGCAGAGTGGGCATCCCTCCGACGGTTGCCAAGCCTACGGGCGACCGCCCCGATAGAGAGTGATCCGGCTGTGCAGCTCGACGGCGGGGCGCTGGTCGAGACGGCAGCGCGCCAGCCGCTCGATGGGCCCGACGAGCGGCGCGTGGGGATGGCGCCGGTCCAGGACGCCTCCCGCGGTGATCCCGCCTGCGACGCCCACCTCCACGACCCAGCGGCAGGGCGCCCGGAGGAGGCGGGTCAGCAACCTGCCCGGTGGCAGCCAGATGGCGAGGACCACGTCGGGCCGGAAGCGCCGAACCGCCGCCACGGCGTCGAGGCGCAGGACCTTCGGTCCCAGGCGGACGCCGCGGGCGCGGCGGCCGAGCGCGCTTCGGGCTTCGGTGGCCGTCATCCGTGCGCAGGCCCGCTCCCACGCGCCGGAGTCCGTGGCCACGACCTTCAGAGACGGGTCGGCTTCGGCGAGCCGGGCCGCGACGAAGCCGTCTCCCGCTCCGACCTCGAGCACGCGGCGGCCCAGCGCCCGGCACTCGCGCGCCAGGGCCGCGATCCAGTCCCGCGTCGGCAACAGATACAGCGGCGCGTGCGGGTTGCCCTCACACAGTCGCCAGAGCGCGCCGCGCGGCAGGGCTGCGAGCGCCTCGTCCAGGGCTCGCCGGGAGGGCAAGCGTCGGGAACCGTCCGATCGCCACAGGAGCCGCTCCAGGCGCATGCCCGCGTCACGCATCGTGGCGGTTGTAGCACCCCGTCGGTCCCTGGGGACCCGGGTGCATTTCACGCAACGGCCCGGATCGCTTATAATGCGCTTGGGTACGGCTGTTGCTTCACCTCCGGGCATGACCGCCCCCACCTTCGCGTTGCTCGCGTTGTCCCTGGCCGCCTCGTCCTGGCAGGCCAACGTGCTGTCCGACGACCCTGCCGTCCGCGCCTCGGAGCTGGCCCACTTCCGCGCCAAGGGCAGGGCCGGTCTGTACGCCCTCCAGGACCTCGTGAACCGCGCCGCCGACCCGGCGGAGCGCGCCCGCGCCATCCGCGCCCTGGGCGAGCTCGGCAACCCCGATGCCGAGTGGGCGCTCTACCTCGAGCTGAAGCAGTCCACGCCGGGCGTCGCGGCCGCGGCGATCCGGGCCGTCACGGCGCTCCGCCTCGTCAAGCTGCAGTCGGCCGTCGCGGCGCACGTGGGGGATCCGAATGAGAACCTCACCGCCGCCCTGGGCGAGTCCGCCGAGCTCTTTCCCAAGGTGATCGAGGCGGCGCGGAGCAGGCTCGTGGAGCCAAGGCCCGAGGCCCAGCTCGCCGCGCTGCGCATCTTCGCCGCGGCGCACGCCGCGGTGCCGGAGAGCGACGCCCGGCGCCTGCTCGCCTCGCCGCGGCCGGAGATCTCGCTGCTGGCCGCCGAGGCGCTCGCCGCCACCGACGCCGCGGCCGCGGAGGCCGTGGAGGCGAAGCTCGCGGCCGGCCCCGATCCCCTGGGCAGCCGGGCCGCATTCGATCTGGCCAAGCTCGGCACGCCGGAGGCGAGCGAGGCGCTCGAGGCGCTGGCCCGCACCCCGGCGTGCCCGGAGCGGGCGGTGACCGCCTTGGCCTCCACCGCGGGAGCGTTGCCCGTGCTCATCTCGCTGCGCGCCAACGAGAGCTCCCTTCGGCCACTGATCGATCGGACCCTGAGCCGGCATCCACCGGCAGTGGCCGTCCTCCTGGCGGTGGCGGGAGGCTCGGACGACGGCATGGCGGCGGCGGCGGTCGCG
>DATJNL010000544.1:0-32264 GCA_035508175.1 Myxococcales bacterium
GACGAGCAGCGTGAACTCGAGCGTCTGCAGCAAGCGGCCGCACGACTCCCACAGCACCGCCGCCCAGGGCACGCCACCCCCGCGCGCCACCTCGTCGAAGGACGCGCCGAAGTCTTGCGCCTTCGGCACCAGGCGGCCGAGCAGCCCACCGAGGCTGCCTCGCCGCCCGGCCGTGAGCATCAGCACGCCGAAGGTGCCGGTGAGCGCGAGGTTGGCGCCGATGGCCCAGGCGTAGCCCTTCGGCCCCACCAGCCAGAGCGCCGCCGCGAACGCGGCCACCGACGCCACGGCATTGCCGAGGAGGCAGGCGGCCTGCATCTGGTACGCGGCGTGGGCGGCCCGCGCGGTCGTGCTCCGGCGCGAGAGCAGCGCGGCCCGGGCGACCTCGGCGAAGGCACGGCCCGCGGGGGCGATCAGCATGGTCACGTAGCCCACCAGGCCGGCGTAGGCGAGCGAGCCGGCCGAGAGCCGCGCGCGATCCGGGCCGTAGAGCGATCGGAGGCCGAGCATCGCGCAGACGAGCATGCCACCCTCGAGCACGCAGCAGACGGGAAACACCGGCGCCGAGCGCTCGAGCACGCCGAAGACCCGGGCGGGCCCGAGGTGCCACACGATGCCGCCGACGAACGCGCAGCCGACGACCACCGCCGCCGTGCGGCCCCAGCCGGATCGCAGCCAGCCCGGCGGGCCGGTCAAGCGGCCGCCCCGGCCCCCTCGCTCACGGCCAGCGCCTCATCCAGACGCGTCCAGACGCGCGCGAAGGCCTCGGCGTACTGCTCCACGATCGCGAGCGGCTGGGGCGCGATCGGGTAGGTGTGCGAGAAGAGGCAGAGCGAGCTGTCCAGCAGGGCCTGCGTCTCGGGGTACTGGGCGAAGTCGTAGCTCACCTCGCGCCCGTGATCCCACGGGCAGCCCACCTTCGCGCCCTTGGCCACGCCGTACCCGACCTTGCGGCGGAACAGCGTCTGCCCGGGCACCGGCTGGGTTTGCCAGAGCACGGCGTCCACGCCCTCGGCCTTGAGCGCGCGCACCATGGCGTCGCGCACGCGCCGGGGCGGCGCGTCGAGGCCGGCCTTCGAGGCGTCGAGGCGCACCCGGTACTTGTGCCACACCGGGACCGCCCCGTCGGGAACGGCCGGCGGGGTGACGCCGGGCAGCTTGCCGAGCGCGCGGCTGAGCACGCCCGCGTTGCGCCGGGCCTGCTCGTTCATCGTCTCGAGCCGCCGGAGCTGGCTGCGCGCCAGCGCGGCCGACATCTCGGTCGTGCGGTACATCCACCCTACGGTTTCGGAGTCGTAGGCGCGGTCGCCGTCGAGCGCCCGGTCGAGCCGGTAGGTGGCCTCGTCCTCGGGGCGGACGTTCTCGCCGAACATGCGCGTGCGATTCGCCCGCTGCAACAGCTCCGGGTCGTCGGTGACGGTGACGCCGCCCTCCCCGCACGCCAGGTTCTTCGACGACTGGAGGCTGAAGCAGCCGAGCGCGCCGAAGCTGCCGACGCGCTTGCCCTTCCAGGTGGCGCCATGCGCCTGCGCCGCGTCCTCGATGAGCGCCAGCCCGTGCTTCTTCGCGATCGCCGCGACCGCGTCGATGCGGCAAGGCATGCCGTGGAGGTGCACCGGGATGATGGCCCGGGTGCGCTCGGTGATCGCCGCCTCGATCTTGCCCGGGTCGATGCCGAAGGTCTCGGGCTCGATGTCCACGAACACCGGGATGGCGGCGTGGTGCAGCACCGACATCGCGGTCGCGACGAACGAGAAGGCCGGCGTGATGACCTCGTCCCCAGGGCCGACGCCGGCGGCGGCGACGGCCACGTGCAGGGCCGCCGTGCCGCTGTTGGTGGCGAGCGCGTGCCGGCTGCCGATGAACGCCGCGAACTCGCGCTCGAGCCCGCGGACCTCCGGCGCGAACGGGCCCGAGAGCACGCCGCGCGAGAGGACGCCGAGCACCGCCGCCCGGTCGTCGTCGGTGAGGACGGGCCAGCGGACGTGCCGCCCGGCATCGACCGTGGGCTCCCCTCCGGCGACGGCGAGCCGCTGCGGGGCCATCGCTAGACCGCGGCGGCGCGGGAGGTGCGGATGCTGCGCACGCCGTTGGCGGCCTTGGCCTGCTCGTCGATCCACGCCTGCAGCATGGTGTTCTGCCGGAACAGGTCGTGCTCGGGCCGCTCGCCCTCGGTGTGGTAGGGCGACTTGAAGAACACCGAGAACGCGCGCTGGATGCCGGCGCCGCCGTTCTGCTTGGCGACGTCGAGGAGCCGCACGAGGTCGACGATCAGCGGGGCCGCGAGGATCGAGTCCTTGCAGAGGAAGTTGACCTTGATCTGCATCCGCTCGCCCAGGAAGCCGGCGATGTCGATGTTGTCCCAGGCCTCCTTCGCGTCGCCGCGCGGCTTGTAGTAGTGGATGTGCACCTGGTGGTCGTGGACCTTGTAGCCCAGGATGTCGTCGAGCACGCCCTGCTTGCTCACGATCTTGGTCTTGTTGGACTCGGGATCGTCGAGCACCTTGCCGTCGTTGTTGCCGAGGATGTTGGTCGAGTACCACCCGTCGACGTGGAGCTGCCGCACGGCGAAGGCGGGGGCGAGCACGGTCTTCAGCAGCGTCTGGCCGGTCTTGCCGTCCTCACCGGCGATGGGCACGCCCATGCGCTCGGCCAGCTTCTCGAGCGCGGGGATCTTCGAGAGGCTCGGCGTGAAGTTGCAGTGCGGGACGCCCAGCTTGATGGCGGCGTAGAGGTACTTCATCGCCGGGCTGATGCGCTCGTCGTTCTCGTCGAGCCCCTTCTCGAACGCCTCGATCGTCTGGTGCACGGGCGCAAGCTTGGTGAACTTCTCGGTCGACGTGAGGTTGACCACCACCATGCGCTCGAGCTTGTGGTGCTTCTTGAAGCCCTGGAGGTTCTCGGTGATCAGGCCGACCTCGTCGCGGAACGTGTCGGCGCCGACCATGTGGCGGCCGGCCATGCTGGCGAGGTACTTCGACGACGCGACGCCCGGCCAGGGCTTGATCTGCTGCAGCTCGTCCTTCACCTGGTCGACCAGGTGGCGCGGCACGATCTCCTCGCGCACGGCGGCGTCGTAGATGCTGTCGGCCCGCAGGTCCCAGCCGCCGAAGACGATGTTCTCGAGCGGCACGACCGGGAGGTGCTTCGCGCTACCGGTCTCCGTGACCATGCCGTGGCGGGGGGCGAGACCCTTCTTCATGAGGGTGACGCCTGCCATGACCGTGCTGGAAACCGCGCCGCCTGCACCAATGACACACACGCCGAGACGTTCCATTTTGGCTCCCTAGTTGCTCGCCGGACGGGCGAGTGATGCCAGCAGCTCCCGCCGCCGTCCTTCGACGATGCGCGGGAACTTGTGCTGCACGGTGGACTGCCCCATCGCGTCCATGAAGCGACGCGTCGCGCCGTTGCCCAGCGGCAGCACGGCAGGTGGCAGGATTGCGACGTCTTGCTTGCGATGCTCGCGGTACACGCGGTTCTGCTCGCAGAGCCCCACGTCGAAGGCCGAGGCGAACGACTGGAGGTCCTGGGGCTCGCGGTCGAACTCGACGAAGAGCAGGTAGCGCCCCTTGGCCGAGGCATCGACGCCCACCTCCGAGGTGGCCGCGAAGTCGACGATGGTGCAGGGGTGCCGCTTGGTGGCGGCGAGCACGGCGCGCTCGATCTCGATGGACGAGGTGAGCTCCTGCGTGACCGAGAGCACGCCCGCGGTCCGCCCGGTGAACTCGATGCGGTGCGGGAAGACCGAGGTGAAGCGGATGGTGTCGCCGATGTAGTAGCCGAAGAGGCCCGAACTGGTGCACAGCGCCACCGAGTACTCGACGCCAGGCTCGACTTCCCAGAGCGGCAGGCGGCGCGCCGAGGGCTTGCCGTGGTCCTCGCGGGGCACGAACTCGTAGAAGACTCCGCGGTCCGGGATCATCAAGAGCGAATCCGAGCCGAGCTGGTCGGTGGCGGCGAAGATGCCGCCCTCGGTGGCGTTGTAGTTGTCCATCAGCACCACCGGGTGCCCCACGCGCTCGGCGATGATGCTGCGGTACGGCTCCGCCGGCACGCCCCCGCCGAAGAGGACGCGCAGGTTGGGCCAGATGTCGGAGATCTTCGAGGCCGGCCGGCCACGGGCCTTGGCGGCGGCGAGCACGCGGTCGAAGAAGATCGAGAACCAGCAGGTGGTGCCCGACATGGAGCGCACGTCGTAGTCGAGGTAGGCCTCGGCCATGCGGCCGAGCTTCTCGTCGTAGACCTCGATGTCGCGGATGGCCGGCTTGGGCAGCGCGAGCATCGCCGCCGGGGCGGGCAGGTGCAGCTGCATCAGCCCCGGATTGCTGGTCACGAAGATGGGGCCTTCGGGCTTCAGCTGCGCCGGCGGCAGCAGGTACATCGTGTAGCCGCCCGTGAGGGCGCGGTCGCCGGTCATCGCCACGTAGCGCGCCGTCAGGTCGAAGCCGGCCTTCTGCTGCCAGCGAATCTGCTCGTCCGAGATGGGCAGGTACTTGTTGAGCGCGGCGGTGTTGGAGCTGCCCGACGAGCAGCCGAAGTAGCGGATGAAGCCCGGCCAGAGCACGTCCCGCGCGCCCGCCTTCATGCGGTTGATGAAGGGCTCCAGGTCGGCGTAGGTGCGCAGGGGGACGCGGTTCGCGAAATCGCGGTGCGAACGCACCTGCCCGAGGCCGTGCTGGCGGCCGAACTGGGTGTCGGCCGCGCTCTTGCAATTGTGAAGGAGAATCTCAGTCTGCTTCTCTTCGAGCAGGGTCGGCGAGGACGCCAGCCGGTCCCAGAAGGCGACCCGCGCGCGCGCGGCTGCCCAGAGGACCGGGCCGGTGACGGCTGCGCCAGGAATGGACTGTAGACGGGGCAAAGACCCTCCACGCCGCTCGAAAAGGCGCTGTTTCTTACTTGCCTGTCACGGACATGTCAACTAGGCCTACCCCTCGGTCGCCGATGCCGGCGCATCTGCCGCGCCTCGAAGCTGCACCGTCCTCGCGACCGAGGTCCTCGAAATGCAAGCGATCGCGATCGCGACATTGCTGACCGCCGGCGCGACCTGCCCGCCGCTCGACCTGCCGACCGCCATCCGGCTGGCCATCGACCGGAGCGACGAGGTCGCCATCCGCAAGGCGGAGCTCTATTCGTCCGAGGCGGACCTGAGCCTCGCCAAGGCGCTGCAGTGGATCCCCTCCGCGACGGCCACGCTCATCGCCGGGCCCGCCCCGGACGCGCGCGGCACCGTGGTCGACTACACCAGCCAGAACAACCGCAGCTTCGGGCAGCTCGGGCCCTTCGGGCGCATCGACGTGAACGTCACGCAGCCGCTCTGGACCTGGGGCCAGCTGTCGGCGGCCCGCGACGCCGCGCGCGCCGGGGTCAGCGCGCGCACCCTGCTAGTCCACGACCAGGAGGCGCGCATCGAGCTGCGCGTCGTGCAGCTCTACTGGGGGGCGGCGTTCGCGCAGCGGCTGCTCGACATCGCCGCGGACGTGCAGCAGGCGCTCGACAAGGCGGACCAGACCATCGCGGACTCGCTCGCGAGCGGAGACGGCACCCTGGGCGTCGACGACAAGTACCGCGTCGAGCTCTTCCGCGGCCAGCTGGGCCAGAAACGCGCCGACGCCCGCAAGGCGCTGGCGATGGCGCGCGCGGGCCTCGCCGCGACCCTCGCCCTGAGCGAGCCCGAGCTCCACCTGGCGGCCGAATCGCTGCCGCGCGAGGAGCCGCCGCCCCTCCCGAGCGCCGCCGACGCGCAGGCGGCCGCCGAGCGGCAGCGCCCGGATCTGCGCGCGCTCTCGGAGGGGGTCGTCGCGAGCGAGAAGGCGGTCGAGGCGGCGCGCGGCGCGCTGTACCCGCAGGCGTTCGCCGCCGGCACCTTCGCCTACGCGTACGCCCCCAACCGGACGATCCAGTACGACCCGTGGGTCTACGACCCCTTCAACACGCTGCAGGCCGGCATCGTGCTGGGCCTCGCGCAGAACCTCTCGTTCCCGCTCCTGCTCTCGAAGGTGAAGAAGGCGCAGGCGGACCTCGAGGTGACGCAGCGGCAGGAGCGCGGGCTCGCGCGGCTCGTGCAGGCCGAGGTGGACGGGGCGCTCGCCGAGGCATCGGCGGCGCTGGAAAAGCAGCACGCGGCCAAGGCGGCGCTCGGCGCGGGCAAGGCCTGGTTCCGCTCGACCGAGATGAACTTCGGCGTGGGGGTCGCCAGCGGCCGGGACTTGATCGATGCGTACACCGGTTACGTGCAGAGTCAGGTGGACATGGCCCAGGCCCAATACGAGCTCGCGGTTGCGCGGGCCCACCTCGACCAGGTAACTGGATCGCTGCAGGCCCCCCAAGGAGGCGCCGCATGCTTGGCACCCTGACGCTCGTCCTCACGCTGGCCGCGGCCGGGCCGAGCGCCACGGACGTGCTCAAGGCGCGCGACAGCCAGATCCGCAAGACGATCCCGGCGAGCGGCCAGGCGACGCCACGGGCGACGGCCGAGCTGCAGGCGGCGGTGATGCGCATCGTCGATACCGAGGCCATGGCGAGGGCCGCGCTCGGCAAGAAGTGGGACGACCAGCCGAAGGCCGAGCAGAAGCGCTTCCTGAAGGCCTTCGACGCGCGACTCCGGCAGGCCATCACGCAGGAGATCGACTTCTTCAATTCGTCGAAGATCGACTACCAGCCCGAGCGGCCAGTCGGCGACGCCACCGAGGTCCCGACGCAGATGACCGCCAAGGGCGACACCACCGAGGTCGACTACCGGCTCCGCAAGGAGGCGAGCGGCTGGCGCATCGTCGACATCGTCGTCGACGGCGTGAGCACCACCGACAACTACCGCTCGTCCTTTGGCAAGGTCATCGCCAAGGAAGGGTGGGACGGCCTGATCGGCCGGCTGGAGAAGAAGCCGGCGCCGCTGGCGAAGTAGCCCCTACCCCCCGCCGCGAAGCATAGCTTTGCGTGCGGGCCATGTGGATCGTCCGCCTCGCGCTGCGGCGCCCGTACACCGTGGGCGTGGTGTCGACGCTCGTCTTCGTGCTCTCCGCGCTCGCCATCTCGCGGATGCGGGTCGACATCTTTCCGGCCATCGACATCCCGGTGGTGCTCGTGGTCTGGAACTATCCCGGGCTGTCGGCCGAGGACATGGAGCGCCGCGTCGTGATCATCAGCGAGCGCGCGTACTCCACGACCGTCAACGGCATCTCGCGCATCGAGTCCGAGTCCATCGCCGGCGTCGGCCTCCTCAAGGTCTACTTCGAACCCGGCGCGGACATCGGCGCCGCGATCGCGCAGATCACCTCCGTCTCACTGACGGCGAGCCACTTCATGCCGCCGGGCACGCAGCCGCCCGCCATCGTCCAGTACGACGCGACCAACGTGGCCGTCGCGCAGCTGACCGTGAGCAGCCCGACCCTCTCCGAGCAGGAGCTCTTCGACTACGGGCTCAACTTCATCCGCGTGCGCCTCTTCACCATCCCCGGCCTGTCGACGCCCGCGCCATTCGGCGGCAAGCAGCGCGAGGTGATGGTCGACATCGACCCGGCGAAGGTCGCCGCCGCCGGGCTCTCGCCGCAGGACGTCATCGATACCGTGCTGCAGTCGAACGTCATCGTCCCGGCCGGGAGCGCGCGCATCGGCAACTTCGAGTACGACGTCACGCTCAACGGCAGCCCGACGACGATCGCCGCGCTCAACCGCCTGCCCATCAAGACCGTGGCCGGCCGCACGGTGTACCTCGGCGACGTGGGCTTCGCGCACGACGGCTACGCGGTGCAGGAAAACATCGTCCGGGTCGACGGCCGGCGCGCCACCTACCTCGCCATCCTGAAGCACGCCGATGCCTCCACGCTCGCCGTGATCGACGCGACCCGCAAGATGCTGCCGCTCATCGAGGCCACCGCGCCGAAGGGGCTCGAGCTGAAGCTCGACTTCGACCAGTCGCTCTTCGTGCGCGCCGCCATCGCGTCGGTGCTGCGCGAGGGAGCGATCGCCGCGCTGCTCGTCTCCCTGATGATCCTCGGCTTTCTCGGCAGCTGGCGCAGCATGCTCATCGTGATCGCGTCCATCCCGCTGGCCATCCTCACCTCGGTGCTCGGGCTGTTCGCGACCGGGCAGACGCTCAACGTGATGACCCTCGGGGGCCTGGCCCTCGCCGTCGGCATGCTGGTCGACGACGCCACCGTCGAGATCGAGAACATCAACCGGAACCGGGCCATGGGCAAGCCGATGCTGGTCGCCATCCTGGACGGCGCGCGCCAGGTGGCCGTCCCGGCCTTCGCGGCCACGCTGACGATCTCGATCGTCTTCTTCCCGGTGGTGCTGCTCACGGGCCCGTCCCGCTTCCTCTTCACGCCGCTCGCGCTGGCCGTGGTCTTCGCCATGCTCGCGAGCTATCTGCTCTCGCGCACGCTCGTGCCCACGCTCGCCCGCCTGCTGCTCGAGCGTCACCCGCTGCCGGGCAGGGCCGGGGAAGGCCCCGGCGCCGAGCTCGCCCGCAGGCCATCGCTCTGGTCCCGCGCGAACGCGTGGCGCGACCGCAGCTTCGAGCGCTTCCGCGCCTTCTACGGGCGCGAGCTCCGGCGCGTGCTCGAGCACCCGGCCTGGGCCGGCGCGGCCGCGCTGCTGCTCGGTGCCGCAGCCATCCCGCTGGCCGCCGTCGTGGGCCTCGACTTCTTTCCGCAGGTCGACGCCGGGATCATGAAGCTCCACTTCCGCGCCCCGGTGGGCACCCGCATCGAGGCCACGGAGGAGCTCGTCGACGAGGCCGAGCGGCACATTCGCGCCGACGTGCCCGCGCGGGAGCTCGCGACCATCGACGACGACATCGGGCTGCCCATCTTCTACAACCTCGCCTTCGTCCAGACCGAGAACGTGGGCGGCATGGACGCGGACATCCTGGTGCAGCTGCGGCCGGGCCACCACCCCACCGCGGGCTACGAGGCGAGGATCCGCGACGATCTGGCACGCTCCTTTCCCGGCTCGCAGGCCTGGTTCGAGCCGGCCGACATCGTGAGCCAGGTCCTGAACTTCGGCACCGCCGCGCCCATCGACGTGCAGATCGAGGGCAACGATCTCGACCGCTCCTACGCGCTCGCGCTCCAGATCCAGTCGAAGCTGCGCCAGATCCCGGGCACCTCCGACGTGCGCATCCCGCAGATCCTCGACTACCCGGCCCTGCACGTCGACGTCGACCGCTCCCGCGCCATCCAGATCGGGCTCAGCGAGCAGCAGATCGCCAACGGGCTGCTGGTGTCGCTCGCGTCGTCGGCGCTCGTCTCCCCGTCGTTCTGGCTGAATCCGAAGAACGGAGTCAACTACCTCGTCGCCGCGCAGACGCCGTTGCCGCAGATGGCGAGCGTCGATGATCTCCTGGCGACGCCCCTCCCCACGGCCTCCCAGGCGCCGGCCCCGACGCCCACGAGCCCCACGGTCGCGGCCTCGTCGTACCTCGGCAGCGTGGCCACCGTGCGGCCCCAGGGCACTTACGCGCTCGTCAACCACTACACCGTGCAGCGCGTCGTGGACGTGGAGGCGGGCGTGGCGGGGCGGGATCTCGGCGGCACCACGCTCGACATCCGCCGGGCCATCCGCTCGCTGGGCCGGCTGCCCACCGGCGTGCGCATCCGCGTGCTGGGGCAGAGCGACAGCATGTTCCGCGCCTTCGGCCGGCTCGGCCTCGGGCTGATCCTCGCGGTGCTGCTCGTCTACCTGGTGCTCGTCGTGCTGTTCCAGTCGTGGCTCGACCCGCTGATCATCCTCGTGGCGGTGCCGGGCGCGATGGCGGGGATCCTCTGGATGCTGGTCCTGACGGGCAGCACGCTGAACGTGGAATCGTTCATGGGGGCGATCATGGCGGTGGGCATCGCCACCTCGAACAGCATCCTGCTCGTCAGCTTCGCGAACGACTTCCGCGCGGAGCACCCGGCGGCTTCGCCGGCGGAGGCCGCGCTCGAGGCCGGGAAGGTGAGACTCCGCCCCGTGCTCATCACGGCCCTGGCGATGATCCTCGGAATGTTGCCGATGGCCCTGGCCCTCGGCGAGGGGGCCGAGCAGAACGCGCCGCTGGGTCGGGCGGTGATCGGCGGCCTGCTCGCGGCGACGTTCGTGACCCTGCTGCTCGTCCCGCTCGCCTACACCCTGCTGCGCCGCAAGCCGCCGCGGAAGCACGAGCTCGACCAGCGCTTCGCGGCGGAGGCGGGTGGCCGATGAAGCAGCGGCGTCGCGCCGGCTGGCTCGCGCTCGTCGTGGGCGCGCTCCTCATCGCGGTCGCGTGGGCGGGCTCGCTCTCCCTGTACTTCGCCCACGGCCGCGCGCTGTCGCAGGAGGCCGGCGAGCGCGAGCGGCTGGAGGGCGAGGGCCCCCGGGTGCAGGTGGTGCAGGTGCGCACCACGCCCCTGGCGAGACGGGTCGAGCTGCCGGGCGACGCGCAGCCCTTCGCGTCGACCAGCCTGTACGCCAAGGTCAGCGGCTACCTGCGCGAGATCCTGGTCGACAAGGGCGACCGCGTGCGCGCGGGGCAGCTCCTCGGCCGGATCGAATCCCCCGAGACCGACCAGCAGGTCCGCGGCGCGCGCGCCACCTTTCGGGTGAACCGACTCGTCGCGCGGCGAGAGCGGGCGCTGTACCTGCGCCACCTCGTGGCGCGCCAGGATCTGGACGTTGCCGTGGCGAACGAGCGGACCGCCCGCGCGGCCCTCGAGCAGGCGCTCGCGCTACAGGGCTACGAGGACCTGAGAGCGCCCTTCGACGGGCGCGTGACGATGCGCTACGTCGATCCGGGAGCCCTGCTGCAGGCCGCCACCGGCTCCGCGGCCGGGGCGCAGCCGCTCGTCGACGTGCAGCGCGACGACGTGCTCCGCATCTACGTGTACCTCGGTCAGGACGACGCGGCCTTCGTGCGCGTGGGCGACCCGGCCGAGCTGTGGACCGACGCCCGGCCCGACCGGCTCCTGCGGGCGAGCGTGACGCGCCTCGCGGGCGCGCTCGACCCGCGCACGCGGACGATGCTCTGCGAGGTCGACCTCGACAACCGCGCGCCCCAGGTCGTGCCCGGCACCTACCTCCACGTCCGGCTCCACTTCCACGCGGTGGCCCTCCCGATCGTTCCCGACGAGGCGCTCGTCGCGCACGGCAGCCGACTCGAGGTCGCCGTGGTGAGCGAGGGCCGCGTGCACTACCAATCGGTGCGGGTCGGCGAGGACGACGGGCGGGAGACGCAGATCGAGAGCGGCGTGCAACCCGGCCAGTGGGTGGCCCTCAATGTCGGTCTCGGCCTGCGCGACGGGCAACGCATACGCCCGCTGGCGCCGCCGGTCCGGGCGCAGGGCCGGCCGGCACCGCGCTGAAGGCCACGGGGCGCGGGCTGCCTCCGGCATCGCCAGCTCCGGCGACCTGCGTCAGTCGGTGACCTTCAGCACCGCCAGGAAGGCCTCCTGCGGGATCTCCACGGAGCCCACCTGCTTCATGCGCTTCTTGCCGGCCTTCTGCTTCTCGAGCAGCTTGCGCTTGCGGGAGATGTCGCCGCCGTAGCACTTCGCGAGCACGTTCTTGCGCATGGCCCGCACGCTCTCGCGCGCGATGATCTTGCTGCCGATGGCGGCCTGGATGGCCACGTCGAACATCTGGCGCGGGATCACCTCGCGCAGCTTCTGGCAGAGCTCGCGGCCGCGCTGGTAGCTGCGCTCCTTGTGCACGATGACGCTGAGTGCGTCGACGACCTCGCCGTTGAGCAGGATGTCGAGCTTGACCAGCTCCGCCGCCTGGTAGCCGAGGAGCTCGTAATCCAGGGAGGCGTAGCCGCGGCTGACGCTCTTGAGCTTGTCGAAGAAGTCGAAGACCACCTCGGCGAGCGGGATCTCGTAGGTCACCTGCACGCGCTTCTGCCCGTGGTACTTGATGTCCTTCTGCACGCCGCGCCGGTCCTGGCAGAGCTTGATCACGGCGCCCAGGTGCACCTCGGGGCAGTGGATGTGGCACGTGAGGATCGGCTCCTCGACGTGCTCGATCTCCTGGGGCGGCGGCAGCTTCGCCGGGTTGTCGACCAGCAGCGTCTTCCCGGCGGTCGTGAACACCTTGTACACGACCGACGGCGCGGTGGTGATCAGCGTGAGGTCGTACTCGCGCTCCAGCCGCTCCTGGACGATCTCCATGTGCAAGAGCCCGAGGTAGCCGCAGCGGTAGCCGAAGCCGAGCGCCTGGCTCGTCTCGGGCTCGTAGGTGAACGCGGAATCGTTGAGCCGGAGCTTCCCGAGCGCGTCCTTGAGCTGCTCGTAGTCGGCGGCGTCCACCGGGAAGATGCCCGAGAACACCATGGGCTTCACTTCCTTGAAGCCGGGGAACGGCGCCGCCGTCGGCCGGGAGGCGGAGGTGATGGTGTCGCCCACCTTCGCCTCGGCGACCTCCTTCACGTTGGCCACCACGAAGCCCACCTCGCCGGCGATGAGCTTGCCCGCCGCCGTCGCGTGCGGCGAGAAGACGCCGGTCTCCTGCACCTCGTGCTCGCGCTTCGTGCTCCAGAAGAGGACCTTCTGCTTCGGGGCGATGGTCCCCTCGAGCACGCGCACCAGCATCACCACCCCGCGGTAGGAGTCGTACCAGCTGTCGAAGATGAGCGCCTTCAGCGGCGCCTCGGGATCCCCGCCGGGCGCGGGGATCCGGGCGACGATCGCCTCGAGCAGCTCGTCGATCCCCACGCCTTCCTTGGCCGACACGGGGATGGCCAGCGAGGCGTCGAGGCCGATGATCTCCTCGATCTCCTTGCGCGTCCCCTCGACGTCGGCCGAGGGCAGGTCGATCTTGTTGATCACCGGGACGACTTCCAGGTCGTGGTCGAGCGCGAGGTAGACGTTGGCGAGCGTCTGCGCCTCCACGCCCTGGCTCGCGTCGACGACCAGGAGCGCACCCTCGCACGCCGCGAGCGACCGGCTCACCTCGTAGGCGAAGTCCACGTGGCCCGGCGTGTCGATGAGGTTCAGGACGTAGTCCTTGCCGTCCTTCGCCCGATACGCCATGCGCACGGTCTGCGCCTTGATGGTGATGCCGCGCTCCCGCTCGAGATCCATGTTGTCGAGGATCTGCGCCTGCTGCTCGCGCGCGGACACCGTGCCGGTGCGCTCGAGCAGCCGATCCGCCAGCGTCGACTTCCCGTGGTCGATGTGCGCGATGATGCTGAAGTTGCGGACGTGCTCGTTGCCTCGCATTCAGCGTCTCTGCCACACGACGCGCTTGCCGCCGGAGAGCTCGGGCGGGAGCTTCTCCAGGTGGAACTGGTACCAGGCGGGCTCGTAGGCCCGCATCTTTATCTTCTTGCCGTTCTGCACCGCCGTGAGGTTCGACTTGAGCCGCTCGTCGCTCGGGTTCTTCTCCACCGCCCGCACCAGCACGGCCTGCGCCTTCTGGGTCTCGCCCGCCTTCTGCCAGCACCAGGCGTAGGCGCTCCACGCCAGCCCTTCCTTCTTGCCCGACTTCACCGCGCGCTCGAAGGCCTCGGCCATCTTCTCGTAGTCCTTGCGCTGGTAGAGCAGCGCGCCGAGCAGCGACTGCGCCATCCAGTCGCGGAAGAAGGCCTTGCGCAGGTGGGGGAGCGCCTCGTCGAACTCCTTGCGCGCGTACAGGAGCTGGCCGATGGCGCCGTGCAGCTGCGCGCCCAGCAGGAACTGCCACGGCGCGAGCGCGAAGGAAGACTGGAGGCTGTCCATCGCCTTCTCGACGCGGCCGGCGCCCAGGTCCTTCTGGACGCCGTCCATGAGCGCCTGCACGCGCCGGCTGACGCGGCGGTTCAGGAGAAAGAACGCCACCGCGAAGCCGGCGATCGACGGCAGGATGCAGTAGCCGATCGTCCAGTGGGTCAGGACCTGCACCGCCACCAGCGTGACCGCGGCGGCCAGCAACGAGAGGGCGAGATTGATCACGCGCGGTTTCTACCCAGCGGGCGCAGCCGATTCAAGCGGCATCCGGCTTGCCGGGCGCCGCCGCAGGCGCGGGCGGCGCCTGTGCCGGGGGCTTCGGCTTCTTGCGGCGGGAGCCGACCACGAAGAACAGCACGAGCAGCACGACGGCGCCGATGCCGGCGCCCACGCTCTCGGTGATGACCAGCTTGCCCATGGCCCAGCCCATCGCGGGGCCGCAGTCGCAGCCCATCGCGAACGGCGGCTGCGCGTACCAGTGGATGAGCTGGGGCCCGAGCCAGGCGCTCACGACCGCCCCGAGGACGGCGCCGAGCAGGAAGGTGGCGAACGCGCGCATGACGGCTGGCTCCTGTGGTATGACGCCCGCGATGAAGCGGGCGCGCAATCTAGCAGCTTTCCTGCCGGCGGCGGCAGCTTTCGCGTGCGCGCACGCCGCGCCTTCGACCGCGCGGGCCGACGTCGCCGCGCCGGTCGGCCAGCCGCCTGCCGAAGGCCGCGCCACGGAGCTGACGCTCGGCGACTTCAAGGCCCGCCTGTCGACGCCGGCCCACCCCATGCCCGGCGCGGCGGCCGTGCTGGTCCTGCGCGGCGCCAGCGGCCCGGCGTCGGCGCGCGCGGGCGACGAGCTGGCGGAGGCCGCGGTCGACGCCGGCATCGCAGCGCTCGAGCTCGAGAGCGGGTCGGCCGGCCGCGCGCTGCTCTGGCTCGGCCCGAGGGCGAAACGAATCTACGTGGCCGCCGAAGGCATCGCCGCCGCCACCGCCGCCGAGCTGGTCCGCAGCGGCCACGTCGCCGGCCTCGTGCTCCTGGACCCGCCCACGAACCCGGCGCCGACGGACATCCCGTGCCTGGTCCTGGAGGGCGGTCCGGCGGCCTCGAAGCAGAACGGGCGTCTCTGGGAGCTCACGCTCCCCGACTTGAAGTCGGTGGCCTCCGCGAGTCCGGAGACCACGCACACGCTGGTGGAAGCCACGGCGCTGTGGCTCACGGCCCGCGCCAAGGAACCCTGAGGCGCGCCTCGGAGACGCGGTCTGCGGCCCGCGGCCCACGGCCTTCACTCAAGACGACGAAGGCGCCCCGAACGACGGGCGCCTTCGCACGACGAGCGCCTCGCGGCGCGGTGAATCGACGGCCTCTAGAAGTCCATGTCGTCGCCGCCGCCGCCGAAGTCGTCCATGCCGCCGCCCATCCCACCCATGCCACCCATGCCGCCCATTCCACCCATGCCGCCCATGCCTCCGCCGCCGCCCCCGCCGGCCCGCCGCGCCTTCCGCTTGGGTGCGTCGGCGACCATCGCCTCGGTGGTGAGCAGCAGCGCCGCCACGCTGGCCGCGTTCAGCAGCGCCGTGCGCTCGACCTTGGTGGGATCGATCACGCCGGCCTTCTCGAGATCCTCGAACTGCTCGGTGGCCGCGTTGAAACCGAAGGCGCCCTTCCCTTCGCGGATCTTGTCGATGACCACCGCGCCCTCGTGGCCCGCGTTCTGCGCGATGCGCCGCGCCGGCTCCTCGAGCGCCCGCCGCACGATGTCGACGCCGAACTTCTGCTCGCCCTCGGCCTTGAGCTTCTCCAGCGCGGGCAGGCAGCGGATGAACGCCACGCCGCCGCCGGGGACGATGCCCTCCTCCACGGCCGCGCGCGTCGCGTGCAGCGCGTCTTCCACGCGCGCCTTCTTCTCCTTCATCTCGGTCTCGGTGGCCGCGCCCACGTGGATGACGGCGACGCCGCCCACGAGCTTCGCGAGCCGCTCCTGGAGCTTCTCGCGGTCGTAGTCGGAGGTGGTCTCCTCGATCTGCGCGCGGATCTGCTTGATGCGCCCCTCGATGCCGTCCTTCTTGCCGGCGCCGTCGACGATGGTGGTGTTGTCCTTGTCGATGACGACGCGCTTGGCGCGGCCGAGCTCCTTGAGCTGAAGCTGGTCCATCTTGATGCCGAGCTCCTCGGAGACGACATTGCCGCCGGTGAGCACCGCGATGTCCTTGAGCATCTCCTTGCGGCGGTCGCCGAAGCCGGGCGCCTTCACCGCGGCCGCGTGCAGCGTCCCGCGCAGCTTGTTGACGACGAGCGTGGCCATGGCCTCGCCCTCGATCTCCTCGGCGATCACGAGGATGGGCTTGCCGGAGCGCGCCACCTGCTCGAGCAGCGGCACCAGGTCGGCCATCGCGCTGATCTTCTTCTCGGTGATGAGGATGTAGGGATCCTCGAGGATCACCTCCATGCGCTCGGCGTTGGTGACGAAGTACGGCGACACGTAGCCGCGGTCGAACTGCATGCCCTCGACCACCTCGAGGGTGGTCTCCATGCCCTTCGCCTCTTCCACCGTGATGACGCCTTCCTTGCCGACCTTCTCCATGGCCTCGGCGATGATGTTGCCGATGGTCTCGTCGCCGTTGGCCGAGATGATGCCGACCTGGGCGATGTCCTTCTTGCCCTTGGTGTCCTTGGAGAGCTTCTTCAGCTCCGCGATCACGGTCTCCACGGCGTGGTCGATGCCCCGCTTGAGCTCCATCGGGCCGTGGCCGGCCGCGACGAGCTTCAGGCCCTCCTCGAAGATCGCGCGGGCCAGCACGGTGGCCGTGGTGGTGCCGTCCCCGGCCTTGTCGGAGGTCTTGCTCGCGACCTCGCGCACCATCTTGGCGCCCATGTCCTCGAACTTGTTCTCGAGCTCCACTTCCTTCGCCACCGTGACGCCGTCCTTGGTGACGGTGGGCGAGCCGTAGCTCTTCTCGATGACGACGTTGCGCCCCTTCGGGCCGAGCGTCACCGCGACGGCGTTGGACAGCGTGACCACGCCGCGCAGGATGGCTTCCCGGGCGAGCTGGTGAAAGTAGATCTCTTTGGCGGGCATCGCGTTCTCTCCGTTGGTGTGGACGTAGATCGGGCGCACTCCCGCCCGAAGACGCGCGGTAAGATAGCCGCGACTTTGCCGCTGTCAAGCCGGCACACGGGGCGAGCGGCTGCCGGGTTCGTCGCCGTCACCGGGAATGAAGGCCGCCGAGCCGGCGGTTCGCCCGTGCATGTTCACGAACCGACTAAAGCAGGCAGCCGTCGTGGCGGCAGTGCTCTCCTCGGGGATCGCGAAGGGGCAGGCCGCCTACGTGGTGGACGGGCTCGTCAAGGTCACGGGGAGCTGGCAGCCCGACGGCTCCGAGGCCTCCTCGGCCACGCTCGCCGCGGCCGGGAACGAGGTCGCCGCCTTCCAGGTGGCGTTGCTCGGAGGTGCGTCGGGGGCGCCGGCAGTCACGGCGGAAGCCCCGTCGCTCGTGAACGGGAGCGGCCAGCCGCTCGGCGGAACGGTCACCCTCTACCAGGAGGCGTACCAGAACGTGACCACGCCCTCGGACGGCGCGGGCGCGACCGGGCTGTGGCCGGACGGCCTCATCCCCGCGGTGGACGAGGTGGCGGGCGAGGGGCGCAACGCCTTCCCGTTCGACGTACCGGCCGGGCAGGCGCGAGCGATCTGGGTGGACGTGCGGGTGCCGGGGGGCGCCGCGCCGGGGACCTATGCAGGGACGCTCACGCTGTCGGGTGGCGTCGCCGCGACGATTCCCGTGTCGTTGACCGTCTACCCGTTCGAGCTGCCGGCCACGTCGACCCTGCGGACGGCCTTCAACGCCTTCACGCCGGCGATCTGCGCCTACGAGCTCGGCGCGCAGAGCGCCTGCGCCACGCCCGCAGGGGCGCAGCTCCTCGGCCGCTACGTGCAGCTGGCGCTCGATCACCGCGTGACGCTCGCCAACGTGACGCCCGCCCCGCCCGAAGCCTCCGACCTGTCGCCCTACGCGCAGGCGCTCTCGCCCTACGTCGCCGGTACGGGCGCAGGGACGCCCGCGGGCGCGAAGCTCACGAGCCTCGAGTACCCGCTCGACCCGTCGGCCGCGAGCTACCAGGCGTGGGCCGCGGCGCTCGCGACCGAGAGCTGGTCGAGCCTCGGCTTCGTCTGGGCCGCCGACGAGCCGGGCGCGGGCGCGTCGACCTGGAGCGGCGCGCAGGCCACGCTGGCCGCGGTGCAGGCCGCGGCGCCGGGCCTCCCGACGCTGGTCACCACCAACATCGACGACGCGGAGGCCAACGGCGTCGTCCCGAGCATCCTCGTGCCGGTCGTGAACGAGATGGACGACGTGAGCGGCCGCTTCGCCGGGGACCAGCGCGCCTCCTACGACTCCTTCGTCGCGGGCGGCGGCGCCCTCTGGATGTACCAGTCGTGCATGTCGCACGGCTGCGCCTTCGGCGGCGATCCCACGCAGACGGGCTGGCCGAGCTACATGATCGACGCCTCGGGGGTGCGCAACCGCGCCATGCAGTGGGCCGACTTCGCCGAGCAGGTGACGGGCGAGCTCTACTACGAGACCGTGATGGCGTACGAGCTGGGCAACCCGTGGCAGGGCCAGTACAACTTCGGCGGCAACGGCGACGGGACGCTCTTCTACCCGGGCAGCCCGGCCGTCATCGGCGGGCAGAGCGAGGTCCCGCTGCCCTCGATCCGGCTCAAGGAGATCCGCGCGGGGCTCGAGGACTACGAGTACCTCGCGCTCTGCGCTGCGCTCGGCGATCCCGCGACCGCGATGGCGCAGGCCCGCACGGTGGTGCCGAGCGTCCACGCGGTGAACCCGGACCCGAACGCCCTGCGCGCGGCGCGCGCGGCCCTCGCGCAGCGCATCCTCGAGCTCCTCCCCCAGCCTGCCGCCGCCCAGGAAGGCGCGACGATGCTGGCGCCGCAGACGGCCGAGGCGACCGCTTCGGGGGCTCCGGTCTTCTCGGTGTCGTCGGACGCTCCGGCAGCCGCTGCGCCGACCTCGTCCGAGGGCCACGGGTGCGCGACGGGAACCGGCGACGCGGCGATCCTCGCGCTGCCCGCGCTGCTCCTCGCGCTGGCCCGGCGCCGCCGCTCAAGCTCGCGGTGACGCCGCGAAGAAGGCCGGGGCTGCCTTCGCGGGCTGGCGAGCTTCCTCGACGGGCGTGCCGCGCTCGCGGGCGAGCCGCTCGTACAGCGCCTCGAAAGCGCCGACCATGCGCTCGAGCGGCAGCATCGCGGCCACGCGCGCCCGGCCGTTGCGCCCCATCTCGGCGGCCCGTCCCGGCTCGCGCAGCACCGCGGCCAGGCGGTCGGCCAGCACGGAGGGGAAGCGCGGCGGCACCAGCCAGCCGTCGACGCCGTTGCGGACCAGCTCGCCGTTGCCCCCCACGGCGGTCGCCACGACCGGCAGCCCGGCGGCCATCGCTTCGATCACCGCGTTGGAGAGCCCCTCCGCGTGCGAGGCGCTCACGGCCACGGTCGCCCGTGCGAGCAGGCTCGGCACGTCGGTGCGCCTGCCCGCGAAGCGCGTCTGCACCGCGAGGCCCAGCTCCGCCGCCCGCCTCTCCCAGCGGGGGCGGAGCGGGCCATCGCCGACGAGCAGCAGCCGGAGACCGGGGCGCTCCCGTGCGACTCGCGCCACGGCCACGAGTAGATCTTCCTGCCCCTTCACCTCGTGGTTCATGTTGGCCACGTGGATGATGCACGGGCCGAGGCCGCCGCCGGTGAGCTCGAGCGCGTCCGGGGAGGGCCGCCGCGCCGCGTCGTCGAACCGGGCGAGGTCGATGCCGTTGCGGATCAGCTCGACGTTCTGGGGGTGCACGCCGTCCTCCCGCACCACCAGCCGGCGCACCGCCTCGGCGTTCACCCAGACCCGGTTCGCGGCGCGGGAGACGGCCGCCACCGCCTGCCGCTTGAGGCCGCCGTACCAGTGGCAGAGATCCAGCCGGCTCACCAGGCAAGGCACGCCGGCGAGGCGCGCGGCCGGGACCGCGACGAGGTTCGTGTAGAAGTCCTGCGCGTGCAGGACGTCGATCCGCTCGCGCCGGCAGAAGCCCGCCAGGCGGACGACCGTCCGGACGACGGCCGGGCGCAGCAAGGAGGGCGGCAGCTCGAACCCGACCGGCCGGATGCCGAGCGAGGTGAGCGGCCCGAGGTTCGCGCCCTCGGCCCGGAAGGTGACGAGCGAGGGGGCGAAGCGCGAGCGGTCGAGGGTGCGCAGCAGCTCGACGAGCTGGCCTTCCGCGCCCCCCAGGTTCAGCGTGTGAATCGCGAGGGCCACCCGGATGGGCCTGCGCGGGGGAAAAGCGCCACCTGCCATGGCGCGAAGAGAAGCAGGCCCCGTGCCAGCCGCGATGACGCAGTGGGGCGCGCGCCCGCGGCGGCGCGTGTGAAAACGCGTTCCTACTGCGAGAAACGGATGAGCGTGGCGAGGGCTTCGAGGTCGATGGGCTTGGGCAGGAAGAACGAGGCCCCGAGGCGCAGGGTCTCGTCCGCGGCGGCGTCGCTCGGATAGGCCGTGATCATGATGATCGGCACGTCGCGCAGCGCGGGCAGCGCGCGCAGCCGGCGGACGAGCTCGCGCCCATCCATCTGCGGCATCATGAGATCCGTGATGACGGCGTCCAGCGACTCGCGGCCCGCGATGTCGAGCGCAGCGGGCGCGTCGGCGGCAGTCAGGACCTCGAACCCCTGCTTGCCGAGGTAGCGGGCGAGCATCGCGGAAATGGCCTCGTCGTCGTCGACGACCAGGATGCGCACGGCCTTTCCGGTTCCTCCCAGCACGCGCGAGTGGTATAGCACGGAATCGATGGCGGGAGCGTCCCTCTGGCTCGTGCTGTGCCTGACCGCCGCGGACGGCGGCGCTCCCAAGGGTACGGCGCACGCGGCACTCGCGCACCCCGCACCCGCGCAAGCGGCCCCCGAGCACGCCGGCCCGGTCGTGACCGCCGTGCACCTGCACAAGCCCGGCGAAGCGCCCGTGGACGCCCCCGCCGGTCCGACGATCGACATGCGCCCGGCGGCCAGGCCCGCCTTGGCTGCCACGCCCGCAGGGGGCAAGGCCGCGGCGGGAGTGGCGGGCCCGGTGTACGACGTCACCGACGGGACGACGCGGCTTGCCCGGGCGCTGGTCGCCCGCGACATCGAGACGTTGGTGCAGCTCACGCCCGCGCCCTTCTCGTTCGATGGCGTGGTGGCGCGCAGCACCGCCGAGGTCCGCCAGCGCTGGGCCGAGATCCTCGACCGCCACCCCGTCGAGCGGCTCCGGCTCTACGACGTCCAGGCGCTCGGGTACGACGCGGCGGTGCAGAAGTATGGCAAGCCGCCGGCGCGCCTCGCGGGGGTGTCGTTCGGCGGCAGCCAGATCGGCATCGCCAACCTGAGCGGCCGGGCCACCATCGTCGTGTGGCGCAAGCGGAGCCACGGCTTCGCCGCGGTCGCCGTGTCCGACTGACGCCGGCTACTTCATCTTCATCGCGAAGTAGATCGGCTCGTCCTGCCGCTGCACGCGCACGGTGACCATCTTGCCCGGGCGCGTCGCTCCCAGCGCGGCGCGGTACTGGCCCGTCGAGTGCACCGGCTTCTGGTTCACTTCCAGGATGACGTCGCCGGGCATGAGGCCGGCTTCGGCCGCCGGGGTCTCGGGAGCCACGCCGGTCACCTGCACGCCGCCGCCGCCCTCGACGCCTCGCACCGTTAGGCCGAGCGCGTCCTGCCGCGACTGCGCCTCTCCGCCGCCCTGCTCCCCCGGCTGCTCCCCGCTCTCCCCTTCGGCCTGCCCGGTGTCGTCGGGCCGCTCGCCGACGCGGACCTTGATGCCCTTCGGGGAGCCCTCCCGGATGACCGCGAGCGCGACCTTGGTCCCCGGCCTCACCGCGGCCACCTCGCGCACCAGCTCGTTGACGCCGCGCACCGGGCTGCCGTTGAAGCTCACGATGACGTCGCCCGCGCGCAGCCCCGCCCGCGCCGCCGGGCCGCCCGGCGTGATGCTCGCGACCAGCGCGCCCTTGGTGGACGAGACGCCGAAGCTCTGGGCGAGGTCCGGCGTCAGCGGCTGCAGGCCCGCGCCGAGGAAGCCGCGGATCACGTGGCCCGAGAGAAGCTGCGGCAGGAGCTGCTTGGCGGTGTTGATGGGCACCGCGAAGCCGATGCCCTGGCCCTGCCGCGTGATGGCGGTGTTGATGCCGACGACGGCGCCGCTGAAGCTGAACAGGGGGCCGCCGGAGTTGCCGGGGTTGATCAGCGCGTCGCTCTGGATGAACGCGTCGTAGGGCCCGGCGCCGATGGTGCGCTCCTTGGCCGAGACCATGCCGTGCGTGACCGACAGCTCGAGGCCGAAGGGGTTGCCGATGGCGAGCACCCAGTCGCCCACCTGGAGGGCGTCGCTGTCGCCGAGCAGAAGGAAGGGAAACTTCCCGTCGCCCTCGAGCTTGAGCAGCGCCACGTCCGTCTTGGGATCCGTGCCCACCACCTTCGCCGGCAGCTCGCGCCCGTCGGCGAGCTTCACGCGGATCTGATCCGCGCCCTCGATCACGTGGTTGTTGGTGAGGACGTAGCCGTCCTCGTCGATGATGAAGCCCGAGCCGAGCGACTGTCGCTCGATCTCCCGCTGCGGCATCTGCCCACCGAAGAACTGCTGGAAGAATTGATCGAACGGCCCCGGGCCGTAGCCGTAATAGCCAGGGTGGCGGAAGTGCTGCGTGGTCGCGATGTTCACGACGGCCGGCTTGATCTGCGCGACGAGCGGCGCCAGGGACGGGAAGGAACGCGCGATGTCCGGGACGATCGCGCTGCCGGCGGCCTGATCGTGCCAGAGGCCCCCGGCCGGGACGGCCGCGGCACCGGCGCTGCCGGACGAGGCCGTGAGGGAGAGAACGGCGAGGCAAGCCAGCAGCAATGAGCGTCTCTGCACGTGGAGCATCGATCTCCCTCCGGTTTGTCCCTGGGCGGAGAACAGCCAGGTGACCAGGCTATTCCGGGCCCCCGCCTTCCCTGGAGATCGGGCCGTCGCCCCTCTGCCGAGCCCCGGCCGGAAAGCGGCCGACGCGCACGCGCGCAGGGCGAAGGACGCGTTCGCCCTGCAGGTAACCGGCCCGGATCTCCTCGACCACACGGCCGTCGTCCTCGGCCCGGTCGCAGGACACCACGTCCACGGCCTCGTGCATCGCCGGATCGAAAGGCTGGCCGAGGGCCTCGAGGCGCTGGATGCCGCCCGCGAGCGCGCGGCGCAAGAGCCCATCGCGGATCAAGCGCACGCCCTCGGTGACCGCGCCGCACTCGGGCGGGGCGGCCGCGAGCGAGCGGTCGAGCTCGTCGACGGCCTCGAGCAACACCAGGGCGACGTTGCCGCGCTCGACGTCGAGCACGCGGTCGCGCTCGCGCTCGAGCCGGCGCCGGAAGTCTTCGCGCTCCTGCTGCAGCCGGCTGTAGGCCCGGAGGACCTCGTCGAGCCGGGCGGCCTGTTCCTGCAGGCGTGCTTCGAGCCCGCCGGGCTGCGACGCCTCGGTGGCGCCCGCCGCCTGCGCGACCTCCCCCTGCCCCGTGGGCTCTTCCGACGTCGGCCTCATGGCGTGCACACCGGTGCCGCTCAGAAGCTAACCAGGCGCGCCCCCGTGTCAATGGCTGTCGCGCTCCACGATCGGCAGCGTGCCGCCGGGCAACGGTAGCTCGCCGCGGATCTCCACGCCCGCCGCCCGCAGCGAGTAGTACAACAGCCAGCGCTCGGCCGCCGTGAGGCTGCCCGCCGGCAACGCTTCTTCGATCTCCTCGACCGTCACCCAGCGCCGGCGCAGCCCTTGCGCGAAGAGCCGCTTGCGCGCGCGGTGACTCCTGCCTTCTTTTCCGTCCACCTTCGGAACATAGCGACGCGCGACTCGCGTTTCAGGCTTCTTGCTCGGCGGCGTGCGGCGGGACCGGCTCTTCCACGGCCAGCCCGCGCTCGCCGAGGATCGAGCGCAGCTCTTCCTGCTCGATCACCTCGTGCGCGAGGAGTCGCGACGCCACCTGCTCGAGCTTGTCGCGGTAGCGCCGGACCAGCGCGGCGGCGCGCTCGAACCCCTCGGACACGAGCAGCCGGACCTCGGAGTCGACGGCCTGCGCGGTCCGCTCGCTGTAGGCCTTCGCCTCGGCCACGAGGCCGTTGCCCGCGAGGAACGGCGAGCGCCGTTCCTCGCTCAGCGTGACGGGGCCGAGCACGTCGGACATGCCGTACTCGCGCACCATGGCGCGCGCGATGGCCGTCGCCTGGCGCAGGTCGTCCGAGGCGCCCGTCGAGAGCTCGTCGAACACCACGCCCTCCGCGGCCCGCCCGCCGAGGAGCCCCGCGATCTTGTCGCGCAGCTCGGAGCGCGTCATGAGGTAGCGGTCCTCGAGCGGCAGCTGCAGCGTGTAGCCGAGAGCCGCCACGCCGCGCGGGATGATCGAGACCTTGTGGACCGGCTGGCTGTGCGGAAGCATCCAGCTCACCAGGGCGTGACCGGACTCGTGGTACGCGACGATCTCCTTCTCACGCTCGTTGATGCGCCGGGTCTTCTTCTCGAGGCCCGCGATGACGCGCTCGATGGCCTCCTCGAAGTCCGCGTTGGCCACCCGGTCGCGGCCGCGCCGCGCCGCCAAGAGCGCGGCCTCGTTCACGATGTTGGCCAGATCGGCGCCGGCCAGGCCCGGCGTGCGCGCGGCGATCGTGTGCAGGTCCACGTCCTCGCCCAGCTTCACCTGCCGGCTGTGGATGTGGAGGATCTGCTCGCGGCCCCGCATGTCCGGCCGATCGACGAGCACCTGCCGGTCGAAGCGGCCGGGGCGCAGCAGCGCCGGGTCGAGGATCTCGGGGCGGTTCGTCGCCGCGAGGATGATCAGCCCCACGCGCGCGTCGAAGCCGTCCATCTCGGCCAGCAGCTGGTTGAGCGTCTGCTCGCGCTCGTCGTGCCCGCCCACGAAGCCCGAGTTGCGGCTCTTGCCGATGGCGTCGAGCTCGTCGATGAAGATGATGCAGGGCGCCTTGGCCGCGGCCTGCGCGAAGAGGTCGCGCACCCGGGCGGCGCCGACGCCCACGAACATCTCGACGAATTCCGAGCCCGAGAGCGAGAAGAAGGGCACGCCCGCCTCGCCGGCCACGGCGCGGGCGAGCAGCGTCTTGCCGGTCCCCGGCGGCCCCACCAGCAGGACGCCCTTGGGGATCTTGCCGCCCAGGCGACGGAACTTGTCCGGGGTGCGCAGGAACTCGACGATCTCCTTCAGCTCGTCCACGGCCTCGTCGATGCCGGCCACGTCCTTGAAGCCGACGCCCGTGTTCGATTCCGCGTAGATGCGGGCGCGGGTCTTGCCGAAGCTCATGACCCCCGGCGGGCCCTGCCCCAGCCCCCCGCCCATGCGGCGCAGCATCCAGACCCAGAAGAGGAGCACGAGGCCCACCGGCAGCACCCAGATCCAGAAGGCGTCCGCGAGCCCGGACGGCGCGACGCCCTCGTAGCGGATCTTCTTCTCGTTCAGGACCCGCAGCAGCGCCTGGTCCTGCGGGACGCGCGTGGCCAGCCACGGCAGGTTGGCCTCGGAGGTGGCACCGAAGCCCGAGGTGGGCGCCGCCTTGCCCGGCGCCACGAAGAAGCCCTTCACCCAGTCGGGCCCGAGCTGCACGAGGCGGAACTTGCCGGCGTCGGCGGCCTCGACGAAGTCGGAGTAGGCGACGCGGTGCACGCCGGCCTCGTTCCAGTAGGAGCGGAACAGGAGGAAGGCGAGCAGGCCGGCGGCGATCCAGGCGAGCGGGGAAGCGAGCTTGAACTTGGGCGACGAGGGGCGGTCGCTCTTCTTGCCGCGAGGGTTCAGGCCGGGGGGCGCGTCCTTGGGTCTCATCCCGGGTCAAGGTGGGACGCTGGACCCAACCGGGCAAGGTGGGCGAGAGGATTTACCGGGGTCGGGGGTCGGGGTCGGGGGTCGGGGTCGGGGGTCGGGGTCGGGGGTCGGGGTCGGGGGTCGGGGTCGGGTGTCGGGGCCGGAGTTCGGCCATCCGTCGGGCGGCTGGGCAGCAGCGGCGTGCGCTGGAACGACGGCAGCGGCCCCATCGATGACGCCGGCCGCCGCCGTCGAGCCAGCAGACCCCCGCGGCCTCAGCGGGCCGCTGCACGCACGGGCGGGCGGCGCGACGCCTTCCGCTCCTTCCGGAAGGGCTGACCCGCGCCCTTCTCGATCAGGTTCTTGAGGCTCTCCTTCACGAGGAAGCCCCACGCGTCGGAGCACGCCGTGAAGCACTCGTGCTCCGAGGAGAGCCCCTGGTGCGTGAAGCGGATCTCGGTCTTCCCTGCCTTGGGGGCGATCTCGAAGATCACCCGCGTCCCGTTCCACTCCTTCTTGTCCTCGATGAACTGCAGGTAGCTGTCCAGCACCAGCCAGGCCACGCGCTTGCCCGGGACGAGCTCGGTGATCCTCTGCTTGCTGTAGTGGATGTCCTGGTAGCGGTAGGTGAACTCGGCGCCGACCTCGTCCGTCTTTCCCTCGACGTCGCCCGACCACCAGCCGCGCACGTCGTTGATGGCCGCGAAGGCCGCTTCGGGGGTCTGGTTCACCGTGACGGTGTGGGTGAGGCTCCTCGTTTTCATGGCGTTCGTCCTCTCTCGTTTCGGGTGGTGTTCGCTGCGCTTCATGAGCGAAACTTAGCGGCCGGCCGCCGCCGGGTGAGAGTGACAAGTGTGACGGGATTCGGGTGGACTCGCTGATCACCGGCGCCGCGCTGGCCCTCGCTTCGGGGGACCCCCTGGGCGCGCTCAAGCGCGTGGCCCTGCGCGACGACCCGCCGGCGCTGGCGCTGCGCGGCATCGCCATGGCGCAGCTCGGCGATTTCGAGCGGGCCCGGGAGCTGCTGGGCCGGGCCGCGCGAGCCTTCGGCGCTGGTGAGCCGGTCGCGCGCGCCCGCTGCGTGGTGGCCCAGGCAGAGATAGCGCTGGTCTCCCGCGACCTGGGCTGGGCGCCGAACGCGCTCGCGGCTGCACGGAGCACGCTCGAGGCCCACGGCGACGGACTCAACGCGGCGCACGCCCGCCACCTCGAGGTCCGGCGTCTGCTCCTGGTCGGCCGTCTCGAGGAGGCCGAGCTCGCCCTGGCGAAGGTGGACCCCCGGCCGTTTCCGCCCGCGTCCCTGGCCGCGCACCACCTGGCGGTCGCGGGCATCGCGATCCGCCGTCTGCGAATCCACGTCGCCGAGGCCGCGCTCGCCGAGGCCGAGCGCGCCGCTCGCGACTCGGGGATCGCGGCGCTCGTCTCCGAGGTTCAGGGCGCGCGGCGGGCCCTCGAGACTCCGGCCGCACGCTTGCGTGCGCGCGGAGAAGAGCGTTCGCTGCTGCTGTCGGAGGTCGAGGCGCTCCTCGAGTCGCAGGCGCTCGTCGTCGACGCCTGTCGCCACGTCGTGCGTCACCGGACGAAGGCGATCGTCTTGACCCGCCGTCCCGTGCTCTTCACGCTCGTTCGCGCACTGGCCGAAGCGTGGCCGGGCGACGCCTCGAGGGACAGGCTCGTCGCCCGCGCCTTCGAAGCGCGCGTCGTCAACGAATCGCACCGGGTGAGGCTGCGGGTCGAGATGGCGCGCCTCCGCCGGTTGCTCGGCGAGGTCGCCGACGTGCGAGCCACGAAGCGCGGTTTCGAGCTCGTGCCGCGGCGCGCCCGCGAGGTCGCGGTCCTGGCGCGGCCCATCGAGGAGGAGCACGGGGCCGTGCTCGCCTTCCTCACCGACGGCGAATCGTGGTCCAGCTCGGCCCTGGCGCTCGCGCTCGGCGCCAGCCAGCGCACGGTGCAGCGCGCCCTGGACGCGCTCGAGAAGGCGGGCAAGGTGCAATCGTTCGGCCGGGCGCGGGCGCGCCGCTGGGTGACGGCGCCGCTCGTCGGATTCACGGCGACGTTGTTGCTCCCCCCCGCATTGCCGATGGACTAGCCTTCGACCATGCGCAAGTCCAAAGCCGAGGTCGTCGCCGAGTACGGGCCTTTCCCGGGCGCCGAGCAGGTCAACGGCGTGACCTACGACGGCCAGAACGTCTGGTTCGCGGCCGGCGACAAGGTGACCGCCTTCGACCCCGCGGGCGGCGGGACGCTTCGCTCCATCGACGTGGCCGCACGGGCGGGAACGGCCTTCGACGGCCGGTTCCTGTTCCAGCTCGCCGACGAACGCATCCAGAAGATCGATCCCGAGACCGGCGACGTCGTCGCGACCCTCCCTGCTCCCGGCGGCGGCTCGGGCCTCACCTGGGCCGAAGGCAGCCTCTGGATGGGCCAGTACCGCGACGGGAAGATCCGGGAGCTCGATCCCGTCACCGGGGCCGTCCTGCGCACCATCGACACCCAGCGATTCGTCACCGGCGTGACCTGGGTCCACGGCGAGCTCTGGCATGGCACCTGGGACGACGACCGCAGCGACCTGCGCCGCCTCGACCCGAAGACCGGGGAGGTGCTCGAGACGCTGGAGATGCCGCCCGGCACGGGCGTTTCGGGTCTCGAATCCGACGGCGGCGATCGCTTCTTCTGCGGCGGCGGCAAGAGCGGCAAGGTGAGGGTCGTCCGCCGGCCCAGGCGAGCTCCCCGGGACGACGAGCGGTAGCTGGGTATTCCTGCCTCGATCTCCGTGCTTGAACCGTCCACTCGGAATGGGGCTCCCGGGGCGCCCTCAGCTCCGCAAGCCCGCGGCCAGCGGCTCAGCCCCCTGAATTCGCAGCGTTTTCTGGAAGTGAAGGGCGCGCGGGCGCTTTCTCCAAAATGGAGAACAAGATGCCCGGCGCCGAGGGTTCGCCGGGCATCGCCTGGCCTTTGTCTTCTTGCGATCGACCTCGCTGGCGATGCGATTGAACGATGACGCCGTGAGTCGGCGCACGCTGCCCGTGCGATCGGGATCGGTGACCTCGAGTCGACGCACGCACGGGCCGCGATCGAGCACGCAGCCTTCCAATTCGCGCGTGGTCGATGACCGATCGCGATCGGAGACCGCCAATGGGCGCGATGAGCCGCTGCGTGGGCGCGCAGGGCTCGTGCGATCGCGGTCGCACGATTCCAATTTGCGAACGCACGATTCCAATCCGTGCACGCACGAATCCAATCCGTGCACGCTCGTCGAGCGAGCATGAACGCTGGTCGAGGGCCCTGGAACGCTGGACGACCACTCGCACGTGGTCGCCCACCGCCTCCCGGAAGGCCGCCTCCCATCGCGCTCGCTCGCCGTGGGCCGCAGGAGACTGGCCATGCGAGCGCGAGCAGTCGGTGACGACCCGCGAACGCTTCGTCCCGGCCACACGCTCGGCCATCACGGCCCGCGGCCGCTCGCCTGCCGCGCGAGCACGCACGTCGTGAGTCCGAGGGCCCTCGACCAGCGTTCGAAGGCCCTCGCCAAGGGCCTTTGAACGCTCGTCCAGTGTGTACGAACGCTCGCCGTGCGAGCGCGGTCGCTCGGCCATCGCTCACCGATCGGAACCGTGCGGACGCTGCTTGGCTGGCTGCCATCGAGGACTCGACGCGAGGGAGCACGATCGCACGGCCACCGCGCAGGGACTCACGGGCAGAGCCCGGGACCGCTCGTCCAGCGAGGCCCAGTAGAAGCCGACCACGGGATGTCGCTCGCGTTGCGACCTCGATCGCTCGACCAGGGACCCCGAATCGTCGACCAGCGACCCCGAACCGGAGCCGACCACGCACGAACGCACGGCCAGCGTTCAAAGGCCGTGACGTTGCGAGCTCGGGATGACGGTCAGGAGGCGCGGAACGACGGGCACCGCGTTCGATCGCAGGCCGTCTGCGCGTCAAAAGAAGCCGTCGTTCACCTGGTGGAGCAAGTGAGTCCCCGATCGCACGGCCTCGACGCCTCGAAGCAGACCGTGCGATCGCCGGTGGTCGGCTCCAGTCGCGCCACTCACGAATCCGGATGGTCGCGCCTCCGGACGACCGCTCCCACGTCACGCCGTGGGCTCGCCGCGGCTCCCCAGGAACCACGCCACGAGCGCGACGCTGACCAATCCGGCGAAAGCCACCGCCGCGACGCGGGTCACCGGCGGCGCGCCCGTGAAGAGCAACGTCGCCATGGCGGCGCCCAGCGCGAGGAGGAAGCTTCGGGAGCCCCGCCTCGACGGCCACGTGCACACGCCCAGCAGGGCAGGCAGCAGATAGAAGGTCGCCGAACCCGCGTCGAGCTCGACCCCCGCGGCGCGGCAGCCGATGAGCGTCAGCGCCGTGGCGGTGGCGGCGACCAGCAGCCCGAGGACGCCCCTGCGCAGACCGAAGAACAGCGAAAGGACGCCCAGGCCGAGGATCCACACGAGGTCCCGCCACAGATGCGACAGGGTGCTCGCCCCGATGGCGCCCGCCACGACCTGCAGGCCGCTGACCACGATGGTCGCGCTCCCGCCCTCCCTCTGCGGGTCGATCAGGTCGGCGACCGCGCCGGCCGCGCGCTGCCGGAACGCCTCGGGAGCTGCGCTCCAGCTCGGCACCAGCCCTTCCGCGAGCCGCTGGCTGCGCACCGACAGCCGCAGGTCGCGCTCCCGCGCGACGACCATGTCGACGAACTTCGGCGCGAGGCCGGTCGCCCCCAGGCCCGGCATGGCTGCGGCGGCGGTCCGGATGCGCCCGGCGACGTCGCCGGAGCCGTCCGCGAGCACCGGCGCGAGCCCGCGCCAGTCGTCCTCGGACGGCTGGTAAGGCGAATCGGGGGAGGCCAGGATCGACCGCAGGCGCGAGACCACCTGCGCCCCGATCGCGGCGTTTTCCGGCGGCGAAGGCGCCCGCGTCGCCGCCGCCAGGACCGCGCTGACGCGAGTCGGCTCGAGGTCGAGGCCCGAGGTCCGCGCGATCGCCTGGAGGCGTTCCGCCGTCGCCGCGACGCCCTGCAGCGCCGACCCCGCGACCGCGGCGTTCGCGGCCGCCACCAGCGCCGCCGTGCCCTCGGGAGGGCGCGAGGGGATGCGCACCATCACCATGGCCTCGTCGTGACGATCGGTCACGAGGTTCCGGACGTCCCCGTTCCCCTCCAGGAAGAACCAGAGGTTCGCGAGCGCCGCCCTCGACGTGGGGACGCGAGACACGTCGCCGAAGCCGTGGTTGAGGAAGGCGAGGAGCTGCGCCACCGAGCGGACGTCCGCGAATCCGCGGGATCCCTCCAGGAGGTCGGAGAGACGCAAGAGCCGCGCGGCGACGGCCGGATCCGTCAGGTCTCCCTTGAAGTCGATCTGGAGGAAGTCGCTGCCGCCGAACCGATCGTCGAAGAAGGCGAGCGAGCGGCCCACCTCGTCGTGGGCCGAGAACACCTCACCGGGCGTGGACAGTGGCCGCGCGTGCGCGAGGAGCACGGCGCCGGCGGCGACGGCGGCGAGGCAGAGCAGGACCCGGCCCGGGCGAGGCCACGCCAGCGGGCGCGTCGAGCGATCCCCGAGCCCCGCGAGGAGCGTGCCGGCCAGCGCGAACCAGCCGAGGGCCAGCGGGGCGGACGAAGGCGACACGCTCCGGCCGAGCCCGCGCATCAGCGCGAGCCACCAGACGAGCGACAGGCCCGCCCCGCCCAGCACCAGGACGACCCGCCCGGGCCGGCGGGTGCCCGCGAGGAAGATCCCGCCGAGCAGCAGCAAGAACAGCGGGAGGATCCACGGGAGCCGCGCGACCACGTGCTGCAAGGGCACCGCCGCGAAGAACGGCGCGCCGAGGTAGTGGGCGCCGAGTGGCCCGCGCCCGGCCTGCACCGTCCGCTCGATCAGTCGCGCCAGCGCGGCCGGGTCCTTGCGCGGATCCGCGCGAACCACGAGGGCGTAGCCCTTCAGATCGCGGCTCACCAGCGCCCCGTAGACCTCGCGATCGGCGACGATGCGCCGCTTCAAGGCGTCGAGGCCGCTCGCGTCGGTCGGCAGCGCCGTGACCAGCAGGTTGGAGTCGATCGATCCGTCCGCCGCCTCGCGCAGGGTCTCGACGTTGGTGACGCTGCGGACGGCGAGCACGCCGCTCGACTTCAGCGCCTCGAGCGAACGGGTGACAGCGTCGACGTGGCGCAGCCCGTCGACCGAGAGGCTCGCCCCCGGCTCCTCGAGACCGACCAGCCAGCTGTCGAAGGCGTCGAAGCGCTGCAGCGACGCGCGCCACTCGCGCACGGCGGGAACGTCGTCCGGCAGGTAGTCCAGCACGCCGGAATCGACCGAGACCCCCCGCGCGTAGAAGGCGGCCAGCGCGGTCGTGGCGGCCACGGCCAGGAGCGCCCACCGGGAGCGAAGCCCGGCGCTCACGCGGCGGTCACGCTAGTTCGGCGCATTCACGAAGAGGGTTTCGTAGCCCTGCACGAGCGAATCGCACGTGAAGGCCGCGTCGACGCACTTGAGCTGGTAGACGCTGGCGCAGCCGCTGCGCGGCGTGATCGGCACGGTCGCGTCGAGGAGCGCGCTCGTCGCCCCCAGCGCGTTCTGGTCCACGGTGAATTCCAGCGGCCCCGTCAGCCAGCCCGGCGTCACGCTCCCCTGCTCGAAGTCGAAGATCGCGCGCTTCACCAGATAGATGGCCCCCTGGGGAGAGATGACGTCGACGGTGACGCCGGGGTTGCCGTCCATGTCCTGGTCCCAGACGGTGCCCGCGTCGGCTTCCGTGGG
>DATJNL010000545.1:0-5188 GCA_035508175.1 Myxococcales bacterium
CTTGGCGCCGGTCGGATCCACGACCTCGACCTCACCATCGCCCTCGACGACGTAGGGACCATTGGGACGGCAACGAATCACCAGCATGGACGCCTCCTCGTAAAAAAGGGGCGACCCGGAGGTCGCCCCTTCGTTGCATCACGGTGCGCTTACCGCGCAGTTGCTAGCGACGCTTCTTCGTCGCCCGCTTCTTCGTCGTCTTCTTCTTCGGCTTCCTTGCGACTCTCTTCTTCTTCTTTGCCGGCATGTCGCCTCCCTGCGATGTTCGCCGTGGCGCTACGACCGGATCCACAATACGGCCGGCGGCACGTGAGGTCAATTTGTCGACGCGCCTCGACGACATCGAGTCGCAGACGTCGCCGGCGGAAGGGAACGCCGCCTGCGGCCTTCCCCGTCCCTCCGGTGCCGCGATCGTCTTGACGGCGCACGCCCGCGCCTGGGATTCTCCCCGCCCTTCATGCCCGGACAGCCGAAGAGCGATCGCCCCCCCGTCGACCGATCCGCCGCCCTCGACGACGTTCTCGCGACGCTGCGCCGCGACCGCGGGCTCGTCGTCTTCGATCTCGACTCGACGTTGCTCGACAACCGGCCGCGGCAGGCGCTGATCCTGCGCGAGTTCGGCGAGAGCATCGGCGAGCCGGCCCTGCGCATCGTGGGGCCCGAGCACTTCGACGGCTGGGATCTCGAGGTCGCGATGCGCAACGCGGGCGTGGCGCCCGAGCGGGCCCACGCGCTGCGCGACCCGGCGCGGCGCTTCTGGCGCGATCGCTTCTTCACGAGCGCCTACTGCGCTCACGACGTGCCCGTCCGCGGCGCGCCCGACTTCGTGCGCGAAGCCGGCGCGCTCGGCGAGATCGTCTACCTGACGGGCCGCCACGAGGGGATGCGGGAGGGCACCGTCGCGTCGTTTCGCGCCGCCGGCTTCCCCGAGCCCGAGACGCGCGCGGTGCACCTGCTGCTCAAGCCCACGCTCGAGATGCACGACGACCTGTGGAAGGATCAGGCGTGCGCGCGCGTGCTGGCGCTCGGCCGCGTGGTCGCGGCCTTCGACAACGAACCGGCGCACATCAACCGCTACCACGAGATCTTCGCCGGCGCCCTCTGCGTGCACCTCGACACGGATCACTCCGGGCGGCCCATCGCGCTCGCGCCCGGGATCCCTTCGATCCCGAACTTCCTCCGCGGGAAGTAGCCTCGAGACCGGAAGCGCCGGCGAACCTCGCCGTGCTAGGCCGCCTCGGCCTCCGCCGGGGCTGGCGTCGCGACCCGCCCGGGTCGCGCGTTCCAGAGCGTGGACATGAGCACGGCGCCCGCGATCGCGAAGGGAATCGGGAAGAGCTGCCAGACGCTCCAGCCGTAGCGGTCGAGCAGCCGACCCATGCTGACGCCCACGACGGAGCCGGCGATGTACTGCATCCCGTCGAAGAGACCGGCCGCGGTCGCCGCGGCCTTGCGGCCGCCGAAGTCCATGCTGGCGGCGCCGCCGATCATGCCGTGCGCGCCGTTCACGAAGAAGGAGAGGGACACCAGGGAGGCCGCCGCCGCGTACGGCCCGGCGCCGGCGTGATCCCCGAGCGCGAAGGCGGCGAGCACCAGCGCCATGCCCGAGAACCCGACCACCACGACGGGCGCACGCCGGCCGTCGAAGACGTGGTCGGAGAGGTAGCCGAACGTGAGGCCGCCCGCGATCCCGGCCAGGGCGATGCCCCAGGCGGCGATCTCGTAAGGGGCGAAGCCCGCGAGGCCGCGGGCGTCGGCGTGGTGCACGTTGACGAAGTATTTTGGCCACCAATCGTCGATGACGCTCCGGCGCACGAAGCCGATCATCATCGAGCAGAGCGCGATGGACCACATGACCCGGCTCGCGAAGACCTTGCGGAGGACCGCGCCGAGGGTCGCCTTCCCGGCGGGCGCGCCGGGCGCCTCGTCGCCGGTGTCGAGCTCGGGCAGGCCGGCGTCGGCCGGGGTGTCGCGCACGACGAGGTAGTTGGCGCCGAAGAGCACGAGGAGCAGCGCGGCGGGGATCCAGAAGACCCACTGCCACGGGAGCCAGCGCAGGATGAAGGGGGATCCGAAGAAGGCCAGCACGAGCCCGAGCCGGATGAGGATCCCGAAGATGCCGGAGAAGAAGCCGCGCTCCCGCACCTGGAACCAGGCCGCGTTGATCTTGACGATGCTGAGGGCGCCGAACGACTGGAAGTAGTGGTTGAAGGCCCAGCAGGTGGCGAACAGCGCGAGCAGCGTCGACGCGGTCATGCCCGCGCGGAGCTGCGCCTGCATGGCCACGTGCCGCGCGGAGCCCTCGCCGGTCCACGCCGCCGCGTGGTTCAAGTAGAGGTGCAGCGACCCGAAGAGCAGGTTGAAGCCCGCCGCGCCCGCCGCGCCGATGAGGATCGCGCGCCGTCCGCCGATGCGGTCGGCGAGCGGCCCGTTCAGGAACACCGAGAGGCCGTAGACGAGCGTGGCCGTGGACGAGATGACGCCGATCTGCAGGTTGCTCCAGCCGAAGAGCTCCGCCAGCCGCGCGTTGACGGCCGCGAAGTTGTAGCGCGCCATGTAGAACAACGCGTACATCAGGCCGGCGAGCAGCCAGTTCTGCGCCCGCCGCCTCCGGAAGGCGGCCGTGTGGATGGGTGCGTCCGGCAAGTCCCGCCGCTACTGGCAGACGCCCGGCACGCCGAGGTCGCCGACGAGGCACCAGTAGTCGCTGCTGCTGCAGGGATTGCCGTCGACGCAGTAGCAGGTCGTGCCCGACGAACAACCCGTGCAGGTCGTGGTATCGCAGGTGCCGCCGGTCAGGCCGCCGAGGCTACCGCCGGTGAAGCCGCCGAGGCTGCCGCCGATGAGGCCGCCGATGCTGCCGCCCGTGGCCACGCCGCACTGGCAGGTCGTCATGTTGCACGTCTGACCGCTGCCGCAGATGCCGTTGCAGTTGGTCGGGCAGACGCAGGAGTTGTTCGGGCCACACGTCGCGGGCGCGCCGCAGGGCGGGTTGCAGGTGGCGGTGACGCAGACGCCGTTCTGGCAGGTCTGGCCGGCGGAGCAGCCGTTGGCGCCGCAGCCGCCGCCGCCGCTCGTGCCCGAGACCTGGCAGGAGCCGCTGATGCAGGCGTAGCCGGTGCTGCACTGCACCGAGCTGGTGCAGGGGCCGCAGACGGCGGTGGTCATGTTGCAGACCGGCGCCGACCCCGGGCAGTTGCCGTTGTTGCAGCAGTGCGTCGCGCTGCAGCCCCCGTCCGGCGTGGTCTGGCAGGCGCCGCCCACGCACGACTGGCCGGTGGGGCAGTTGGCGTTGGTCGTGCACGGGCCGCACTGCCCCTGTGGCAGGTAGCAGAACGGCAGCGGGTTCTTGCAGTCGGCGTTGGTCTTGCACTTGGGCTCGCACTTGCCCGCGGAGCAGATCTGGTCGCACGAGCAGTCGTTCGCGCGCGTGCAGCCGCCGTCTGGATTCTGCGCGGAGCAGTTCCCCGAGAGGCACGCCAGCTTGCCCGGAGTCGTGCAGTCGCAGCTCGTGACGCACTGCCCGGGGGGCAGCCCGCCGCTGGAGCCCCCGCCCGTGGCGCCGCCGCTGGTGCCGGCCCCGCCGTTGGTGGCGCCGGCCGTGCTCTGCACCACGCAGGTGCCGGCGACGCACGTCTCGGCGCTGTCGGTGCAGTCGGTGTTGGTCTGGCAGATGACGCAGATGCCCTCGTCGCAGTTGCCGGCGTCGAGCGCCGCGGCGCATTCGCTGTCCGTCGTGCAGTCGACGGTCACGCCCGAGTCGGGTGGCGCCGAGCCCGCCGGCGGGCTACAGGAGCTGCCGGGGACCGCTACCAGCGCGATGAGCGCGAGGAGTGCGACGGCGGCTAGGGAGGAACTCTTGCGCATGTCTACCTCGGTGCTGAGCGTGCAGCCGCGGAACTTACAGGGAAGCGAGCCGCGCGGTCAAACTGTTACACTCCGGCTATTGACGCGGTTGGCCAAGAGTATAAAGGATCCGCCCGCCCGCCCCTCACCCCCGGAACGACGCCCGTGACCCAGACGCTCCTTCGCTTCACCCTCCTCGGCGAGGACTGGATTCTCTACCTCTTGATCGCCCTGTCGCTGCTCTCGGTGGCCGTGATGCTGGAGCGGGCCGCCTTCTACGCGTTCCGGGGCATCTCCGGGGTCGACGACCTCGCGGCGGCGCTTCGCCGCGGCGACCGGGCGGGGGTGCGGGCCAAGCTCGCGGCCGCCCGCGGCATGGAGGGCGAGGTGCTGCGCACCGCCATCGACGCCGCTCCCCAGGGGGCGGAGGCCGTGCAGGAGGTCATCGCGGGCGGCATCGTGCGGCAGCGCATGCACTACGAGCGCTTCCTCGCCTTCCTGGGCACGCTGGGCAACAACGCCCCTTTCATCGGCCTGCTCGGGACGGTGCTCGGCATCATCCGGGCCTTCCAGGACCTCGCCAGCGCCACCCCGGGCCAGGCGGCCCAGGGGCCGCAGACCGTGATGGCGGGCATCTCGCAGGCCCTCGTCGCCACGGCGATCGGCCTCTTCGTGGCGCTCCCGGCGGTCGTGGCTTTCAACGGCTTCCAGCGCTGGCTGAAGGCCATCGTGGGGCGGACGAACACGCTCGGCCACGCGCTCGTGGCGGGGCTCTCGGTGCAAGGTGAGCAGCCGTCGCAGGCCAAGGTCTCCGGGGTCAAGTGAATGGCGGCGGTCTCGCAGGGCGACGGCGAAGACGAGGTGATCACGGGGATCAACGTGACCCCGCTGGTGGACATCACCCTCGTGCTGCTTATCATCTTCATGGTGACGGCGACCTACATCGTCCGCCGCGCCATCCAGGTGAACCTCCCCAAGGCGGCGAACGGCGGCGAGGTGGTGGGCAAGACCTTCATGGTCATCGTCAAGGCGGACGGCACCGTCGTGCTCGACGGCGCACCGGTCTCCGACGCCCAGCTCCTCGAGCGCGTCCGGACCGAGAAGGCCAAGGACCCCGAGATGCGCGCCGTCATCGCCGCGGACGGCGATTCGCGGCACCGCGAGGTGATCCACGTGATCGACGTGCTCAAGGGCGAGGGGATCACCAAGTTCGCGCTCGACGTGGAGCAGGCGGACCGCGCGGCCGCGCCGAGCCCGTAGCCGCATGTCGTCGCGCGGCGCCAGCGCGAAGCGGGGGGCGGCGGCGCTGCTCCTGTCGCTGCTGCTGCACGGCGCTGCCCTC
>DATJNL010000546.1:0-9297 GCA_035508175.1 Myxococcales bacterium
ACGGGGGTCGGGGATCGGGGGTCGGGGATCGGGGGTCGGGGATCGGGGGTCGGGGATCGGGGGTCGGGGGTCGGGGGACGGGGGACGGGGGTCGGGGGTCGGGGGACGGGGGACGGGGGTCGGGGGTCGGGGGACGGGGGACGGGGGACGGGGGACGGGGGTCGGGGGTCCGGGGTCGGAGGTCGGGGTCGAGTTCGAGGGTCGCTCGACGTCGCAGTCTAGGGCCGCCGGCTTCCACGTTGGCCCTCCTCCCTACCCAGGCTAGGCTCCTCCCCTCGGGAGACCAACCCATGAACCGCTTCGCCATCCTGCTCGCCCTCGGCGCTGCTGCCTGTTCCCAGCCGCCCGGTTCCAGCACCAGCGCGGGGAGCAGCGGCACCACGAGCGCCGCGGCGCCAACGAGCGGCTCTTCCACGGGTGGCAGAGGCTCGGCCGCCAGCGGTGGCAGTACCGGCGGCCACGGCTCAGCCACGAGCGGCGCCAGCACCGGCAGCCACTCGAGCGGCGCCACGGGAACGGCGGGAACCACGGGGAGAGTCGGCACGAGCGGCGGCTCGACCACGGGATCGACCGGTGGCGCCACCGCCGGCTCCAGCGGCGGGGCCACCAGCGTCGCGGTTCTGCCCTCGGGCGACGGCGTCAACTGCGTCCAGAATCCGGGGGAATGCCGCTCCATCCCCTGGGAGGCCGGCTCCGATCTCTGGAACGGCGGCGTGCTCCCGAGCTACCCGCCCACCACCTGCGCGGGCTTGCACGCCGACGGCACCACGGACGACGGCCCGGCCATCCAGGCGTGCATCGACGCCGCGCCCACCGGCACCGCCGTGGTTCTGCCCGCCGCGACCTACCTCATCGACACGCCCGTCCAGATCGCCAGCCAGGTGGCGCTCCGCGGCGCAGGCATGGGCCAAACCATCCTCGTCGTCGGCCAGAGCTTCATGGCCGGGCAGGCCAACCAGTACAGCTCCCCGCTCGAGACGCAGAGCTTCGAGACCGACGGCGACGGGACCATCGCCGCCGATGGCAGCGTGCAGACGGGCGGAACCAACATCTACCCCTCCCCCACCTGGATGCAGCCGTCCAACGGCTATCTGCTCTCCGGCTCCCCGCTGAAGGGCGACACCACCGTCACGCTCACCAACGCCGCCGACTTCACCGCGTTGTCGGCCTTCTTTGGCAAGCACAACGGCGCCATGTGGGTCTCCGTGTTCGGGGACGACGACCCCGGCCTCGTGAGCGGCTCCAGCGGCGACTTCCTGTCGGGCGACACGACGGATTTCGACGGCGACTTCTGCTACTACTGCGGCGACAACAACGGCTGGCACTTCATGCAGCAGCTGGTGCCGGTCGCGTCGTTCGACCCCGCCAGCCGGTCCATCACCCTCGGCCGGCCGCTCTACTTCGATCTCTACCGCGACCCCACCTCGAAGACCTACGGCCAGCTCTACCCCGGGACCTCCTGGCCCACGACGGCCGTCGAGGGCGGCCCGCAGCTCCGCGTGTACGACATGCAGACGATCGAGGGCGGCTTCGAGGACCTCACGCTCGACGGCAGCCAGGCGAACGTCGGCGGCAGTCCGCTCGTGAACATCGAGGGCTGCGCCTACTGCTGGGTGAAGGGCGTCGAGACCATCAACGCCGGCGGCGACAGCGGCTCCTCGCACATCCAGCTCACCGCCTCGTACGGCGCGGAGGTCCGCGACTGCTACGTGCACGACGGCTACTCGAACGCGAGCGGCGCTGACTACGGCATCTACCTCTACAACGTGAACAGCGATCACAAGATCGAGAACGACGTGATGCGCCACAACCGCCACAGCCTGATCAACCAGGGCGGCGGCTCGGGCATCTGCGCGCTCTACAACTACATCGACGACGACTACACCGACGACCAGAGCTATCTCGCGGGCGCGCGGGCCAACCACGGCGCTCACCCCTTCATGAACCTGTTCGAGGGCAACGTGGCCTCGCACATCGCGGCCGACGACTACCACGGCACCTCGTCGCACGACGTATTCTTCCGCAACTGGCTCTGGGGTGACGAGACCGGCGACTGGACCGGCGTGAACCCGGCCAGCCTGCAGAACATCATCGACGGCTCGAGCACCACGGTCGACGCGCCTACCTGGGGCTTCTACGGCGTCGACGTCTACGACGAGAACAGCTACTACGCCTTCGTGGGCAACGTGCTGGGCCGGCCGCTCTCGCAGAGCACCTACCTGCACGTGGACTGGAGCAGCGCGATCCCGGAGGTCACGGCCGCGAACGCCGCCACCGACTGCTGGGCCACCCCGCCCACCGTGTACACGTACGGCTGCCACTCGGGGAACGCGGACGGCTTCCAGACCACGCCCCTCTCGACGTCGATCAACTACGGCAACTACGACTACCAGAGCCTCACGAGCGCCGCGTCGATCCCAGGCGACTACGAGAGCGGCCAGCCGCTCGGCAGCCCGCAGCCGCTGCCGGATTCGCTCTATTACAGCTCCAAGCCGGCCTTCTTCGGCACGTGCACCTGGCCCCCCATCGACGCTGCGAGCGGCACCACGGTGAGCATCCCGGCCGAGCTGCGCTACGAGGGCCAAAGCTGCCCGTGACGTTCTCGGCGCCCTTCCCCAACCCGCTCGTCGCGTGCTATTTCCGGCCCAATGACCGTCAACGGGGCGGAAGCAGCGGAGCGGCCCCTGGTCGACCCCGAGCTCTCGAAGCTGCTCGACCACCCGCCCGTCCGCGAAATCCCGCACACGCGCCAGGTCTTCGTGAACCGGAACCTGCGCATGGACCAGATCGAGATCGTCGGCTTCGACATGGACTACACGCTGGCGATCTACCGCCTGCGCCGCATCGAGGAGCTCTCCTTCCAGATGACGCTGCGCCGGCTCATCGACACCGCTGGCTACGACCCCGACGTCGAGAAGCTCGTCTACGACTGGGAGTTCGTCATCCGCGGCCTGGTGGTGGACCGCGAGCACGGCAACATCTTCAAGATGGACCGCTTCAACCACGTGGGCCGCTGCTACCACGGCCGCAAGCCGCTCGACGAGGCCGAGTGGAAGCGCCTCTACCGCGACAAGAAGCTCAAGATCGCGAGCGCGCGCTTCGCCTCCATCGATACGCTCTTCGCGTTGCCCGAGGCCGCGCTCTTCGCGCAGATCATCGAGCTCTTCGAGGGCCGCGGCGAGAAGGTCGACTACGCACAGCTCTACGACGACATTCGCCGCTGCATCGACGAGGTCCACCGCGACGGCTCCTTGAAGGCGGAGATCCGCAAGGACCTCGGCGACTTCTTCCTCCGCGACGCCGAGATCGGCCCGGCCCTCCACAAGCTCCGCTCCGGCGGCAAGAAGCTCTTCCTGCTCACCAACTCCCTCTTCGATTACACCGACGTGGTGCTCGGGCACCTGCTCTCCGGCCTGCTCCCCGAGTACCCGTCCTGGCGCAACTACTTCGACTACATCGTGGTCGGCGCGCAGAAGCCCACCTTCTTCTCGGACAAGCTCCCCTTCTTCGAGGTGGACGAGGCCGGCCAGCCCAGCGTGGAGGCCAAGACGCTCGAGCGGGGCCGCGTGTACCAGGGCGGCAACCTGGGCGAGTTCGAGCGGCTGGTGGGGCTCGGGGGCGAGCGCGTCCTCTACGTGGGCGACCACATCTACGGCGACATCCTGCGCAGCAAGAAGAGCAGCCTGTGGCGCACCGCCATGATCGTGCAGGAGCTGGAAGACGAGCTTGCCTATACGGATCGCCACGCCGACGAGATCCGGCGGCTCTCGGAGCTCGAGTCCCTGCGCGCGCGCCTCGACGACGAGCTGAACCAGCGCAAGCTCGCGTTGAACGCTCTGGAGAAGCGGCTCGACAAGGGCAGCTTCGACGCCCCGACGCGCGCGGCCATCGAGGCCGAGCGGCGCGGGCAGAAGGCCGAGCTCGAGCAGGTGCGCCACGCGCTCAAGGACGTGAACCGCGAGGTCGAGGGCATCGAGGGGGCACTCGAGGGCGGCATGAACCGCTACTGGGGGCTGCTCTTCAAGGAAGGCAATGAGAACAGCCGCTTCGGCGAGCAGATCGAGGGCTACGCCGATCTGTACACGAGTCGGGTCTCGAACTTCCTCGCCTACTCGCCGATGCAGTACTTCCGCTCGCCGCGCGCGGCCATGCCGCACGAGCGCGGCAGCTTCCGCCTCGCCCCCTTCGGCGAGGACCGGCTGTAGGCGTGCGGACGCTCGTGATCCTCCTCGGGTACGAGGAGGAGGCCGCCATCGGCCAGACCGTGGCGGAGGCCGCCCGCGCGCTGCCTGGCGCCGACCTGCTTGTAGTGGACGACGGATCGAGCGACCGAACCGCGGAGGCGGCGCGCGCCGCCGGCGCCCGCGTGGTGCGCCACCCGTTCAACCTCGGCGTCGCCGCCGCCGAGGCCACGGGCTTGCGCTGGGCGGTGCGGCGGGGCTACGCAGCCGCCGTGCGCATGGACGGCGACGGGCAGCATGATCCGGCCTCGGCGCCTGCGCTGCTCGAGGCGATCGCGGAGGGCGCCGAGCTGGCGGTGGGTACGCGCTTCGCCTCGGTCGAGAGCTTCCGCTCGAACGCGCTGCGCCGCGCCGGGAACCGGCTCCTCTCCTCGGTGGTCTCGGCGCTGTCGGGCCAGCCCTTCACCGATCCCACCTCCGGCTTCCGCGCCTTCGGCGGCCGCGCCCTCCCCTACTTCGCGGAGCACTTCCCGCACGACTACCCCGAGCCCGAGAGCCTCCTGTGGGCCTGCCGCCGGGGCTTCCGCGTGGTCGAGCTGCCCGTCCGCATGCGGCCGCGCACGAGCGGCGAGAGCTCGCTCGGGCCCTTCGCCTCGGCCTACTACATGGTGAAGGTCTCCCTGGCGCTGGGGCTCGAGCTGCTCGGCTCCGGCACGGCGTCCGAGCCGCCCACCCCATGACGCGCTCCAGCCTGCTCGCGCTCGCCGCCGCGCTCGCCTTCGCGGTGGCCATCGTCGCCTCGGCGCGCCGGCTCCGCACCGACGAGCGGCACACGCTCGTTTGGCTCCTCGTGTGCGCCGCGATCGCCGGACTCGCCATCTGGCGCCACGCCATCGACGTGCTCGCCGCCGCGATGGGCATCTACTACGCGCCCTCGGCGCTGTTCTTCCTGTGCTGCGGCGCGCTGCTCTGGCTGGTGTTCCGCCAGAGCCTCGAGGTCGCGCGGCAGCGCGAGCAGATCCGCAGGCTGGCGCAGGAGGTGGCGCTGCTGGCCGCGCAGGTCACGCCCGACGGCGCAGCCGGCCGTAGTGACGCCGGCCCAGCTGCCAGCCGCGAAGGTTGATGTAGCTCTTCGCGACGAAGGTGCGCAGGCGCGGCGAATCGCGCAGGTCGCGCCGCGCGCGCAAGAGCGAACCCACCGCGCGCAGGAAGCCGGAGCGCTCGTAGAGGCGGTGCAGGAAGAGGTAGTCGAGCCCCGCCTGCGCGGCGCGCTTCTCGAGCGGGCCGATCCAGCGGTTGGCACAGCCGCCCGACACGGCCTCCAGGTGCTCCAGGGCGGCGTCGGGCGCATAGACGAAGTGCTCGCCCCGTCGAAAGAGCTCCATGGCCAGCGTCGTCTCCTCCCGGAAGGCCGTGCCGGTGAGGCTCTCGTCGAACCAGGCAGGCCCCACGAGCGCGTCGACGCGCGCGCGGCGGAAGGACATGTTCACGCCCATCGGCGTCTGCGGGACGAGCGTGACGGCTCGCTCGACCGAGTCGAAGTTCGAGTCCACGTGGCCGGACGCGCGGATCTGGCCCACGGCACGCCGCCTCGAGACCCGGCCCCCTTCGATGCGCGAGAGCACGCGCCCGGAGACGCCGATGGCGCCCGTGAAGCGGTTCAGCGCCGCGACGTGCGCGAGCACCAGCCCCGGCTCCGCGAGCACGTCGTCGTCCGTGAACAGCACGAGTTCCCGCGTCGTCTGGGCGAGGCCGGTGTTGCGCGCATGAGTCAGGCTCGGCGGCGAGGCGAACACCAGGCGCAGGTGGGGATCGCTCGCGATCGTCGGGAGCGCAGCGCCCAGCCGCTCGGGGAGCCAGTCGTTCTGGTAGACGACCGTGGTGCCGCAGTCGAGGCCGGCGTCGCGAGCGCGGGCCGCCGCCGCGAGCACCGTCGGGAGCGAGCGGACCAGGTCGTCGAGCCGGTCGTAGGTGCAGAGGATCACGTCGACGCCGGCCACGGGCGCCGCCGGCGCCGCGGCCGCGACCGGGGACGCCGGCGGGCGCTTGCCGAGCTTGCCGCGCAGCGCCGGCACCGACCGCAGGGGCAGCAGCTGGCGCCGCGGCAACCGGGCCTCGATCCACAGAAACTCCCGGCGCCAGAGATACACGAGCTCGAGGGCCTTCTCGGCGGCGCGCACGCCGAAGGACGCCTCCCGAGCCCCGAGCGGCCGCAGCAGATACGAGCGCGACGCAACCACCCGATGCACGAGCGCACCCGAGTCGTCTTCGTGGATGAACTCGTCGCCGTCTGGCGAGGGCGCGATGACCTCCACGGCGTACCCCATGCGCCGCAGGTCCGCCACGCGGCGAGCGACGTCGACGGCCTCGCTCGATTCGCCGAACGGAGGGTAGACCTCCGCGAGGAGGAGCACCACCTTGCTGCTCGGGCTGCGCCAGGCCATGCGCCGCCCACCAACCACACGGGCCGCGTCCGGTCAACGGCGCGCCCCCTCTCGCCTTCAGCTCGCCGTGATGGAGAAATCGTCGAGGTAGAACGTCGCGTCCTGGCCGTTGGTGGAGCAGATCTCCCAGCCGAAGTTGAACTGCGTGATCGTGGAGTCCGCTGGGAGCCAGCTCTGGCCCTGGGGCGAGGCGGCGAACTTCAGGACCGAGAGGATGTCGACCGTGCCGGAGCTGAAGTTGGTCACCGCCACGAAGTACATGGTGCTGCCGGACAGATAGACGTCGTAGGTGCCGCCGCCCACCGAAACATGCGAGGCGATCAGCGAGCTCGGCGCGCCGCCGGGCGTCTGGTTGTCGTTGTCGACCCAGATCATGACCTCGTTCGCGTAGTCGTTGAACCAGAGATCGTAGGCGGCCTCGAAATCCGAGCTCGCGCCGTGCGGGCTGACCTCCGCGAAGGTGCTGGTGATGCTGTTGAAGGAGCCGAACTGTGGCGTGCTCGGGTAGTTCAGCTGGGAGCTCACGTAGGTGAGCACCGCCGTGTTCCCCGCCGGCGCGTTCGAGACCACGTACCAGCTGCTCCAGGAGCAGGCGTAGAGCGTCTCGGACGCCGGGCAGCTGTTCGCCCCGTTGCAGCTGCTGCTGCAGCACCACTGGTTGTCGTACACGTCCTGGTTGGCGCCCTCGGCGCAGGTCGCGTCCGAGACGGTGCACGAGGGGTTCTCGCAGGCAGAAGCGGCGATCCCGCCGTCGGCCCCTCCCCCGGTCGTGCCCTGACTCCCGCCGCTGCTGGCCGCGCCGGTCGTGCCACCTCCCGTCCTGCCACCCCCCGCGGTCGAGCCGGCCCCGGTCGACCTCGAGACAGCACCGGTCGAGGAGCCCGCGGAGCGATTGCCCCCGCCGCTTCCGGTCGCCGAGCCGCCGGCGGAGTTGCTGCCGCCCGTCGACGCCGCGGCCGTCGTGGACCCCGCCGTGGAGCCACCCGCGCCGCCGCTGGAGCAGCCGGCGAGGGCGGCCGCGACCCACGAGACGACGAGGACGCCAAGACGGCGTCGGTGCTTGGAATGACGCCGCGCCATGGGGACGATCATGCACCAGGTCGCGCACCCCGCAAAGTGCCGTCCTGGCCTCGGGGCGGCCGGCTCGCTGCGACCACCGTCCGCGGGAGGCTGATCCTTGCGAACGCCGATCCAGGAGGAGTACATGAGGGCATGCCGGAGCCCCGCTTCCTGCGCGCTTGCCGCGGCGAGCCCGTCGACGCCACGCCCGTGTGGTTCATGCGGCAGGCGGGTCGCTACCTGCCCGAGTACCGGGCCATCCGCGAGCGGCACGACTTCCTCACGATGGCGCGCACGCCCGAGGTGGCAGCCGAGGTGACGCTGCAGCCGGTGCGGCGGCTCGGGGTCGACGCGGCGATCCTGTTCGCGGACATTCTCCTGCCGCTGCCCCCGATGGGCGCGCCGCTGCGCTTCGCCGAGGGCGAGGGCCCGGTGATCGATCGGCCGGTCCGGTCGCGGGCCGACGTGGAGCGCCTGCGCGTCGCGGACGCTGGCGAGCTCGGGTACGTGGGCGAGGCGCTGAAGCTGGTGCGCCGCGAGCTGCCGCCCGAGGTGGCGTTGATCGGCTTCGCCGGCGCGCCCTTCACGCTCGCCTCCTACCTGATCGAGGGCGGCCACTCGAAGAGCTTCGAACGGACCAAGGCGCTCATGTGGGGCGACCCGGCGACGTGGAACCTCCTGCTCGGCAAGCTCGCCGAGACCTGCGTGGCCTACTTGAAGATGCAGATCGGGGCCGGCGCCCAGGCCGTGCAGCTCTTCGACTCCTGGGTGGGCTGCCTCGCGCCAGCCGACTACGAGGCCTGCGTGCTGCCCCACACCGCGCGCGTCTTCGCGGCGCTGCGGGGGTTGAACGTCCCCACGCTGCACTTCGGCACGGACACGGCCACCCTGCTGCCCCTGCTGGCGCGGGCCGGAGGCGACGTGATCGGCGTGGACTGGCGCTGCCCGCTCGGCGACGCGCGCCGGCTGCTGGGCCCGGAGCGGCCGCTGCAGGGCAACCTCGATCCGGTGGCCCTGCTCGCAACGCCGGAGGCGGCGCTGGCCGCAGCGCGGCGCGTGCTCGCGGAGGGCCGGGGTGGGCCGCACGTGTTCAACACGGGGCATGGGTTGTTGCCGCAGACGCCGCCGGAGCTGGTGAAGAGGATCGTGGAGCTGGTGCACGAGGAGTCGACGAGGACGGGCTGAGGTCGGGGGTCGAGGGTCAGCGTCGAGGTCAAGGTCGGTCAGCGTCGGGGTCGAAGTCGAGGTCGGGGTCTGGGTCGAGGTCGAAAGTCGGGGGTCGCGGTCGGGCTTTCCCTCACCCCGCGGTCGGATGCGGCTTGAACGTTCCTTCGGGGTACTTCAGCTCCGCTTCCGACGGCCGGACGTACCGCGGCTCGATCGCGAACAGGGCCTCCGGCCGCGTGTCGCCCGACGGGCCGGCGAGCTTCGCGACGTTCAGCGCGGTGGGGGATTTCGGCCCTTCGAGATCGAACGCCAGCGCCGGGGACGCGAGCGCCTCCAGAGCCGCACGCTGGGCGAGCAGCCCCTCGCCGAAAGCGCGCACGCGGCTCGCCCCCATCTCGCTCAGCCAGCCCGGGAGCGCCGCCGGCGGCAGGGCGCGCTCCGGCCCC
>DATJNL010000547.1:0-3969 GCA_035508175.1 Myxococcales bacterium
GGCCGCGGCGCCGGCGCCCGCCGCCGCGGACCACGTGGTCGACGACCTGCCCGACTACGCCGACGGCTACCTCTCCGAGCTCGAGGCCAAGCGCGTGGAGCGCCACCTCGAGGGCTGCGACTCCTGCCGCAAGGTCCTCGCGGCCGTCGAGGCCACCGACCAGGCCTTCGACAGCTACCTCTTCGTCCCCCCGCCGCCCCTCGACGTCCCGAAAGCGATCGCCGACATGACCCGCAGCCAGCCGAAGCCGCGCACGCAAGGAAAGATCTCCCGCCTCGCCGCCGCCGCGGTCATCGCCGTGTTCTTCGGCTGGACGGTCTACCGCTTCTTCGCCCCCGCGCCGCCCCGGCCGTCGCCGCTTCCCCCCCTGCAGCAGACCCTGCCGCCCGACCGGCCCCGCCCGCCCCCGGGGCCCCCCATGTTCGCGCCCGTGCCGGACGAGCACGCCGCCGGCGGCGGCAGCCCGGGGCGCTAGCGGGCCCCCTCGCCGCGCGGCGCCTCGCGCGTGTCGATCTCCGCGCCCCTCGTTTGACGTACCCTGTGGGACCGGCATCCCGCCGGGGCCCACGAGAGGAGAGAGGCCATGCGTTACTGGTTCGCGTACACCCCGGCGAGCGCCGCGGCGCCCAGCCCCGAGCGGCTGGCGGCGATCGGGAAGCTCACCGAGGAGATGGTGAAGTCGGGCACGCTCGTGTCCACCGGCGGCATGCTGCCGACCGGCGGCAAGGTGAAGCTCGCGAAGGGCAAGTTCACCGACGGCCCCTACACCGAGGCCAAGGAGGTGGTCATCGGCTGGGCCATGATCGACGTCCGCTCGAAGGAGGAGGCGTACGAGCACGCGCGCCGCTTCCTGACCGCGGCGGGCGACGGCGAGTGCGAGCTGCGCCAGCTCGTCGGCCCCGGGATCCCGGCCTAGGAGGCGGCCATGAGCTCGAAAGGGATGGTCACGGAGGAGGACGGCTCCGCCGGCCGACGGGCGGAGGCCGACGAAGGAGGCCGCAGCATGCAATGGACGGGCAGGGTGCTGAGCGGGCTGGTCGTGGCGTTCATGCTGTTCGACGCCGCGGGCAAGCTGGCCCGCGAGCAGCACGTGGTGGCGGCGCAGGCGCAGCTCGGCTTTCCCGACGCGCAGATCCAGCTGCTCGGCGTGCTGGCGCTCGCGGCCGCCGTGCTCTACGCGATCCCGCGCACGGCGGTGTTCGGCGCCGTGTTCCTGACCGCGTACCTCGGCGGGGCCACCGCGGCGAAGGTGCGGCTGCAGGAGGCGTCGCTGTGGTTCTCGGTGGCGATGGGCGTGCTCGCCTGGCTCGGGCTGTGGCTGCGCGACGCGCGGCTGCGGGCGCTCGTGCCCTGGCGCCGCCTGGCGGCGAGGGAGTGACGCGTGGTCTAATCGCGCGCCGTGCCAGAGGACGAGGCGCGGCGCGCGATCCAGGCCGTCTACCGCATCGAGCTGCCCAAGCTCGTGGCGCGCCTCGCGCGCCTCACGCGCGACGTGGGGGCGGCCGAGGAGCTGGCGCAGGACGCGCTCGTGGCCGCGCTGGAGCAGTGGCCGCGCGACGGCCTCCCCGACAACCCCGGCGCGTGGCTCATGGCCACCGCGCGGCACCACGCGATCAACCGGCGGCGGCGCGGGCAGTTCGCGGCCCGCACGCTCGGCCGCCTGGCGTGGGAGGCCGGGCCCCCGCAGGCGCCCGACGTGGAGGGCGCGCTCGACGACGACGTCGGCGACGACCTGCTGCGGCTCGTCTTCGTGGCCTGCCACCCGCTGCTCTCGACCGAGGCGCGCGCGGCGCTCACGCTGCGCCTGCTGGGCGGCCTCACCACCGAGGAGATCGCGCGCGCCTTCCTCGTGCCCGAGCCCACCATCGCCCAGCGCATCGTGCGGGCGAAGCGCACGCTCGCCGAGGCGGGCGTGCCGTTCGAGGTGCCGCGCAAGGCCGAGCGCGCGGCGCGGCTCGCCTCGGTGCTCGAGGTCGTGTACCTGATCTTCAACGAGGGCTACGCCGCCACGGCCGGCGAGGACCTGCTCCGGCCCGCGCTGTGCGAGGACGCGCTGCGGCTCGCGCGCGTGCTCGCGGGGATCGCGCCCGCGGAGCCCGAGGTGCACGGCCTGCTGGCGCTCCTCGAGATCCAGGGGTCGCGCGCGGCGGCGCGCGTGGACGCGGCGGGGGCGCCGGTGCCGCTGCTCGCGCAGGACCGCTCGCGCTGGGACGGCCTCGCCATCGAGCGCGGGCTCGCCGCGCTGGCCCGCGCCGAGGCCCTGCACGGCCGCGACGGCCCCTACGCCCTGCAGGCGGCCATCGCGGCCTGCCACGCCCGCGCGAAGGACGCCGCGGACACCGACTGGCGGCGCATCGCGGGCCTGTACGAGGACCTCGCGCGCGCCGCCCCCTCGCCGATCGTGGAGCTGAACCGCGCCGTGGCCGTGGGCTGGGCCTTCGGCGCCGAGGCGGGGCTGCTCGTGGTGGAGGCGCTGGCGCACGAGCCCGCGCTCGCGGCCAGCTACCTCCTGCCCGCGGTGCGCGCCGACCTCCTCGAGAAGGTGGGCCGTCGCGCCGAGGCCAGGGCGGGCTTCGAGCAGGCCGCCGAGCTCACGCAGAACGCCTCGGAGCGCGCGGCGCTGCTCGCCCGCGCGGCGAAGCTGGGCGCTCAGTCCGAGTAGACGCGGTCCTGCGCGCCCGGGCCGCCGTTCGGCTCGGGCCAGGGCGCGTCCGCGGGCGGGCCGGTGGTGCCGGAGGCGACGCCGTGCATCGCGGCGCGCCACGAGGCCGCCGCCGCGCCAGTGATCCCGGGCATTTAGCGGAAATCGACCGTCCCCATGTCACGCTTTTCGGCCTCCGTGCCCATGGAGGGCCTTTAGGGGAGCGAAAGCTCCCTCGCAGCGCCCCGCGCCGGGATTGGCCCGGTGCGGGTTTCGACGAAGGAGGCCACCTTGGCCACGCACAAGAGCAGCACCCCCGTGGGCGCAAGCGCCCCCGTGGTCAGCACCCCGACCGCCACTGGTGTGGCGGCGGCCAGCAGCAACTCCACCGCGGCGGGCGCCGCGGCGGGGAGCACCGGCTCCGCAGTTGGGGCCGGCGGTGTCCTGAGCGGGCTCGGGTTGAACAACCCCGGGCTCGTGCAGGTGAGCACCAAGAGCTTGGCGACCACCAAGTTCTCGGACAAGGTGACCGCGCGACTGACCGGCGTGCAGAAGTACCTGCCCGCCGGCACGAGCCTGGTCTTCCTCGGGCAGACCTTCTCGATGGCGTCGATCGAGGCGGTCCTTTCGGCGGTGGCGCAGCTGTTCACCGCGTTCACGACGGCCGTGCAGGACAGCAAGGCGCAGGTCGGTGCGGCACGCACCGCCCTCAACGCCGAGCTGCCCACCGCGCACCAGTTCCTCACGGCACTGGACGGCGCCCTCGTCGCGTTCTTCGGGAAGGGCAATCCCGTCCTGAAGAACTTCGGGCTCTCGCCCGGCACGGCGAAGGCGCCCTCGGTCGCCACCAAGGCGAAGGCGCAGGCCGACGCCAAGCTGACCCGGGAGGCCCGTGACACCACGGGCAAGAAGGCGAAGCTGGCGGTGACCGGCGGCGAGGCCACGGTGACCGTGACCGGGCCCAACGGGCAGGTCCTCTCGGGCACGGCGCCCGTCGGGGCCGCGTCCGCGGCGGCGGGCACGGGCGGCAGCAGCGGCAGCAACTCGTCCGGCAGCTAGGACGGGCGCAGCGCCCCCGGGAGCGCCCGCACGGGCTCCCGGGGTTTCCTTTCCTGTCCGATTCCGGTCGCCGCGGGCCTCCCGCGCCGCGGGCGCGCAAGGGGCGCATTCCGCTTGACGGTCCGGCGACCGGGTGCGTACGTCCTCACCGGCTCTCGCGCCGCGCGGAGGCGCGCGCCGCGGGGAGAGCTGCCCATGGCGCGCACCCGGAAGACCGCAAAGGCGAAGAGGGCGACCGCGGCCGGCGCGCGGGCCCGGCGGGCGGCGCC